>CAYOEZ010000107.1:12002-15481 GCA_964402955.1 uncultured Ktedonobacterales bacterium | reverse complement strand
GCCACGGGTAACGTCCTACCAGTGGACGCACCGTCAGACATGGGGAACCCTGGCTTACCGCCTTGTTCTTCCATCTCGCCAGCTCGTTCCCGCAACGCCTGAGGAGATTGCATCGCTCGGCAGCCAAACCCAACCATCGCTAGCCTGCCCCACCCGCCGGAAACGGACCACCCTGACTTGGTGTGGCATTAACATCATGTCCTTGTACATCCAGCCACGGTGGTATTACGTGGTGGGCGTTCTCGACGGCTACTGCCGGTATCTCGTGGCATGGAGCCTGAAGTGACGATGCTTGCTGACACGGTGACGTCCACCACGCAAAAGGCTCGCGACAAGCTGACCGGCCATCTGCCCGGCGGAGAGCGTATCGTCCATGATCAGGGCAGTCAATTTCTCGGTGCTGAGTGGCATCGTTTTGTGGCCGCATCTGGTGTAACTGATATCAACACCCGGGTGGCACACCTGGAAGCCAATGGGGATTGGAGCGACTGCGCCGCATGCACCGCTAAGAGGGTCTGACAGACGATGACCAGAGGAGCTACTAGCTGCCTGTGACGGAGAGACGCGCTGCATTATCCACTACAACGCCGAGCGACCGCATTCGTCTCTCGGCTATCTCCACCCGGTGGACTACTACCGGGTTGACCAGACGGCTCACCTAGTAACCAACAGCAAAAGCGGGCTGAGGCATTCACACCTTGTTGGATCAGCGGACTACTACAGCGGATTTTGTTGACGCGGAGGTGCGAGAGTGCTACAATGCGGTCGCAGAGGTGGAAACCCCGCTGCATCCGACGTTTTTGATCAGAGGACTCGTGCAGCGGATTTCGTTGACGCGGAGGCAGAGAGTCCGCTTTCGCCCAGTGTTTGGATCCAAGGGCTAGTGCAGCGGACTAGGTTGACGCGGAGGCGCGCGAGTGCTAAAGGCGGTCAAAGAGGTCGAAAACCCGCTTTTTTGGTCAGCGGACGAGTGCAGCGGATTTTTCGGCCCGGAATGGGCTGATGGAGTGCATAAGATTCGTCGAAAATCGTGGCAAGAGGGGGTGATGGGGCTTAAGGTGACGTACTACATGTAGTATCTTCTTCGTTCATAACATACCCCATATTGTATCCTCCCCAGTCCCGCGGACGGTGCGAAGGCCTGCATATTAAAAGTCCGCTGCTCTGCCACTGAGCTATAGGGACACGCGATGAGTGCGGTCCTCTTCGGGAAACGCAGGCGTATTGTACCAGACGGCATGGCGTTCGTCAAGACATTCGCTGCATCTGTCAGATAAAACTGAAAAGCGAGTTCTGTCTCACCTGAGCGGGTGTTCTTGCGCAACGCAGGCGCATGTGGTATGCTGACACTGCCGCGCCAGCGTACCCCGTCACCACGAGCGCACGCGCGTCGAGCCATCGCACCTCACTGCCAGAATCCGCTGAGGGCTGCTCCGCCGAGTGTGGCGCGCTGCTCAGCCCAACAGGAGACATCTTTGAACCCGAGCTCGCCTGCCCTGATCCCCGGCGCAAGCTATCTGCCCGCCACCAGCATCGAGATCATCAACCACCGCATCGAGCGCGGCCACTTTGGCGCAGTCCTCTTCGATTTCGACGGTACGCTCTCTCTCATCCGGGAGGGCTGGCAGGCGATCATGATCCCCATGATGGTAGACATCCTCGCTGCCACTCCACGCGCCGAGCAGCGCGCTCAACTGGAAGTCGTGGTTGAGGATTACGTTGGCCGCCTGACCGGCAAACAAACGATATACCAGATGATGGAACTGGCCGAGCAGGTAAGCAGGCGCGGCGGCGCTCCGCTTCCTCCTGTGGACTACAAGCGCCGCTATCACGACCTGCTGCTGGAACGGATCGATTACCGGCGCACCGGGCTGCGCTCAGGGCAGATCAAGCCGGTGGACATGGTTGTGCCAGGCACATTCGAATTGCTTAACGCTTTGCGGGACAAGGGGCTTGACCTCTACTGCGCCAGCGGAACAGACGAGGTCTACATGCAGGAGGAGGCCGCTCTGTTGGGGCTGACGGGCTATTTCGGTAGCCATCTCTACGGCGCGGTCGACGACCTCCGTCGCTTCTCGAAGGCTGCGGTCATCCAGTGGATTATTGCCGAGCATAAGCTGCGCGGCGCTGAGTTGCTCTCTTTCGGCGATGGCTATGTGGAGATAGAGAACACCAGGGAAGCCGGCGGTACGGCCATTGGCGTCGCCTCCGACGAGGCCCGGCGCGAGGGCATCGACGCCTGGAAGCGCCAGCGGTTGATCGGCGTCGGCGCCGACGTCATCGTCCCGGACTATCGTGAGTGGCGAGCGCTGCTTGGCTATCTCTTTGCGGAGGATGCACGATGAGCCGCTATACCCTCTTTGATCGTTCACGTCTGCGGCTGCGCCCATTGGCTGAGCGCGAGCATGACATGCACCTGGACTCCGTCATGGCGCTCGACGCCCCGGTTGCGCCTTACACGCATGCGAATCTGCCGCTCTTGGCCGACTGCATGGTGGCTGCCCGCAAGGCTGGCCGCCCGCTGATCCTGATGATGGGTGCGCATGTCATCAGGCAGGGCAACTCGCTCTTTCTGCGCGAGTTGCTGCGGCGCGGATTGCTGACCCACGTGGCGGGAAACGGGGCGTGCGCCATCCATGACTATGAGATGGCGCGCATCGGCGCGACGTCGGAGAGTGTCGCCCGCTACATTCGCGATGGCCAATTCGGTCTGTGGCGCGAAACGGGAGAGATCAACCAGATCGTGTCAGACGCAGCGGGCCGCGACCTGGGGCTGGGCGAGGCGCTGGGTAAAGCCATTGCAGAGAGCGATTTCCCCCACCGTGAATTGAGTGTCTTTGCCAACGCCTATCAACTGGGCGTTCCTGCCACTGTTCACGTGGGTATCGGCTATGACATCATTCACGAGCACCCCAATTTCGACGGTGCGGCCTGTGGCAAGGCATCGTACACTGACTTTCTCATCTTTGCCGCGCAGATCGAAAACCTGGAGGGCGGCGTTTTGCTGGACTTTGGCAGCGCGGTGATGGGGCCGGAGGTCTATCTCAAAGCGCTGTCTATGGCGCGCAACGTCGCCCGGCAGGAGGGGCGCGAGATCTGTCACTTCACCACTGCCGTCTTCGATTTGATACCGATCGACGGCGACTATCGCCGCCAGCCGAGCAAGAGCGAGCCCGGCTACTACTATCGTCCCTGGAAGACCATTCTGGTGCGCACGGTGGCCGATGGCGGCGAGAGCTACTACTTCTGTGGCGACCATCGCCAGACCGTGCCGGCGCTGTTCCGCCTGCTGGCCGAGCGTATGGGAGGAACGCCGTGGCTCCTGAGCAACTCGAGGCAATCCTGGCGCACTTCTCGCAGACGCGCATCTGCGTGGTCGGCGATCTTTTTCTGGACAAGTATCTGGATATCGATCCTACCCTGGCGGAGGTTTCGCTGGAGACGGGCCTGGAGGCGCACCATGTGACGCGTCTGCGCTG
>CAYOEZ010000107.1:0-11992 GCA_964402955.1 uncultured Ktedonobacterales bacterium | reverse complement strand
GGGCACCGTCGCCAACAATCTGGCCGCGTTGGGGATCGGGCAGGTGTCCGTTCTGACTCTGGTGGGGGATGATGGCGAGGGCTATGACCTGCGTCAGGCTTTGCAGCGGGCGCGCATCGATGATGGCTGGCTGCATGTGACGCCCGGATTCCAGACGCCAACCTATACCAAGCCTCTCCAGCAACTCGGCGGCGGCAAGACGAGGGAGTTGAACCGTCTGGATATCAAGAACCGCCAGCCACTGAGCGCTCAGGCTGAGCATTGGCTCATCGACAAGCTGCAGGAAGCAGTCAACCACTTTGACGCGCTGGTGATCGCCGATCAAGTGCCGGAGCGCAACTACGGTGTGATCACGGACACGGTGCGGAATTGTCTGAGCGAGCTGGCGCAGGCGCGGCCTGACGTCGTCTTTCTTGCTGATTCTCGCACGCGCATCGGCGAGTTTCGCAATATGATTGTCAAGCCCAATCGAGGCGAAGCGGCGTCGGCAACGGACAGCGCAGTTCAGGGCATTGCGCCCTTCGACATTGCACAGGTTGCACGCACACTGGCACAGCGAACAGGGCGGCCTGTCTACGTTACCCTGGGCGAGGAGGGGCTGTTGGTGGCTGCCGATGGCGATGTGCGCCGCGTGCCGACTTACCACGTGAGCGGTGAGATCGACATCGTTGGCGCCGGCGATAGCACGATGGCGGGGATTGCCGCGGCCCTCTGTAGCGGCGCAACGTTGCCCCAGGCTGGTCTGATCGGCTGCCTGGTCGCGTCGCTTACCATCCAGCAGATCGGTGTGACGGGCACGGCTTCGCAGTATCTGGTCAGGCGGCGCTTCACCGATTTTCTACAGCAACAGCGGGAGTCGGGGCAACCCGCTGCGCTGTTTTGAGTCCAGATACTACTGATGTTATGGACAGGGGAGAACGACACGGTGGGCATTCTTGATCGCTTTTCGCTGGCGGGAAAGGTGGCGCTGGTGAGCGGCGGCGCCGGGCTGTATGGACGGCAGATTGTGGCGGCGCTGGCCGAGGCAGGAGCGCGCACCTATATAGCAGCACGCCATGCGGATGCTCTCGAAAAGGTGGCAGCCGAGCACAGGGCTTTGGGCCACGATGTTCGTCCCTTGCCCTTGGACCAGAGCGACGAGTCATCGGTGAATGCGTTGCGCGATGCCATTGTGGCCGACAGCCAGCGCATCGACATTCTGGTGAATAACGCCGTGGCGCGTCCCATGAAGGAGGGCTACCGCGACTCGGCAGCGGCCTTCGCTGAGAGCATGCAGGTCAATGCCACCGGCATGTTTCTGATGACGAGAGCCTTTGGCGACGTCATGGCGGCGCAGGGGAGCGGCTCGATCATCAACGTGGCGTCGATCTATGGCATGGTCGGTCCCGATCCCGTGAACTACGCGGGCACAGCGATGAAGTACGCGCCGGACTACTACTTCCATAAGGGCGGGATCATCAACTACACACGTTTCATTGCCAGCTACTACGGAGCGCAAGGCGTACGCTGCAACTGCATCAGCCCGGGCGGCTACTACACCGAGGATATGAAGGAATCGTTCGTGCGTCGCTACAGCGAGCACACTATGCTGGGCCGCCTGGCTGATGACACCGATCTGATGGGCGTCGTTGTCTTCCTGGCTTCCGATGCCTCCGCCTACATCACGGCGGCAAATATACCAGTCGACGCCGGCTACACGGCGAAGTAGCAGCCCTGAGCAGGGGTCACGCCAAGCAATGGAAGCTGACGTGGTTTAGCTGGCTCATTCGTCCCTCCCTGGCTTGCGGCCGTGAGGTCTTCTGGAGCGAGATGACCTGTCGCTCAGCTCAGACTTCATGCCGACCAGAGCTTCCCGGAACAGCCGCTGCTCCATGACACACAGATTGCCTGACACAGCAGGTCGGAAGGCCATGCGCGCCAGCACATCTCGCTCCACATCCAGCCCTGGCGCGATCTCGATCAGTGTCAGCCCTTGCTCGGTCAGCTTGAACACAGCGCGTTCGGTAATGTAGACGACGTTCTGCCCCTGCTGCCAGGCATACGCGCCATTGAAGGTCAGGTGATCGACCGCGGGCACAAACTTGGGGAAGCGCCCTTCGCTTTCGATCGACAGGGAACCTGCCTGGGGGTCGACGTGAACGACCATGCCGCCGGCGCTGAACGTCCCGCAAAACACCACGGTGTGCGCGGTCTGCGAGATGTTGACAAAGCCACCGGCGCCCATGAGCCGGTTGCCCAGACGACTGACATTGACATTGCCTCTGCCGTCCACCTGCGCCATGCCCAGGAAGGCGACATCCAGCCCGCCGCCATCGTAGAAGTCGAACTGGTAGGGCTGGTCGACGATAGCCTCCGGGTATGACGCAGCCCCAAAGCTCATTCCTCCCGCGGGAATGCCGCCCACGCAGCCTGCCTCCACGGTCATCACGATTTCACCCAGCACGCCTTCCTCATGGGCAACAAAGGCTACACCCTCAGGCATGCCGATGCCCAGATTCACGATCGCGCCGCGGAAAAGCTCTTGTGCGGCGCGGCGGGCAATGACCTTGCTTTCGTCCAGCGCCATGATGGGCATGTTGACCTGTCCGCCGCGTGGGGGATCGACGTAGGCCGGGTTGAACTGCTCAGCGAAGGTCTGCCAGTGGTTCTCAGGCCGCGCCACGACGACCGCATCCACCAGAATGCCAGGGACCTGCACCAGCTTGGGGTCAATGCTGCCGACCGGCACAATGCGCTCGACCTGGGCGATCGTCACGCCGCCACAGTTGCGCACGGCCTGGGCAATGGACAGCATTTCCAGGGTCACGGCCTCGCGCTCCATGCTCAAATTGCCGTGCTCATCGGCGGAGGTGGCACGCAACAGGCCGGCGTGGATGGGAAAGGCATGGTAGAACAGCCACTCTCGCCCGGCCAGGGTGACAACCTCGATCAGATCTTCGGTGGTGTGTGAGTTGAGCTTGCCCCCACCGCGGCGCGGATCGACGAAGGTTTGCAGGCCGATGTGTGTGATAGCGCCCGGTCTACCGGCTGCGATATCGCGATATAAGTGCGTGATGACTCCCTGGGGCAGGTTGTAGGCTTCGATCTGTCCGTCCAGCGCCATCTGACCCAACCTGGGCGCCAGGTTCCAGTGGCCGCCGACGACGCGCTTCACCAGCCCACTGTGGGCCAGATGATTCAGTCCGCGGCTGCGGGCGTCGCCCTGCCCTGCTGCGTAGACGAGCGTGAGGTCGTGCGGCTCGCTGCTGGCGAGAAAGCGCTGTTCGAGGGCTGCCGTCAACTCTTCCGGGTGGCCTATACCGACGAAGCCGCCGACGGCGACGGTGGCGCCGTTGGGAATCAAACGCACGGCGTCAGCGGCCGCCAGTATTCGAGGGGGCATCTGTCATCTCCACGTTGTTGGTGTCTCGTGGTGGGTATTCTTGCATACTTTTGGGAGAAATGCAACTATTGGCGGTGAGGCGCAGACAATTCAAGATAGTGTGTTGTATTCACCACAGAGGCACACAGATCACGGAGAACTCCTCTTGGCCGGTCGTTTTGACGCCTCCCGATGCCGATCGGACGCGGGCGTACCCATTCACAGTCAACTCCGTGTCCTCTGTGCCTCCGGGTTATCAAGAGCGCCCTTGTCTTGAAATGTCTGGGTAAAGCACACAGAAAGACGTCGATGAAGGGATGCGGGAATAACGAATGACGTATAACATCGTCTGATACTTATGAGACGGCGCTATGCACGTCGATAGAATGCCAGCCAGCGGTATCTTGATCAGGGGGAAACGGTGCAACTATCAGACTCAGAGGAGCCTTCTTTCGTGCGTACGTCGCTGTCGCCAACCAGGCCGGCGCCACGTCTTGCTGATGCACGTCCGGTCGCCTCCCTCAACAGAGGCGGGCTTGTCAAGCGCCTGACCTTTGTTCTGGTTGTCGCTGTCGTTGTTGTCGCTCTGTGGGGGATTACGACCGCGGCCCGGGGGGGCTTTAGCGACGACGCTTTGGCCGGACTCCTGGCGACTGATCAGCCCTGCCATGTGCAATCTGCGGCAGAGGCAACGGCTGCCGTCGTCGCTCCCGTGGCACTGACGGCAACGGTGACTCCCTCTCCTTCGCCATCACCCACGCCTACCCCATTGACCACCCAGGCGATGCTCGATCAGGCTTGGAAGGACAGCAACTGGCCTCAGGTCATTCCGATCGTTGAGGGCCTTTTCAAGAGCGCTCCCAGCGATGCGTCTCTGAAGGAAAAGCTGTTCTCGGCGCATCTGAATTATGCTGTGCAACTCGTGCGGACGGAGAAACTGGCTGAGGCTGTCGCCGAATTCGACAAGGCGCTGGCGATCAATCCGGGAGACGTGCGTGCAGTGGGTGAGCGCACATCTGCGCAGCTCTATTTGCAGAGCACAACCGCTCTCGGCGCCGGCGACTTTTCGGCTGCAATTGAGCCGCTGCGCACTATCTACAATGGCAATCCCGACTATCGGTCGGTCAAGACCAGGCTCTACAGCGCCTACCTCGGTTACGCTGATCTGCTAGAGAAGAGCGGCAAAAATGCGGATGCGTATCTGAACTATCAAAAGGCGTCCAATGTAGATACGAAGGGCGTAGAAGCGCAGGCTGGGATGGCGCGCCTGAAGGGATCGGCTCCTACTCCATCGACGGCGGCGGCCGGTAAGAAGATCGAGGTGGACATTGCCAAGCAGCAGGTGACGGTGTGGGAGAACAGCAAGGTGGTCTGGCGCTTCAAGGCGTCGACTGGCAAGGCGCCCTATCTGACGCGCAAGGGCAACTTCACCATACTGAGCAAGATGCCCTACGCCTACTCCAGCTCGATGCAGTGGGGGATGCCGTCGTGGATGGGGATCTACTATGCCGGCAAATGGGAGAATGGTTTCCACGCTATGGCGCGTGTGGGCAAGAATCAGACAAAGCTGCCGGATTCAATGCTGGGGCGACCACAGACGCATGGCTGCATCATGCTGAGCGACAAAGACGCCAAGACGCTCTACGACTGGGCGGTACTCGGAACGGCGGTCTGGATACACTGAGGCAGCGTCCAGATTCACTAGATGATGTGGGCGACGCGTCGAGAGGAGAGTGGGGTTTCCCCCACGCTCCTCTCGGCGCGTCATGGTGTGCGTCAGAAACTGATCACAGTTGAGGTGTGGACGTAGGGGCGCTGCTTGCTGCGCCCATACGTGTTGTCTCAACGGCGTGGGTCTGACGCAGCAAGCAGCGCCCCTACGTCGTTAGCGTCTATGTGCAAGACAACGGTGAACCGTTACGCGCGTTATACAAGGCTGCCGTCATAGGGTTGCTCGTTCCTGCTGATCCACTTGAAGAAAGCGCTCAGCGCAACCAGGTAGATCATCCCGCCCGGCATCCACATGATCAAGCCGGCGAGTTCTTGATCGGTCATGACGCTGATTCTGAACACTGACACTCCTGCATTTGACGCGTTGAAGCTTACTCTTGTGGATGCTATAATGTAGCTGCCTTGCCATTACTACGGGTAAGGAATGCCGCGTTGCAGGCGAACTCACGCAAGCCGATGAAGATCGAGATTCGAGGCGCCCGGGAACACAATTGTCGCGCTGGTTGACGTTCGATCTGCTGCGCTCACTGCGTGGCCCGATGCGAGCGGGGGAGACGACTGGATCAGTATGGCACCGCGCACTCCTTTTCCAGGCGTATCCCCGGCAAGAAAGACGCTTCTGAACCAACTTTGCAGATAATGCCTGTCAGGTGGAGGGTGTATGCCATGGTTGGAGGAGAAGTAAACATCATGATGCAATCAGCGGACATGGTTGCCCGAGCTCGAGACGTTCTGCTTCTCGAAGCGCTGGCTGTGCAGGCTCTGGCCGGGCAGATGAATGAAGGAATCAAGGATGTTGTCGACATTCTCTACAACTGCAAGGGCCACGTTCTGGTGACCGGAGCGGGAACATCGGCAGCCACGGCGCGGCGCTTTGCACATCTCTTGTCGTGCTGCGGCACGCCGGCGTTGTACATCGAAGCCTCCGACAGCTTGCACGGCGGAGCGGGCGCCATCACGCCTAGAGATGTCATTTACATAATATCAAAGGGTGGGCAGAGCGCCGAGGTCAACCAGTTTGCTGACCTGGCACACGCCCGCGGCGCGAAAATCGTCGCTCATACCGAGGCGCCGCAAGCGCCGCTGGCGAGGAAAGCGGACGTGGTCTATCATGTTGTCAGTGTCGGTGACATCGATCAGTATGGCATGATTGCCACAGGCAGCTCGCTGGTCAATGCGGCAGCCTGCGATGTATTGTGCGTTCTGCTGCTCGAGCTGCGCGGTTACACCATCGCAGACTTCGGCAAGACGCACCCAGGTGGGGCGGTGGGCAAGAAGCTGGCTGGCGACAAGGCGTAAGAGGAGACGAAGCGAGCAATGAAGGCAGCGTTTCTGGTGGGAGTGCGCCAGTTTGAGATGCGTGACGTGCCTGCGCCGTTTGCGCCCGATGACGGCATTGTTATACAGGTCAAGGCCTGTGGCGTCTGCGGCTCGGACCTGCGCCGTTGGCGGGAGGGTCCGCCAACCGGGGTGGAGAGCGTTGCTCTGGGCCACGAAATCGGCGCTGAGGTAACGGAGGTCGGCAAAACGGTCGTGGGCTACGCTGTGGGCGACCGTCTCTCGGTCGCTCCCGACGTGCACTGTGGCCGCTGCTACTATTGTGCGCGTGGGCAGTTCAACCTGTGCGACAAACTGCGTTTTCTGGGTAACACCGTCGGTCTGCCGGGTGGCTTCGCCGAACTGATGGCATTGGACGGCGAGGTGCTGCGCAACGGCATCCTGCATCACATGCCGCCTGACATGTCGTTTATCCAGGCGGCGTTGGCCGAGCCGTGTTCATCGGTTCTGGCATGCCACGAGCAGGCCGGCACAACCCTGGGCGATACCGTGTTGGTGATTGGCGCGGGGCCAATCGGCTGCCTGCACATTATGGTCGCCAGGGCGCGTGGCGCGCGCGTAATACTGTCGCAACGCAGCAAGACGCGCCGCGACCTGGCCCGTCGCTATGGGCCAGACCTGGTGCTTGATCCGCTGCTGGATGATGTAGCGGCGCGGGTGCGCGAGGCGACGGGAGGCCGGGGCGCCGACATCGCTATCTGCGCCAACCCAGTGACGGCTACGCAGCAGCAGGCAGTCGAATCTGTGCGCAAGGGCGGGCGAGTGATTCTGTTTGGCGGCCTGCCCAAGGGCAGCCCCATGACGACGCTGGATTCCAATCGCATTCACTATGGCGAGATTAGCGTCATCGGCTCGTTTTCGTATCATCCCCGCCACCACGAAGCGGCGTTGGACCTGCTGCAGCGCAACATCATCAAGGCAGACCTTGTCACGCATACCTTCCCGCTCCAATCTATCGACAAGGCGTTTGCGGTTGCCGACGCGGGCGAGGCTCTGAAAGTGATGGTGTTGTGCTCATAATCACGGAGATCAAGAGGTAGGCGCATGATTGGACTGAACGACGATCTGGCGGCGCGGGCTGCGACCGGCAAGCCGGTGCGGATTGGCATGATCGGCGCCGGGCAAATGGGAACGGATGTTGTCGCGCAGTGTCAGATGATGCAGGGCATCGATGTCGTCGCCATCGGTGACATCGATCTGGATCGAGCAAAGGCCGCTTACAAGATTGGGCTGGTCGAGGGTGAGATCGTCGAGGCTGCGACGGCGGCGCAAGCCGACGCGGCGGTGGCTGCTGGCAAGCGCGTTGTGAGCAACGACTACCATGTGATCACAGACTTGGCGACCATCGATGTGATGTTGGAAGCGACCGGTGTGCCTGAGATCGGCACGCGGGCGGCTCTGCGCGCGGCGCGGCGCGGCCAGCATCTGGCGATGATGAACGTAGAGACGGACATCACCGTCGGGCCGCTCCTGCACTGGTATGCGCGCCAGAAGAATGTGCTGTATTCGCTGGCGGCGGGCGATGAACCGGCGGCGTGCAAGGAATTGTACGACTTCGCGACTGCGCTCGGCCTGACAGTGGTCGCGGCGGGCAAGGGCAAGAACAACCCGCTTGATCGCCACGCCGCTCCGACAGACGCGGCCTGGGTCAAAGAGGCTGCGCGCCGCGGGCTAAGCCCGAATATGCTGATCGAGTTTGTTGACGGCAGCAAGACGATGGTCGAAATGGCCGCGGTGTCTAATGCTACGGGCCTTGTTCCGGATGTGCGCGGCATGCACGGCCCAACGACCAATCGCGATGACCTGAACAAGACCTTCGCCCTCAAGCGTGATGGCGGCGTGCTGAACAAGACCGGCGTTGTCGATTTCGGCGTCGGCAAGGTCGCGCCGGGCGTCTTCCTGATCGTCACCACGTCGCACCCCCGCCTGCGCGAGGCGTTGGTGTTGCGTGATATGGGGCATGGTCCTTACTACACGCTCTTCCGCCCCTTCCATCTGTGCAGTATCGAGGTGCCGCTGACGTGCGCGCTGATGGTTCTGCGCCAGCGGTCAAACATGTGGCCGCTCGATCACCTGACGTCTGAGGTGTTTGCTGTGGCCAAGCGTGACCTCAAGCCGGGGGAGATGCTCGATTCCATCGGTGGTGTGAGCTACTATGGCTTGATCGATGGCTACGAGGCGGCCAAGGCAGAGGGGCTGCTGCCGATTGGCCTGGCCAAAGGTTCGACTCTCGTGCGCGCTGTGCCGATTGACCAGCCCATCAGCTATGACGATGTTATCGTCAAGCCGTCGACTGTGCTCGAGATGCGCCGCTTGCAGGATACCTGGATGGAAGGACGCGTGAGCGAAGACGATTTGCTGGCGGCCGTGGATCAGTTGTCAAACGACTAAGAGGAGGGATACGATGGCGAAAGCTACTCTGGCAATTATCGTCGGCAACCGGGATTTCTTCCCCGACCGGCTGATTACTGAGGCGCGTCAGGATATTCTGGGGCTTTGTAAGGAAATGGACGTTGAGCCGGTCATCCTCGACGAGAGCGATACCAAGTTCGGCTCGGTGGAGACATGGAGCCACGCCAAGCAATGCGCCGATCTGTTCAAGCAACACCGTGACCGCATCGACGGCATCCTGGTGACGCTGCCCAATTTTGGCGACGAAAAGGGCGTCGCCGACACGATCCGGCTGTCCGGTCTCAATACGCCGATTCTGGTGCAGGCTTACCCGGACGACTTGGCGCAGTTGTCGGTCGAGCGCCGCCGTGACGCCTTCTGTGGCAAGATTTCGGTGTGCAACGACCTGCGCCAGTACGGCTACGCATACTCACTGACCGAGCGACACACCGTTCATCCCCTGACCGCCAGCTTCCGCTCCGACCTGAGCCGCTTCGTGGCGATGTGCAAGGTGGTCAAGGGCTTACGTGGGGCGCGCCTGGGGGCAGTCGGGGCGCGGCCCGACGCCTTCAAGACCGTGCGCTTCAGCGAGAAACTGCTGGAGTCGTGTGGCATCAGCGTCTCGACGATTGACCTGTCCGAGGTGTTCGGCGCTGCGAATAAGCTCGCCGATAGCGACGCCAGGGTAACTGCCAAGCTGCGCGAAATCGGCGCTTACGCCAGGACAGATGGCGTGCCGGCGCCGGCGCTGGTCAAGATGGCCAGGCTGGCGGTTGTCCTGCTGGACTGGATGGAAGCCAACGATATCAACGCCACGGCCTTGCAGTGCTGGAACTCGATCCAGGCCAACTATGGCGTCAATGCTTGCACGGTGATGAGCATGATGAGCGAGAAACTGATGCCGAGCGCCTGCGAGGTAGACGTCACCGGCGTTGCCAGCATGTATGCGCTGCAGCTTGCGTCCGGCGCGCCGAGCGCCCTGGTCGACTGGAACAATAACTACGGCGACGACTTGAACAAGTGCGTCTTCTTCCATTGTGGCAACTGGGCCAAGAGCTTCCTGCCCAACATCAGGATACGCACGGCCGAGATTTTGGGCACAACGCTGGGTGAGGAGAACACCTGGGGCGCTGTGGCCGGCCGCACGCCTGCCGGCCCGGTCACGTTCGCCCGCATCAGCACTGACGATGTCAACGGCGCCATCAACACGTATGTGGGCGAGGGCGCATTTAGCGACGACCCGTTGCAGACGTTTGGAGCGAAGGCCGTGGTCGAGATTCCCAACTTGCAGAAGCTGATGCGCTACATCTGCAAGAACGGCTTCGAGCACCATGTGGCGATGAACGGCTCGCACGTCGCGCCCATCCTGGCGGAGGCCTTTGAGACGTACTTTGGTTGGGATGTGTATCACCACAACGCGGAATAGTTGATCGACTCTCACCCCGCCCTCTCCCCGATGGGGAGAGGGGGATGCGCAGCGATGGATGGCGCTCCCTCTCCCTCCCTGGGAGAGGGTTGGAGTGAGGGTGAAGCCAGGAGTCAGACGTGTCTCTGATTGGTCTGGACATCGGTACGACCGGCTGCAAGTGCATCGTCTTCAGCGCCGCCGGGCAGATTCTGGGGCGCAGCGGGCGCGAGTATGCCATTGCGACGCCGCAAGCGGGTTGGGCCGAGCAGGATGGCGAGTTGGTTTGGCGCCTGGCCTGGCAGTGTGTGCGCGAGGCGGTGGCGCAGGCGCGCGGCGACGCGCCGGTGGCGCTGGCGCTGTCTGTGCAAGGCGAGGCCGTTGCGCCGGTCGACCATGATGGTCACGCCCTGGCCCCCTTCATACTGGGCATGGACACGCGCACCGTGGCCGAGAACCAGTGGCTGGCCGAGCAGTTTGGTGCTGAGAACCTGTTCACGCGCACCGGCATGCCCATGCACACGATCAATACGCTGCCCAAGCTGCTCTGGCTACAGCGGCGTCACCCACAGACCTGGTCGGCTGCGGCGCGCTTTCTGCTCTATGAAGACTTCTTCTTGCAGCGCCTGGGCGGCAAGCCGGCCATCAGCCACTGTCTGGCCTCGCGCACCCAGATGTACGACTTGACCGGGGGAGGCTGGGCGACCGACATCTTGGAGCGCTGCGGCATCGATGCAAGCAGGCTTTCGCCACTCGCTTCTGCTACGGGCGGCGTCGTTGGCGCGCTGCGTCCTGAGCTTCGCCGCGGCCTGGGCCTCGATGACGATGTCCTGTTGGTCAGCGGCGGGCACGATCAAGCCTGCGCCGCGCTCGGCAGCGGCGTGATCCAGCCGGGCGTGGCAATGGTCTCCACGGGCACAGCGGAAGTTGTTGAAGTGGCAATGAGCACGCCGTCCGTGACCGAGCCGCTGCGGCGCGGCAACATCTCCGTCTATCGTCACGTTGTTCCGGGGCTTTATCTCAGCATGACACTCAATCACAGCGGCGGCCTGCTGTTGCGCTGGTTCCGTGACACGCTGGGCGTGTGGGAGAAAGAGTCTGCCGCAGCCGGCGGCCAGGACGCCTACGATCTGATCCTGGCCGATGCGCCGGAAGGGCCGACGCCGCTCCTCGTTCTGCCCCATTTCGCCGGCAGTGGCACACCGTGGCTTGACACGGCCTCAAAGGGCGCTATCCTCGGACTGACCTTCTCGACAACACGCGCCGTGCTGGCCAAGGCTTTCCTGGAGGGTCTCACGTTCGAGTTGCGCATCAACCTGGATGTTCTCAAGCAAGGCGGCGTGACGATACGTGAGCTTCATGCTGTTGGCGGAGGGGCGCGCAGCCCGTTGTGGCTGCAGCTAAAAGCAGACATCTGCAATATCCCCCTGCGTGTGCCTCAGGTTACCGAGGCAGCGTGCCTGGGCGCGGCGTTGCTGGCAGGCGTTGCGGTGGGCGTCTTCCCGAACCTTGCAGCGGCGGTGGAATCTGTGGTGCGCATGGAGCGCAGCATCTCACGACGGCCGCTCAGCGCGACGGCTCCTCCCGCGCAGCGACGCGCGCCCGGCGCTCGGGCTGGAGCGCGTGGATCATCGCGCGGAGGAGGCTCGTTCCGAGGCGGCGGTACGCGGGCTCCATCAGGTGGATCCGGTCGTCACGCTCGAACGGCGGATCGCTGGCCAGCAGGCGATCGACCGCGCCATCGCCGCGCTGCCATGCGAGCGTGT
>CAYOEZ010000106.1:11354-15562 GCA_964402955.1 uncultured Ktedonobacterales bacterium | reverse complement strand
GGGACCGAGTCATATTGAGGATTGCTGAGACCGTGCCGGCCCAGACAACTCAAGATGGTGTGTTGTATTCACCACAGAGGCACAGAGAGCACGGAGAACATCTCTTGGCCGGTCGCTTTGAGGCCTCCCGATGCCAATATGACGCGGGCGTACCCATTTACAGCCACTCTGTGACTCTGTGGTTTTCAAGAGCGCCCTTATCTTGAAATGTCGATTCAGCGCCAGTTGCCTTGACCCCCCTCTACCCTGGTGCTATAATGACTGCACCACACCTATGGCGTGGAATCATCGCACTGAAGCTGGTTTGCTATGGCCCAGAAAACCCTCCTGGCTGTCTTTGCTCACCCCGACGACGAATCATTTGGCACAGGCGGCTCGCTTTCCCTCTATGCCGCCCGCGGCTATCGGGTTGAGTTGATCTGCGCCACGCGCGGTGAGGCCGGCGAGATCAGCGACCCGTCGCTGGCTACGCCGGAAACGCTGGCCCAGGTGCGTGAGAATGAGTTGCGCTGCGCAGCGCGCGGCATGGGTATCGATCCGCCCATCTTTTTGGGCTATCGCGACTCGGGCATGATGGGCACGCCCGAGAACGACGACCCGCGCTGCCTCTGGCGGGCCGACCGCACTTTGGCAGTGGGACAGGTGACCCGTCTCATTCGTGAGCTGAGACCCGAGGTGGTTGTCACATTTGAGCCCAATGGCGGTTACGGCCATCCTGATCACATTGCCATTCACCAAATCACGGTCGCGGCGGTGGCTGCCGCGGCCGACCCGGCGCAGTACCCGCAGCAGATCGCCGCCGGTCTTGCGCCGTACACAGTGCAGAAGTTCTACTACACCGCGCTGCCGCGCCGCTTCTTTGCCAAGATCGCCGAAAAACTGCAGGCCGCAGGCGTCGACATCAGCAAGCTGGACGGGCCGCGTGATGGCAACCTGGCCGAATGGGGCATGCCCGACGAGGTTGTGACGACTGTGGTCGACGTCTCGTCGGTTCTGGACAAGAAGGTGGCGTCGTTCTGGTGCCACCGCACGCAACTGAACCCCAATGGCCCGTTCACGATGGTCCTGCGCATGGGGGGCGAGGTGTGGAGTGAGCCGATGGGCAGGGAGTATTACATGCGCGTGCAACCGCCTCTGGCGCCCGGCCAGGCGGGGGAGACGGACCTCTTCGCAGGGATCGAGTAAGACATGGCCAGACCAACAACGCCGTCGCAGCGCAGGGTGGACACATTCAGAGCCTTCAGCCACCGCGACTATCGCCTGTATTGGGCGGGGATGATCATCTCCCAAACCGGTAGCTGGATGCAGGTGCTGGGCCAGCAGTGGCTGGTGCTGCAATTGACCAATTCACCGCTCTGGCTGGGCGTGATTGGCTTCTGTTCGTCCATCCCGGTGCTTCTTTTCTCGATGGTTGCCGGCGTGGTCTGCGATCGCGTCAACAAGCGCCACCTCATTCTGCTGACGCAGATTGCGGCGACCGTCCAGGCTCTTGTGCTTGCCATTCTGACATCGACCGGCAAGGTGCAGGTCTGGCATGTGGCGGTCTGTGCGCTGGCGCTGGGTACGATCAACGCTTTCGACCGCCCGGCCCGGCAGACGTTCGTGGTGGAATTGGTGGGCAAGGATGACCTGGTCAACGCCATTGCCCTCAACTCCACCATCTTCAACGGCTCGCGCATCTTTGGCCCCGCTCTTGCCGGCATTATGATCGCTATTCCCCAGATCGGTCCGGCGGGAGCATTCTACATCAACGCCCTGAGCTTCCTGGCCGTGATCGTGGGCCTGCTGATGATGAACCACAAGCCGCTGCAGTCGCACGTGCGCAGCCAGTCGGTGCGCACCGACATCGTCGAAGGGCTGAGCTACGCCCGCACCAATTCGCTGGTCTACACGCTGATGTTGATGGCCAGCGTCACGAGCGTCTTCGGCATGTCCTACGCTACCATGATGCCCATCATGGCAAAGGATGTGCTGAAGGTCGGCGCCTCAGGCCAGGGGGTGATGATGACGTGCGTCGGAGTGGGCGCTCTGGTTGGCTCGCTGGCGCTGGCCAGCTTCTCCAACACCCGGCGCAAGGGCCTGATCTTCCTGGGCGCCAATCTGCTCTTCCCGCCGACGCTGATCATCTTTGCGCTCTCGCGCTCCTTCCCCCTGACGATTGTGACCCTGTTGGTGCTCGGCTTCGCCATGATCGTGCAGAACGCGATGACCAACACCCTGCTGCAAACCGAGGTCCCCGACCATCTGCGCGGGCGAGTGATGGGACTCTACAACCTCACCTTCAACGGTATGGCCCCCTTTGGCAGCTTGCAAGCGGGCGCGGTGGCCAACGCTTTTGGCGCGCCGGCGGCGCTGCTGGTGGGCGGGATCGTATGCTTCAGCCGCTCATTGTTGATGGCGCGCTCGGCTATGCTGCGCAAGTTGGAATAGGAGGGATGCCCTCAAGGAACATTTTGACCCGATCCTCCGTCTTATCAGTGGAGGTGAGTTATGATACAGCGACCATTTTACGGCGTTCTTGTGTTCCTGACCCTCGCCAGCCTGCTCCTGGCTGCCTGTGGTCTGGAAGGAGTGACCCCCACAACCATGCCTACTCCTCAAGCGACGAAACCTGTTCAAGCGACACCCCGGCCAACAGGCGCAGCCACGCCCGCTCCTGCTCAGGGGGCGGCGTTGCCGTCTTTCGCCTACGTCTCCGTGCGCGTCGATGCCAGGCCGGCCCTTGCTGCCTACGGCTTTGCCGCCGACAAGGTAGGCAACCCGGCGCTGCTGCGTGAGCTGAGCGATGAGCAGAAAGCGCTGCTGGCCAGTAACGGGTTTGTGGTCACGCCCGCCGGCGTCGCCCAGATCTACGACATCTACAAGCAGGGCAAAGATCGCAACGTGCCCCTTTTCGTTACCACGGACAGCGTTCTGCATGCCTATCACGTCCTGTACGACTACGTCTTGCGCAGCGTCGAGTTTGACAACCTGATCGCTGCCGCCAAAGGGCTGAGCATGTCCATGCTGGCGGCCAGCGATGGGCAGTACCAGGCGGCGCAGGGGCCGGTCAAGGATTCGGCGCGAGCCACGCTCGCTTTCTTCGCGGTGGCGGCCAGGCTGCTGGATGCCTCGACGCCCATCCCGGCCGACGTGCGCGCCGTTGTGGAGAAGGAACTGGCGCTGATCGAGGCGCACCAGGGTTACGCGGATTCGCCCCTCTTTGGCTACAAAGAAGACTACAGCCAGTATGCCCCACGTGGCCACTATACGCGCAACGACCAGTTCAAGGCGTTCTTCAAGGCCATGATGTGGTACGGGCGCATCGGCTTCCGCCTGCAGCCGGGCAAGACGGCTGAGGCCCTGGCGCTCGGACGTGAGGAGACGCGCCGTGCGCTGCTGATCGTGTCGGCGTTGGAGAAGAGCACGGTTGGAGCGGAGCCTGCCCTGAAAGTGTGGGATCGCATCTATGGGCCGACCGCCTTCTTTGTCGGCGCCAGCGACGATTTGACGGTCTACGACTATCAGGCCGTGGCCGCGGCGGTCTACGGGCGGACGCCTGCGCTGCAAGATCTGGCTGACACCGCCAGGCTGGATGCCTTCATCGCTGAGGCGATGAAGCTGCCCGCGCCGCGCATCGTGTCGTCGTATGTCACTGACCAGGAAAATGCGGAGACCGTCAGTAAGGCCTTCCGCTTCATGGGCCAGCGTTTCATCCCCGACTCCTACGTTTTCCAGCAGCTTGTCTACGACAAAGTCGGCACGCGCGCCAAGCCCCGTCTGTTCCCGAAGGGTTTGGATGTGTTGGCTGTCTTTGGCTCGCAGCGAGCGTACGAGATTCTTGATACGATGTACAAAGAAACCGCCTACGCCAACTACAAAGAGCAAGTGACGCGGCTGCGTTCGGAGTTCGCGGCGCTGCCGCAGAGCGATTGGACGCAGAATCTCTACTGGGGCTGGCTGTATGCACTCCTGCCGCTGACCACGCCCCGCAGCCAGGGCTACCCGTCGTTCATGCAGACCAGCGCCTGGACCGACAAGCAGTTGCACACAGCGCTCGGCTCGTGGGCGGAGTTGCGCCACGATACGATTCTCTATGCCAAGCAGAGCACGACGATCAAACTGACCGCCATCGGCCCATCGGAGCAGAGTGCGCAAGGCTATGTTGAGCCTGTCCCAGACGTGTATGCCCGGCTGGCAGCCCTGGCGGCGCAGACACGCGTCGGGCT
>CAYOEZ010000106.1:0-11254 GCA_964402955.1 uncultured Ktedonobacterales bacterium | reverse complement strand
GTTGTGGCCGACGTACATACCGATTCCAACAGCCAGCAAGCCCTGGAGGAGGGGGTCGGCGACGCCTTCCCCATCTATGTGCTTGTTCCCATCGAAGGGACGCTTACACTGGCCAAGGGCGGCGTCTTTTCGTACTACGAGTTTACCGTGCCGCTGGCAGAGCGGTTGACCGACGAGAAATGGCAACAGATGACGCCCCGGCCCGAACGCCCGGCCTGGACGCAGACCTTCATCAAGTAATGTGGACAAAGCGAGGCAGGGGATGGCGCTCGATCGCTTGTTGACCGAAGCGGTGAATCCCGCGACGCTGGACATTGACACGCGCTCCAGCCTGGAGATTGTGCAACTGATCAACGCCGAAGACGGCAAAGTCGCGGCCGCAATCGCGCTGGAACTACCCCGCATCGGGCAGGCTGTTGACATAATAGTTGAGCGCATGCAGACGGGCGGCCATCTCTACTACTTTGGCGCCGGCACGAGTGGGCGGCTGGGTGTGCTCGACGCAGCGGAAATGCCGCCGACGTACAACACGCCGCCCGAGTTTGTGTGCGGGGTCATCTGCGGCGGCCCACGCGCTCTGACGTCATCGCTGGAGAGAATGGAAGACGACCCCCTGGCGGGCGAGCGCGATGTGGTGGAATCGGGCGTGACCCGCAAGGATGTGGTGGTCGGGATTGCCGCGTCGGGGCGCACGCCATACGTGATCGGCGCGCTGCGTAAGGCTCGGGCGCTGGGCGCTGTAACGGTTGCACTCGCCTGCCACAAGCCGTCGGAGATCGGCGCTCTCGCTGACGTTGAGATAGCGCCGCTGGTGGGGCCCGAGGTGGTGGCCGGCTCGACGCGCATGAAGGCAGGAACGGCGCAGAAGATGGTTCTAAATATGCTGTCGACAGCGACGATGATTCGCCTGGGCAAGACCTATGGCAACCTGATGGTTGATGTGCGGGGCACGAACTCCAAGCTGATTGATCGCGCCCGGCGCATCGTGCAGCGCGTGGCGGGTGTCTCCGAGGAGGTGGCGGCGGTGACGCTGGCGGCGGCCAACAACGAGGTCAAAGTGGCGCTGGTGATGTTGCTGGCCAACGTCACGGCTGCTGACGCGCGTGACCGGCTCGCTCACGCTGCAGGCCGGGTGCGCAAGGCAATCGAATAGGACGCGGACGGGAACCAAATGAGCCGCGCATTAGCAGAGACGTCATCTCTGCTAATGCGCGGCTCTTTTTTCTTTATCCGTGTCCCATTCTCTCCAGCACACCCGGCAGTTCGTTGAGATGAAAGATCACCGCGTCGGGGCGAACGTGGTTGCCCGCGGGCAGGGCAATGAGCCGGGCGCGCTGGAAGGGGTCGGCGACGCCCGCCAGGGACTCCGCTGGCGTTGTCTTCCACACGCTGCCGATGCCAAAGCTGCGGGCGGGAAGCACGTCGTCGCTGTACAAGTCGCCGCAGTGAACAAGCGGGCGACACGCGTCGAGGTAGGGGAGCCAGAAGGCGCGCGACTGCTTGAAGCAGCCGCGCGTATCGGGCGTGGCCAAATCGGCGAAGAAGGGCAGCAGATTCAGCGCGCGCAAGACCGGCAACTGGTACCTGGATAGCCCGTGCGTCGCGACAACGATCTGCCAGCCCTGCGCTGCGACATCTGCCAGCGCCCGGTCGGCTTCGTCGAGGATCGCCGTCGTGGGCGGCAGGCTATGGTCAAGGACCAACTGCTCGACCGAGAGATCGCAAGCGACGCCCAGGCGCGCTGCGACCGTCTGTACGATGTCGTCCCAGTCCATGGCCCGCGCCGCGTCCCCGTTGCCGGACATGCGGCGCCGGTTTTCGGCTACGATCATATCGACGATGGCCGCGCTCGAACAGCCCGTCTTCCCTGCCAGGTGCTCGCTGACGGCCGGGAAGACGGCTGGCCAGAACGGGTTGCGCATCACGGTTCCGTCGAGATCAAGGAAAAGGGTTGGCGGCATCGGTGTGTGTGTGCCCGTGCAGGCGGTGTTCCAGGCTGTGCTTTGCTTGCTCGAAGAAGCTCTTGATCTCCGTTTGCCGCTCTGGGTTTGCGGGGATGGAGAGCGTGTCGAGCCACGTCAACCCGCCGTCGAGCATCGTGAGCATATAGGTGGCATCGGACGGACTGAACTGCTCACGGTTGTCGACGGTGATGTAGACGGGCGAGGTGTGCGCCGCCATCTGCACCGGCCAGCAGTGCCACAGCTTGAGCATGCTCAGGCAGCGCGCGGCGATCCAACTGCTGCTATCCAAAGCCACCCTGGCCGACAGGCGCGCCGCGCACGAGCCGGCTTCTGTCTTCTCCTCAGCGACAACCTGGCCGTTGCACACGATCTGCAGGACATGGAAGGGTGCAACCGAGTGCGCGGTTGCCTGAACTTCGAGTGTTCCTCCGCCTGCGGGCAGGTGAATGGCGTCGCCCATGCCCTTGCCGTCGACGCTGATGTCGATGAGCGGGCCTGAGGTCGTGAACGTCTGCCCGCTGCGCACCGCTTTGGCCCAGTTGCCATAGCTGAGCTCGTCGTCGCCGAGGCGGGCATAGGTGCGCACGCCGCCGACGGGCATACCGGCCGACATCTTGTCGGTGCCCCCAACCGCGGCCACGCGATGGCCCAGGTTGAGGAAGCGGTACCATTCCAGCAGATTGTAGTTGTTCAGTGTCGGCGCGTAGAACTCGCGCAACTCGACGCCGTCGACCTTGCCCAGAATGATCGAGGCCACAACTTCAGCGTAAGGCGCCGGAAAGTGCGGGATGACCACGAGGCCATCCTGCTTGCGACAGCGGTCGGCCCATTCGCTCAGGCTGGTCCACATGGGGTCGCCGAAGTAGCTCTCGTCGGGGCCGCCCACGCACAGTGGCATGACCGGCTCGCCCTTTGTGCCCAGCAGACTCATATGGCCCAGCACGTGCTCACGGTTCTCGGTGCCGACCCAGACCAGCGTGCCGTCGCGCGAGCAGCCCGACAGTTGGCCGCTGAGATCGCCGACATTGGTGAAGAGGTCGCCCCACTGCGAGGCCAGCAGATTGATGATGTTGAGTCCCTCAGCCTGTCCTTCCAGCCATGCCGTCTGCGGCGAGATGAAGTGCACGTGCGTGTCGGCTGTGACCCAGCCCTGGCGGCGCAAGTCGAAGCGGCGCTTGAGATGAATGGTCAGCTCACTCTGGCCGGGCAGAATGTTCAGCTCCTGGCGTAGGCCCTCGAACTCGAAGCCCTTGCTTGCCTCGGCGTAGCAGCGGCCAACCGGCAGCTCGATCTGGAACTTGCCGTCGACATAGGCGTACTGCGTCGATCCCAGCTTCAGATCGGCCCCGTAGTCTTCGAACCAGTTGTCGTTCACCTCATGGCGATGCCCGTAGGGAGGGAAGTAGCGTCCGTCGGGCGAGCGGAAATGGACACGCGCCGGCGTTGGCTGGCCCGTCGTGTCATCGACAACCGTGACGTGCAGCCACTGCCGGTGCGGCGTGAGCAGCTCGAAGTGAGCGCCGCTGCTGCTGGCCGCTCCTGTTGCGAAGATGGCGCCCATCTCCACGGCGTGTGCGCCCGTGGTCAGTGTGGCATCGGGGGAGGCGGTCACGTCGATCAGCACCTGCGTGACCGGGCCGGCCGGCTTTGGTTCCTCGCCCCAACCCTTGACCGGAGCTTCCAGCCACTCCTGCGGCTCGAAGCTCGGAACGGCGTAGCGGCGGGAGATGACGCCGAGATCGACAGAGGCCGGTATGTGCGCCAGCGCGGCTGCCTCTTCTGGCGGCAGTGTGGCGCGTACTGTCTCCAAACGCTGATGGCGCAGCGGGTGCGCCTTGCCGTGGAAGAGCGTGATCGCAGCGATCGCCAGCGTGTCGGCGGCGGTTGCTTGCAGGCGGATGGCTGCCAGTGGCTGCTCGGAGTGGGGGTTGGGCAAGGCATAGACCCAGTAGGGTGCGCGCCAGGCGCCGCCGCCGGACATGCTGCGCTGGTTGCGTCCCCATTGTGCCGGCGCGTGCGCTCCCAGCGCGTCTGCCGGCTCATCGACAATGTCGGGGCGGGCAGCAAAAGCACTGTGCCCCCAGGCGACAGTCGGTTCGTTGATCTCGAAGCGGCGGCGGATGGGCTGCGCTTGCTCTGTTCCGTCGGCGTAGACGAGTGTGTAATTGGCCAGGTGCTCACCGGGGCGCAGCACCGGATTCTGCAACGGATTGCGCGGGCCGCCGATGCTCTCGTCATGGGATGAGTTGCAGAAGTGGAGGATCACCACATAGCTTGCGCGTGCGCCGGCAGGGAGAGGAAGCTCGACGCTGTCCATACCTGCGCCCATCACGAGCCAGCACGGCCTGCCCTCGGCCGGACCGATGTGGAAGGGGACACCCCAGATTGTCTGTTCTCCCGCCAACATGGTAGGCATAACCTGGGCTATGGTCTGTTGCCAGGGACTGCGACCGCCGGGGCTGAGCGGCGCGTTGCTGCGGCCGGCGTTCCAATACGGCCCCAGGTCGAGCGGTGTGAACTTATGCATCATTGCACCTCCCTAACTAATGCGACTACCGTACATGGCAGCGCGTCATTCTGAGGAGCGCTCTTTGCGACGAAGAATCTCAACCGGCGGCCCCAAAGAGATGCTTCGGTCGCACAGAACGCTCCCTCCCTGGCCTGCCAAAGCGCCAGGGCAGGCAGCATGACAGGTGTCCACCGCAAGAAGGTTATGTGCATCCCAATCGTCATTGCGAGGAGCGCCCTCTGCGACGAAGCAATCTCCTATCTGCGCGAAGCGGGGGGAGATTGCTTCGCTCCGCTCGCAATGACGGGTCCGTCCAGACCTTATTGCAGTGGGCACATGACAGCCCTGTCCAAATATGGCAGTACTAGACTCTCCCGGTGAAACGCAGAAACTCGCCGCCGAGCAGCAGAGCGACGTCGCGGGCGATCTCGTCGTCGGTGGGATACCATCGCTCATCGATCAGATAGCCGTACTTTTCGCACAGCACCTGGGCGATGACCTTGCGCGAGTGTGTCCATTTGTAGACAAGCTGGTCAAGGACGCGTGCGTCGGAGTGCTGCGGCGTCATGCTCAGGCCGAGCAACTCGACGCGGGCGCGGGTAATTTCCTCGACAATGCTAGGGTTGTTGTTGAACCACCAGCAGCCAAAGACGTGCAAGTTACGGAACTTGCGGGCCAGCACCATCGCTTCGCGATGATTCTCGCGGGCCAGCACGGTCAGTAGGAACTTGTTGTGCGGGAAGGCGCGGCAGAGGTGGCTGACCGCATCAAGATTGGCGATCCCTTCTCCGTCGCCGGCGTCGCCAAGCTCAGGCATGATCCGCTTCTTGACGCCGATCATCATGGCGAAGGGAATGCCCAGATCGCGGCAGGCAGGCAAGACGGCCTGAGCCAGAATGCGTCCCGTCGGCGAGTCATCAGGCATGATGAAGCTCGGGGGCAGCGAGGCTGCCATGTAAACCGGCTTCATTTTGACTGCCCAGTCTTTGAGGAAACGACTGATCTCAGGATATGTCGATTCGGGTAGATCACGGCTGACGTTGTAGCCTGCCTGTTGCACTTTGGACCAGGAGGCATACCAGTCCAGCAAGATGCTGTCGATGCGCAAAGCGGCCAGGAAGCGGGCGTCGTGTTTCTTGCCGCCGTTCCACACGCTCTGCTCAGCGGGGAGAAAGGGATCGTTGGTCATGACCACGCTGGAGACGTTTGCTGTCTTGAAGACGAGGTCAATCATCTGCGCCGCGCTGAGGTCGGCGAAGTGCTTGAGCACGCCATCATAATCGCGCACGTCGGGCACGCCCAGCCGGCTCCATGCCGTGACGACGCCGCGCGCTGCTTCGGAGATAGGCGAGCGCTCGGCGAACAGCTTCTTCCAGACCAGGCGCGCCTGCTCCGGCGTGCCGAGGGCCATGAGTTGGGCCGGCGTTATGTCGCTGAGCACACGGTTTGTTTCTGCCTGCAGGTAGTGGTAGGTGATCAGCGCTTCCGGGCCGCGCAGGAGCAGATCACCAAAGGACTCCTCGTAGATGTGGGTGTGGATGTCGAGAACAGGCGTCGTGTTGACGCACTCCGTGACGATCGTACGCATGGCTGTCATGTCTTTGATCGCTGTCATGGGTAACTCCTTCACACGTTATTTTTCCCTGAGAACAGCCCAGACGAAGCGCGGCAGGGCCAGCATGCGCCGCCAGCGCCAGGGCTCGTGATAGAGCCGGTGCAACCATTCCAGCCCCAGTCGTTGCATCCAGCGCGGCGCACGGTGGCTGCGCCCGGAGATGAAGTCGAACGCTCCGCCCACGCCCACGGCCACGCCCAGTTTCAGATGCTCCCGATTACGCTGAATCCACAGCTCTTGCCGCGGCGCGCCGTAGGCGACGAAGAGGATGCTGGCCTGTGCCTGGTTGATACGCGCCACAATTGCTTCGTCTTCATCGGGGGCAGGAGATGCGGCATACGTTCCGGCCACAATCAGGCCGGGATAGCGGGCCACGAGGACGTCCGCGGCCGCCGCGGCGACGCCCGCTTGTGCGCCGAGCAGGTACACAGGCAGCCCCCGCCGGGCAGCGACGGCCGCAACGCGCTCGACCAGATCGACTCCCGCCACGCGCTCGGGCAAAGGACGGCCACGCCAGCGCGACGCCCAGATCAGGCCTATGCCATCGGGCACAGCCAGATCGGCGTTGTTGAGTACAGCAGCGAAGGCAGGGTCGCGCCGGGCAGCCATGATGAACTCGGGGTTGACCGTGACGATCTGCCGGCACGAATCGGCGGCGGCAGCGGCGACGATCCCGTCAACAGCCTGAGCCATGGTTATGCTATCGATTGAGACGCCCAAAATGCGAACGCGTTGTCTTTGCATGCTCACCTATGCGCCAACAGGCAGAAGGCTGGCGCCGCCGTCAATGGTGATCACCTGTCCGACGATCATCGCGGCTGCCTCGCTGCACAGATAGGAGGCAAGGCCGGCCACGTCATCGGGGGTCGTCATGCGACCTGCCGGCGTGTGTCTGATCGTCTCTTCGAGTATCCGGTCATGCTCGGGGAAGAAACTCAGGGCCTGGGTGTCAACGACGCCGGGGCAGATGGCGTTGACGGCGATGCCGCGCCCTGCCAACTCAACGGCGTAATAGCGCACGATGGCGTCGATGGCGGCCTTGGAGACGCCGATCACGCCATAGTTGGGCAACACATGGGTCGAGCCAAGGCTGGTGATGGCGAGGATGCGCCCGCCCGTGCGCCCTTCCATCAGCTTGAGTGCGTGCTGCGCGCCCAGGAAGAGCGAGCGGGCATTGATGTTCATGGCCCAGTCCCAGCCTTTGATCTCAACGTGGCTGATGGGCTGCGGGATACCCGAGGCGGCGTTGGCGACAAAGATGTCCAAATAGCCAAACTCATCCTTTGCCGCCTGAAAGAGCTGCTGCAACTGCCCGGCGTCGCCGACGTGAGCCTTGACGACAATGGCTTTGCGGCCCAGTGTGCGGACGAGCTCGGCGGTTTCTTCGGCTGTGGAGCGGTGGCGGAAGTAGTTCACGACGATGTCGGCGCCATCGCGGGCCAGGCGCAGGGCAATGGCTCTGCCGATGCCCTGCCCGCTGCCGGTAATCAAGGCGACTTTACCCTCTAGCCCCAATCGTTGCCTCCATGAGGAGTGTTCAGAGTTCCGATCTCTCCGAGAGATCGGAACTCTGAACATGCTACTTCTCAAGCGCGATTATGCCGCGCCGCACAGCCACGGCGACGGCCTGGGTGCGGTTGGAGACGCTGAGCTTCACGAAGATACTGGCCACATGAAGCTTGATCGTATGCTCGCTGAGAGTCAAGCCGGCAGCGATTTGCCGGTTCGAGAGCCCCTGGCCGAGCAGGCGCAGCACGTCGAGCTCGCGTTCGCTAAGCACGTCGATGGATTGCGTCCAGGCTGTTTTATCCATAGCATGAGTTATTATACCACAAAATCCGCCCGCTGCGTTTGATGAGTGTTCTGCGACAGGGCTTGTGCGATGTCGCCTGTCTGCGCGTAGGGGCAGGTCTGAGACCTGCCCATGCGTATCAAGCCAAGACCAATTGATCAGCGTGGCGAACGTGTGGCGGGGCATGTCGCGCTTGTCGTGAACCTCTACAGGCCCAGTGTTTGCCCATTGGGCTGAGTTGAGCGTGTGGCGGCGCATGGCTTGCCCCCCTGCCCCCCAACTTCGGCGGAAACAGCATCCGCAATGCGCTGTGGCCGCTCCCTTCGCCGCCGTCGCACTGTGCCCTTCCGTTTGTGCGCGGCGTCTCCCCCAGAATTGGGGGTTGGGGGGCGAACGGCGATGTGTTCGGTTCCTTAGCTTGATACGTATGGGGCAGATCTGAGACCTGCCTGCCCCCGACCACACGGGGCAGGCGGGCAGGTCTCAGACCTGCCCCTACGCATCCTTGCGCCTGCCAGGTGACTTTGCACGGGCCCTGGTTCGGCGCTGGCAAGGGGCTGCCCGAAACCGCCGAGGTCTCGCGCACCTCGGCGGTTTGTGGGCGTGCCGTAGCCGATGGGGATGCCCAGGGAATACTGGTTAGTCATTATCTTGTGTCTCCAACCGTCTTGCGGTTTGATTCATGCTTATGGTATAATGCCAGGAGCACATACGCGGTGGCTCGGAGCCGTGTCTATAGGCATTGTCGCGCCTGGCGTGCATACGCTGGCCGGCGTTGTCCGGTGTTCCAGTCTGGGTCCTTGTGGAATGTCAGCCCACGTACTTGCCACAATCGGTCCATACGACGGGCTTTGCCCTGCACAGGTTGCCAAGTACCAGCCACCCGCCTTTTCAGGAGGAATGGATGAAGTCGTACAAAACCGAGAACTTGCGCAATGTCGGTTTGTTCGGACATGGCGGCGGCGGCAAATCATCGCTGGCGGAAGCGATGCTCTTTGCGACCGCGGCCCTTAGTCGTTTGGGAAAGGTGGAAGATGGGACGACCACCTCGGACTATGATCCCGAAGAGACGAAGCGGCACATCTCTGTGAACTTGTCGCTTATCCCCTGTGAATGGAAAGATCGCAAGCTTAATGTGATTGACACCCCCGGCTATGCTGACTTCGTGGGCGAGGTGCGTGAGGCCGTGCGTGTTGTGGAAGGCGCCGTCATTCTGGTCGATGCGGTCTCCGGCGTCGAAGTCGGAACCGAGATGGTGTGGAACCACTGTGACGAGTTCAAGCTGCCGCGCCTGATCTTTGTTAACCGTATCGATCGTGAAAACGCTGACTTTGGCCGTGCTCTGGAATCTGCCCGCTCTCATTTCGGACTCAAGGCCGTGGCCTTCCAACTGCCCATCGGCGTGCAAGACAAGTTCCAGGGCGTCGTTGATCTGGTGCGTATGAAGGCATTCCTGGGCGCCAAGGGCGAGGAAGCGCCGATTCCGGCTGACATGAAGGCTGCGGCGGAAGCAGCACGTGAGAAGTTGGTCGAGGCAGCCGCCGAGACCGATGATGCGCTGCTCAACAAATATCTGGAAGGCGAAGCTCTCACCGAGCAGGAGATCATCGGTGGGCTCAAGTCTGGCGTCCTGACGGACAAGATCGTGCCCGTCCTTGTCGGTTCCGCAACCGCCAACAAGGCAATCCCTGCCCTGCTCAATGCCATCGTGGATTTTCTGCCCTCGCCGCTCAATGGCGCGCCGGTGACCGGCGTGAACCCCGCTAACAGCAAGCCGGAGAAGCGCGACGTCAGCGACATGGCGCATCTTTCGGCGCTCGTCTTCAAGACGACGGCTGACCCCTTTGTCGGCAAATTGACGTACTTCCGCGTCTTCTCGGGCATAATGCACTCCGACACGCGTGTTTTCAACGCCAGCAAGGGTGTTGAGGAACGTTTGGGCCAGCTCTTTGTGATGCGTGGCAAGAGCCAGGAACCGGTGGTGCAGCTCGGGGCAGGTGACATCGGCGCCGTGGCCAAGCTCACGGAGACAGCCACGGGTGATACGCTGTGCGCCAAGGATGCGCCGATCGTGTTGCCCGGCGTCAAGTTTCCCGCTCCGTCCTTCTTTGCCGCCGTCTATCCCAAGACGAAGGCTGACCTGGACAAGATGGGCCAGGCCATGCAGCGGTTGGCTGAAGAAGACCCGACCCTGCGAGTGCGCCGCGAAGTGGATACGACGGAGACCATCATCGAAGGTATGGGTGAAAGCCACGTTGATGTTGCCATCGAGCGCATGAAGCGCAAGTTCGGCGCTGAGGTCGTCTTGCATGTGCCCAAGATCCCCTATAAGGAGACGATTAACAAGCAGGTGAACGCGCATCACCGCCACAAGAAGCAGACCGGCGGCCACGGCCAGTTTGGCGAAGTCTACATTCGCCTGGAGCCGCTGCCGCGCGGATCGAACAAGAACGAGTTTACCGAAGAAGTGGTTGGCGGCTCAGTTCCCAAGAACTTTATCCCGGCCGTTGAAAAGGGCGTGCTCGAGGCGGTTGTTGAAGGCGTTTTGGCCGGCTATCCACTGACCGATGTGCGCGCTATCCTCGTCGATGGCAAGTTTCACGACGTCGACTCGTCGGAAATGTCATTCAAGATCGCTGGCCGCGAGGCCCTCAAGAGTGGTGTGCTCGAGGCTAACCCTGTGTTGCTCGAGCCGGTGGTGACGATGCAGGTGACCGTTCCCGAGCAGTATATGGGCGACGTCATCGGCGATCTCAACTCCAAGAGGGCACGCGTGCTCGGTATGGAACAGACGCGTGGATTGGCGATCGTCTCGGCCATGGCGCCTCTGGCAGAAGTGCAGCGCTATTCCACCGATCTGCGCTCGATCACGCAGGGGCGGGGCACGTTCACCACTGCGTTTGATCACTACGAAGAAGTGCCAGGCCACATCGCATCCGGCATTATCGAGAAGACCAAGAAAGACAAGGAACAGCAGGAGAAGGATAAGGAGAAGGAGTAGTGGCACTCAGTCCTGAACTACTTGCAATCCTGCGTTGTCCGGCCTGCATGCGTGACTATGTGGACGAGCAGGAACGTGCTGTCCGCGGCAAAGTTGCACTCGTGGACGATGCCTGGCTGGTGTGTCCTGACTGCGGCCGGCGCTATCCTGTGCAGAATGACATACCAGGGATGATGATCAAGGAAGGGGAAGCAAACCGGACGTAGAGCCACGACGTGTCAGAGCGCCCGAGTGTCAGAGTCCCAGCGAGCAGCTCGTTGCGCCGCTCGCTGGCGCTCTGCACCCTGATGCTTAGAACTACTACCGTACATCAGTACGGACGGCCTTCTTCACCGCCGAGACACCCGATAGAGCGGGGTGAGCTTCGCTGAGA
>CAYOEZ010000105.1:0-15659 GCA_964402955.1 uncultured Ktedonobacterales bacterium | reverse complement strand
CAACATACCCTATCTTACCACAGTTATACCTCTATTTCAGCCCACCTGTACTAGGATCTTTCCACCGGGAACTGTACTTCCGTGACATAGTCGGCGGGAGCGGCACCGTGCTCCATCCCGCGAATGTAGATCTCGCGGTTGGAATCGACAACGCGGTAGCCGTTCTGTCCGATCCAGTACATCAGCGCCCCATAAGCCTCACCGATCGTCGCATAAGGGCCCTGGTGGATGGTGCTGGCGACGGTGGTGGCGGGCAGATCGCGCACCTGCACGCGACCGGCGTCGCGCAACGGCGCCTCCACCTGTTCACACACCTCCACGTCCACATCGTGCTCCTTGTACTCGGTGTCGTGGTACAACGTCAGGCATGGCCCGACGGGGCGAAGGCGGTGTTGTCCCAGGTAGCCACCCAGTTCTTCCCAAAAGCGACGGGAGAGTCAAGGGGTATTTTCAGCGAATTTTTGCACCGGAACAGGCTCCCCATCCGGCACGAATTCGGCGGCGCTAGCCGATCAGCACCACGTGCAGCTCCCGCGGCCCGTGCGCGCCGAGCGTCAGGGTTTGGGCAATGTCGGCGGTGCGGCTGGGACCGGTGATGACGACAGTGCTGCTGCTGGCAGCGATCTTTTCATGAATTCCGGGCGCCGCCAGCCAGGCAGCCAGGTCGGGATAGAGCAGCTCGACCCGCAGCAGCGCGTAGTGCACGGGCGGCATCAGCGAGGCCAACCTGCCCTGTTCCCGGCTACCCACTAACACCAGGCTGCCGGTGCGGGCCAGAGCGGCATCGGCGCCCGTCAACCCTACTTCGATGGAACTCAGACGCTGCAAGTCCTGCTTGCGGCGCAGACCCGGCAGCCGGCTCGATACCAACTCGATGTGGCTGGCCTTGAGGTAAGCAGCCAGACCCGGGTCCGGCCAACGCGCGGCATCCCAACAGAGAAGCTGTGTCACCTGACGGCGCTTGAACTCAGCCCGCAGGAACTCGCGGGCAGCAGGACGGTCGGGCAGGCGATGCAGCTCGCCACGCATCTCGGCCAGAGCTGCCGCGAAAACTTCGGCCAACGGGCGGTCGAACGGCGGAGGAGTGGGCGGAGCGGGCACCTGCTCCACAACCGCGGGCAGATAGGCTTGCGGCAGCGCCTGCCGGATGCGCTCCAAAATCTCGCTACGGGCGTCGGTCATGATGGCAGGTTGTCAGGAGTGGGTCGATCCTGCTGGTCGGAGGCTCCCCTGGCAGCCTGCCGCTGTTCCCAACGGGCGCTGAAACTCTGGCTGACCACGGGGGGGAAGGCGCGGGTTTTGGTCCAGCCCGCCAGCGGCCCGGGCAAGCGCCGCGTCCAGCCATAACCAGCGTGCGGGGCCAGGCGTTGGGCTATGCTGGCCAAACGGCTGCCGAGACGGAAGAGTCCTGGCCGTGTCGCCGCCCACGTGAAGCCGTGAATCCCAAGCTGCAGCCAGTCGGGTGCGTAACCGGCGTCGACGCTCTCAGCCCGCAGCTTCAACAACATCCTGGGGATGTCGATGCGCACGGGACAGGCCTCGGTGCAGGCGCCGCAGAGGCTCGACGCCTGCGGTAACTCGTTCCAGGGGCCAAGACCATCCAGGGCAGGTGTGACCACAATGCCGATAGGACCAGGATAGACGGATCCGTAGGTGTGGCCACCGACATTGCGGTAGACAGGGCAGACATTGAGGCAAGCGCCACAGCGGATACAGTAAAGGATTTCGGCCAGCTCAGTGCCGAGGATGCGAGAGCGCCCGTTGTCCACCAGAATGACGTGGACCTGTTCCGGTCCATCCTCATCACGGCCGCGCCGGGGCCCGGAGATGATCGTGGTATAGGCGCTGAGCGGCTGGCCGGTGGCGCTGGCCGCTAGAATCTGCAAGAGAGTGCCCAGGTCGGTCAGGTTCGGCACCAGACGCTCGATGCCCACCAGGGCAACGTGAATGCGTGGCGCAGCCGTGACGAAGCGGCCGTTACCCTCATTCGTCACAAGCACGACGCTGCCCGACTCCGCCACGGCGAAGTTGGCGCCGGTGATGCCCATGTCGGCCTGCAAGAAGCCCTCTCGCAGCGCCCGTCGCGCCGCCGCCGTGAGCGTGGGAATGTCGGCGTCCAGAGGCGTCCCCAGATGCTTGTGGAACAGCTCCGCTACATCTTCCTTACGCTTGTGGACGATGGGAGCGATGATGTGGCTGGGGCGGTCATGGCTGAGCTGCAACACGTACTCGCCAAGGTCGGTTTCGAGCACGTTTAGCCCGGCTGCTTCCAGGGCCGGGTTGAGCTCGATCTCCTCGGTGAGCATCGACTTGCTCTTGACGATTTGCTGGACTTCGTTGGCCTGAGCAATCTGGACTACCAGGGCGCATGCCTCGGCGGCATCGCCTGCCCAATGCACAACGGTACCGTTGGCCTGGGCGCTGCGTTCGAAGGCTGCCAGGTGCTCGTCGAGCCGGCTCAGCGTGGTGGCGCGGATGGTGCGCGCCTGGTCGCGCAGCGCCTCACCGTGGGGCAGGCTCCCCATAGCTCGCACCCGACCATCGACAAAGTGATTCATCGCCCGTCCCAGCGCCTGTTGGAGCGGGACGTCGACAAGAGCGATCTCAGCGCGATGATTCAGGGTGGACATGCATCACCCTCAGCCAGCACCTCGGCCAGATGGCGCACCTTGGGCGGCTGTCCCTTAGCAATCAGCCCGCCGTTCATGTGCGTCATGCACGAGGCGTCGCAGACGACGCAAGTCTCTGCTCCGCTGGCGGCGATGTTCGTCAGCTTCCGCTGCAGCATGGCGCCGGACATGGCCGGTTCCTTGATGGCGAAGAGACCGCCAAAGCCACAGCAGGCCTCGGCCTCGGGCAATGGCAGGCGCTCGCTGCCAGGAATGTGGTCGAGCAGTGTTTCCGTGCAGCCGTGCACCCCCAAGTCCCGTGTCAGATGGCAGGAAGGGTGATAGGTATAGCGTCCCGGCAAGCCGCCAGCCTGCATCAGGCCCAGGTCTTCGACGAGGAATTGGCTGAACTCACGCACGCGTGCGGCGACCGCTTCCGCCCGCGCCCGCTGCACCGGGTCGCCGGCGAACAACCCCGGATAGTGGTGCGCCACCATGGCGGCGCATGAACCCGAGGGACAGATAATGGGCCCCTCGGCGCCATCAAAGACACCCAGAAAGTGGCGGGCCATCTGCCGGGCGTCGGACAGAAAGCCGCCGTTGAACGCAGGTTGCCCGCAACAGGTTTGGCCGCGCGGTACCTGCACCTGGATTCCCTGTCGTTCCAGAACCGTCACGACCGCCTCGGCAATCTCGGGGTAGAGATGGTCGACAAGGCAGGTGATGAAAAGCTGGATCTGCGCCGGTCGCTCTTGTGCAGGCGGCGATCCGCCGGGATGCGGCTCAGCGTGCACCGTCATGGCTCGTAGCGCTTGATGACAAGGGCCCCGTTTTGCCCGCCGAAGCCAAAGGCGTTGGTGATGCCAGCGTCCACATGCACCTGGCGGGCGGTGTTGGGGGTATAGTCCAAGTCGCACTCGGGATCAGGGACCGAGTAATTGATGGTCGGCGGCACCCAACCCGTGCGGATGGCCTGCACCAGGGTCAGAGCGCCGAACGCCCCTGCCGCACCCATGGTGTGGCCGATCATCGGCTTGATCGAAGTGATGGGGACACCATAGGCGCGCTCGCCCAAAGACCGCTTGATAGCATTTGTCTCGGCGCTGTCATTGAGCTTCGTGGCGGTGCCGTGTGCAGCCACATAGTCGATGTCTTCGGGCTTGAGACCCGCCTTGGCGATGGCGATGTTCATGGCCCGCGCGGCGCCGCTGCCCGTAGGATCGGGCGCCGCCATGTTGTAACCGTCGGAAGTGAAACCCAAACCACCGATCTCGGCCAGGATGGTGGCGCCGCGCTCCAGGGCATGCGGCAGCGACTCCAACACCATGGTGACGGCGCCCTCGCCCACGATCATACCGTCGCGCTCGGCGTCGAAGGGACGGCAGGCGGTTTCAGGGGTGCTGTTGCGGGTGCTCATGGCCCCCAGGCGGCTGAAGGCCGACACCAGCAGGGCCGTCGTATAGGCGTCGGTGCCGCCGGCGAGGACCACGTCTACATCGTCGTCGCTGATGCGGCGGGCAGCTTCACCCAGGCTGACCACGCCGGTCGCACAGGCGACCACAGGCGAGTTCACAGGCCCTTGAATGCCGTAACGAATGGCGAGATAGCAGGGTGTTGTGGTAATGAGAACTGCCGGCGCCATTGCCGGATTGGTGACGCGAAACCCTCGTGTCCTTGCACGGAAGGATTCTTCTTCCACGATGTCCAGGGCGCCAAAGGCGCTTCCCATCTCGATGCCGACACGGGTGAGGTCCTCTTTGGCCAAATCCAGTTGGCTTTCGCGCAGCGCTTCCTCGGTGGCGGCAATCGCAAGCTGGGTCAGCCGTCCTACGCGCCGGGCTTCTTTGTGCGAAAGGAAGAGTTCGGGGTTGAAATCGAGAATGGTGGCGGCGATCTGCGAAGGCAGCTCGCTGGGATCATAGCTGGTGATACGCGCAGCCCCCGTGCGACCTGCGAGCATCCCTTCCCACGTAGTCGGCACGTCCAGGCCCAGGGGGCTGACGGCGCCGGCGCCGGTAATCACCACGCGTCGCTTAGCGTTGAGCATAGTTCAATGAACCTCCGACAGCTACAAGATCACGGTACACAAACGCAAGGTCGAGCAGCCTGTCATAAGGCGCAAGGCATACAATCGTGCTTCCGCATCCTCTCGTCGCCCGCGACGTCGCTCATACCGACAATGCACATCCAGGCGCAATCATAGCACGAAGCTGAGCGGTTCGCCAACGCTTTGCCCCGCCTGATGGCCCGATGCTAGAATACCCCGCCACTATTCCGCAACCAGCCCAACCCGGCGGTGTTCTAGGTATCAAGAGCCGGGTTCAACAGGACCCAGCGTGCGCCCTCTCCAGCACTTCGACGAAATCACGCTTGTCGAACAAGCGAAAGCAGAGCCCAATGCCTTCGGCGAGCTCTACGAACGCTATGTCGACAAGATTTATAGCTACATCTACTACCGCGTCGGCAATGAGGAGGACGCTGAGGACCTGACAGCGCGCACGTTTTTCCAGGCGATGGACAAGATCAGCGCTTATGAAGACCGCGGCGCCCCTTTCTCGGCCTGGCTTTACCGCATCGCCCACAACCTTGTCGCCAACTTTCACCGCCAACGTTCGCGACACAAGACCGTTCCTTTCGAGGACCCTGTGGTGGCCACTATTCGCCGTCCCGGTACCGCGGCAGTGGTTGAGCGACAGGAGACGCGAGAGGCGCTGCTTGGCGCCATTCACCGTCTCTCCGAAGACCGGCAGCAGCTCTTGCTCCTCAAGTTCGTCGAGCGCATGCCCAATGCCCAGATCGGTGAAATCATGGGCCGCACTGAGTCCTCCATCAAGTCACTGTATCACCGCACCCTGCTGGCGCTGCGCTCTGACTTCCAGGAACGTAACCTTCTCTAATCCATGCCTCACGTAGCCATCGTTGCCGATTCGACCTGCGACACACCCTCTGACTGGCCAGGACGTCACCGTCTCCACCTTGTGCCTATCCACATTCACTTTGGCGAAGATACGTATCGCGAGGGTATCGACATCGACGAAGCAACCTTTTATGCTCGTGTCGATGCGGATCACGTGATCCCCAAGACCTCGCAGCCCAGTCCCGGCGACTTCGCCGACCTCTATCGGCAACTCAGCGCCGACTACGATGCGGTCATCTCGATGCACGTCACGGGCAAGCTCAGCGGCACCTACCAATCAGCGGCGCTTGGGGCCGAGATCGTACGCGACACCATCCCTGTCTACGCTTTTGACTCCGCTTGTGGGTCGGCAGGTTTGGGCTTCATGAGCGCCGAAGCGCTTGATCTACTGGATAGGGGCCAGGCAGTGGAAGAAGTAATGAAACGCCTGGAGCAGATTCGCTCGCACATGAACATCTTTCTGAGTCCCAGCACGCTGAAATATGCACAGATGAGCGGGCGGGTAAGTGCACTCAGTTCAACGGTAGCCTCAGTTCTCAACATCAAGCCCATCATCGTTCTCTCAGACGGAGAGTTGCTTGTCGGCGAGCGCGTGCGCACCCGGCGGCGCGCCCTCGAACGCATGGTCGAGTTGTTGCGAGAACAGGTTGGCGACGGGCCTGCCCACGTTGCCGTCGTCCACGCCCGCGCAGAGGCTGATGCCCAGTACATGTTCGAACAAGCGCGACAACGTCTCAACTGCGCCATGCTATGGATGACGACGCTGGCGACGTCGGTGGCCGTCCATCTTGGACCGGGCACGGTTGGTATTGTCGGATATCCCCGCTAGCGCCCAAGGAAAGACATGATGAAACAGCAAGCTGACGACATTCTTGATTGGCACTTCGAAGCCCTCCGGCAAGAAAACGAAAGCCAGGTCCAGCTCATCGAGAACGCAGCGGATCTGCCTCTGGACACGGCGAGTCTGTTCGGGCTCGTGCACCTGTTGTGGAGTCTGCTGCCACCCCTTCAGCCCCGACCGGCCTTCCGCGCCGAGCTAGGCGACCAGCTCACCGCCGAAGGGCAGCGTCGACGCACCCAGCGCGCCCTCGGTTACGGGCAACCGCGGCTCATTGCGCGCCCCCGCTGGGTCGTACCGATGGCTGCGATAGGAACGGCCTCGTTGGTGGGCGCTTTGGCCTATTGGCGGCTGAGCCGCCACCCCGGAGCAGATAATGATGCCCTCGCGGCATAGTACAAGCAGCAGACAAAGAAAAGTGGGATTGTTGGATCTGAAAATCATGGTGTACAATCCAGTGCCAAGGTAGGCTTTAGCATGAGCAATCATTACAGCAAGATCACTGGGTGGGGCATGTATGTGCCCGACCGCGTGCTGACAAACCACGAACTCGCCGCTATGGTTGATACGACCGATGAGTGGATCATCGCCCGTACGGGGATTCGGGAACGGCATATCGCCGCCGACAATGAGACTACGGTGGACATGAGTGTGATTGCAGCGCAAAGAGCGCTGGAAAGCGCCGGCATTACCGCTGCAGATGTCGATTTGATCCTGTTGGCGACCTCGACGCCCGATCATCTCTGCCCGCCCTCGTCCAGCCTCCTACAGCACCGGTTGGGCGCCAGCAAGGCCGGGGCCATGACCCTGATCGCCGGGTGTTCCGGGTTCGCCTACGGTCTGATCACGGCTGCCCAATTCGTCAGCACCGGCGTCTATCAGCACATCTTGGTGGTCGGCTCCGAAAAACTCAGCTATGCCGTCGACTGGACAGACCGCAATACCAACATCCTGTTCGGTGACGGCGCCGGCGCCGTGGTGGTAAGCCAGAGTGATCAGCCCGGCGGCCTGCTAAGCATGGTTCTCGGCTCGGATGGATCCCAGGCTGATGCCTTGATCGTGCCTGGCATCGGCAGCGCCAGCACGTTGACACCGGAAGCATTGGAGCGCAAGGAGCACAAGTTGCGCATGGACGGGCCGCGTGTGTTCAAGTTCGCCACGCGGGTCATGACCGATTCCGTGCTCAAGGTGGTGGCTGACGCCGGCTTGACCATCCACGATATCGATCTCGTCATTCCCCACCAGGCCAATGAGCGCATCATCGATCTGGCAATGCGACGGCTGGGTATTGGCCGCGATAAGGTGATGATCAATGTCGACCGTTATGGCAACACCTCTGCCGCCTCCATCCCAATGGCGCTTTGCGAGGCCCTTGAAACCGGGAGGATTCAGCCGGGAGGCCGGCTGGCGCTGGTGGCGTTCGGCGCCGGCCTGACCTATGCCGCCTGCGTCTGGGAGTGGCAGACGGAAGAGGTGCAGGATGAGCCCATTCTGGTCACCGATTGGCCGGTGTCCGAGACCTTCCAGCAGCGCCTGCAGGAAATGCGCGTGGCGGCCTGGCGGGTCCAGACTCAGGCCCGCGTGCGCGTGGCCGATGCGACCATGGCCGTCATGATTCCTTTCTACACTTTTCGTAAGGGCGTGAAGAAGCGGTTGGGCAAGTAAACCGTTCTGCTTTATCTCTGCAAGAAGCCGCAGGCTACACGCGAAATGATGCAGCCAGCGGCTTGTTGCTTGTGGTGGTCAGACCGCCGGAGACGCTGTCCGTTCTCAGCCCAGCGTCTGCTCGACTTTGGGCAGGATGTGGCTGGTCACATCGGCGTCGTTATGGGGGGCGGCGACATCGCGGAACAGGCGCCACTCCTCGACATGCTCCACAGACGCGCCCGGCGCCAACTGCACAAGCGGCCCCAGCGTTTCTACCTCGAGCATGTCCCAGCGTGTGAAGACCTCCACGCTACACCCGAAATCAGGATAGGTCGCACCTGGTAGATAGCGAAAGCGCTTGACGAAGAGATCCCCACCGCGGGCATAGGCGATCCAGCCGTCCGGCGCCAACACGCCGACCTTCTGTGGAGTCTTAGCCTGGGGGTCTTGTCGCAACAAAATGGCGCTACGGCCCCAGGTCCAGCGCGGGTCGGTCATGTCCGTATACGCCCACAGGGTGAGGGTGTTAGTGGGCAACAGGTTCGTCTCATGCGAGCCGCGGGGGGGAAGCGGTATGACCGCCACGCCATTGATCCCCATGACCGTCAGCGCCCACGGCGCCAGCTCGACAGCCCAGAGGTTGGTGTTGCGCAGCCGGTGAGTGAGTGTCACTTGCGCTGTGGCAGGGGCAAGGGCGATATCGATCTCCTTCTGGATGCCGGTCGTGGCTTCCACCGGCTGCACCAGACGTATGAAGCCGGGATGCTCTTCCAGCGCCACCGGGACATTGTCGGGGAAGTAGCTGCGCGGGTTTTGCTCAGGGGCGTGCCAGAGACGGTGTCCACCGTACAGCCGCCAGGTATCGCCGCCGGTCCGGCCGAGGTCATTCTCGAACTCAGCAAAGAGATTGTCGCCGCCTACGAAGCCGAACCTGATCACGCGCGGTCCGACATCGGTGGTCACAATCAGCTCGATCTGATCGTTGTGCAAGCGGTAGCAGTTTGGCCAGCCTTTGTATGAGGTTTTTGTGAGTGCCATCGTGGTCTCCTTGAAGTCGGCAATGATTGGAACGGGCCGCTGTGAGCGCTTAGGGCTTGCAGCGGCGTTGGATTGATTGTCAGCCTGCCCAGTCCCGCAGAAACTGGATCAGCCTCCGCGGGGGCCTACCAGCGTTGATGCACCTGTGCGCGGATGGCGGCGTCGTAGACGGCTTGCACCCTCGCCATCTGGGCCGTGGTCAGCGGCGGCAGGTCGCAGGCGGCGGCATTGTCTGCTTCTTGGGCCGGGCTTTTGGCGCCGGGGATGACGGCGGAAACCGCATCGAACATCAGAATCCAGCGCAGGGCCAACTGCGCCATGGTCGCACCAGGCGGCGCCAGGGGCTTCAACTCCTCGACTGCCCTCAAACCGGTGTCGTAGTCAACCCCGGAAAAGGTCTCGCCCACGTTGAACACCTGGCCCTGGCGGTTGTAGTTGCGATGATCGTCCTGAGTGAAGGTCGTGGTCCGGCCCATGCGACCCGTGAGCAGGCCGCTGGCCAGCGGCACGCGTGCGAGAATGCCGACCTGCCGGCGCTTCGCCTCCTGGAAGAACAGCTCGGAAGGTCGCAGCCGGAACATGTTGAAGATGATCTGTATACTCTGCACGCCCGGAAACTCGATGGCCTTGAGCGCTTCCTCGACCTTCTCCACACTGACGCCGTAGTAGTGGATCTTGCCCGCCTTGACCAGGTCGTCCAACACCGCAAAGACTTCCGGCCTGTAGTAGACTTCAGTAGGCGGGCAATGGAGCTGGACCAGATCCAGACAATCGGTCTCCAGGTTGACCAGGCTGCGCTCGACAAACCGGGTCAGGTTGGCGGCATTATAGCCGTCCGCGGTGTGCGGGTCTAGACGGCGTCCGGCCTTGGTCGCCACGTGGAAAGGCTCCGAGCGCTCGCGGCGCAAACGGGCGAGAAGCCGCTCGCTGCGGCCGTCGCCGTAAACGTCGGCCGTGTCATAGAAGTTGACGCCCAGGTCGAGCGCCCTATGCAGGGTGGCCATGGCCGTGGCCTCGTCGACCTGACCCCAGTCGGCGCCGATAGCCCAGGCGCCAAAGCCTACTTCGGCGATGTTCCAGCCGGTACGGCCCAACGGACGGTATTTCATTTCGGTACTCGCTCCTTCCTGAAAACGGGGTGGGGTGCTTCACTGCGAAAGAATGCAGACCGGCGCCGCCCCAGATGCTACGGGGCCAGTCTGTATCCGGGCTTTAGGATTATGTAAACAGTGGTTCCATGCCTAAGCGGGCAGCCATGAGCGCCACCTCGGCGGCGGGTCGATCGCTTTGGTAACGACTGGCGGCATCCAGCACTCTGGGCAGCAGATTGACATCGCCCGGCGTGTTTAGGAACAGCTCAGGTCGGGCGAACGCCCAGTTGACCGCACGATCGATATCGGTCTGATCCTCGATGGGTTCATACCAGGTGGTGCGTGTGGGCGTCTGGCTGCCCCACGGCCGGCGGGTCAGCGTCTTGATCGCTTGCACGGCCACGTTGCGCTGGCGACAGATGCTCATCAGCTCCTCGAAGTCCGAGGCATAGGCCGGGTTCTGCATCAGCGGATAATTGCAGGGCAGGAGCACAGAATCGAAGTCGGTCCGCTCCAGCGCTATCTTATGCAGGCGGGCGATCCCGACTCCGTGGCCGGTGATGCCGATGAACCGGGTGAGTCCCTGCGCCTGCGCCTCCAGGACTGCCTCCGCCGCCCCGCCTGCTCCCATCACGCGCTCCCAGACGCCAGGATCGCTCACGTCGTGCAGTTGCAGCAGATCGACGCGGTCCACCCGCAGCAGGTCCAGCGATCGGCGGATGGAATCCCAGGCCAGGCCGTACGTGCGCTGTTCCACTTTGGTGGCGAGAAAGAAATCCTGCCGATGGCGCGCCATCCAGGGGCCGATGAGCCTTTCGGAAGCGCCATAGCTGGCCGCCGTATCGATGTGGTTCACGCCGTAGGACAACAAAACGTCGAGCGTGCGGTCGACCTCGGTCGGCGTCGCCTGAGCAAATGCGGCGGCGCCGAAGAGGGTGCGGGTGCTGAGATGGCCGGTGCGGCCAAAGGGTAGGGTGGGAATCATAGAACGGAAGCCTCCATAGGGTGGGTCAAAGGTCCAGATCTTGTTTCACAGCCAGAAGATGCGCCAACGCCTGACGCACCAAAGCCTGGTTGGCAGGCGCCTGCGTCCACGCCGAGGCCCCAGAGGGATGCGGCAGCGGGACGACGATGCGGCCCTCGATCTGGAAACGCTGGCCCACCAGATCGACGAGCTTGCGGTCGGGTCCGAAGAAACGGACGGCGGCGAGGGTGCCAACAGGAATGAGCACAACGGGATCCACAAGGGTCACTTCTGCTTCCAGCCAGGACGCACACAACTGCTGCTCGGCACGAGAGGGAGCGCGGTCACCGCGTCCCGATTTGTTGGGGCCGGGAAAGCACTTCGTGATAGAGGTAATGTAGAACTGCGCGCGCACCTGGGTTTCGGACCATCCGGCAGTCTGGAGCCATCGAAACAGCCTGGCGCCAGCGCTGCCGCTAAAGGGTCTGAGTGTTTCTCCGACCTCGACCCGGCCCGGCGCCTGGCCTACAATCATCACTCGCGCACCCGGGGCGCCAGAAAAGATGGGCGGCCCCTGCACCGGGTAACCCGCCAACTGGCAGCGGGTGCACTTTCGAAGTTGGAGCTGAATGACCGAAAGCTCCTCTGAGGCAGGGTTGCTCAAGGCAAACTCCAACGAGGAAAGGGAGAGAACTGGGTGCGATTGTAACACGCAATGAGCGTAACCAAGGCTCATTTGAAATGGGGTAGTGTATCCAAAGTGAGAGAGTGATCATAAGCCACAAGTTGATTATGCTAATCGTCATGGGGCTTATTGACGGCCAGCGCGAGCAATCGCGGCTTCACGGAGGCCGTCAGGCAGGAGGGCGAACGCTTTGGCGCCCTCCTGGTGGACCTGGCGCAGATGGATGGTGACTTCGCCCTGATGGCCGCAGGGTGACGACAGACGGACCGCGTGGCGCAGTGCTGTCATCTCTGCCGGCCCTGGTTCTCAACGCCATCATAATGTAGTTTTGTTTCCAATGTAGTTGGCGCAGCATGGTGTGATATGCTACACTTGTTTGCGCCACTGCTCTTCTCGCTGACTTGACCGCCAGAACTGCCACTCTGCGGTCCTTTTCTGAACCTGGCAACGCCGCCAAGCTATTCAGGCTTGACCTTCGTGCAGTCGCCGCCTGACGAGGCTGCCACCTATGACGACTTGCCCGCGCGCTGGCCTTATTAGACTTTCGGAAGTCACTTGACAGGGAACGACTGTGTTCCCTGGTCACGGATATTCTGTGGACAAGGCAATGAGGTAGAAACAAGGCAATGGCAGCGAACGAACAATGGGGTGTTTTCACCCGTGAAGAATCAGTCAAGAGGGCATCGCGGCTGGTGCAGATCGTTTCTATGATCACGGTCTCGCCTCATCGCTTCAAACGCAAGGACCTCGCCGCGCATTTCGAGATCAGCGAGCGGATGATCTCGAAGGACTTGCAGATCATCAGGCACGGGCTCAAGTACGATTTGGAACTGGACCAGACGGGGTACTACTTCGAGAATGTGCCCAGGCTGCCCGCCGTCCAATATCCCCTTGCGGAGGCGATTGCACTACTCACCGCTATGCAGGCGGCGCAGCAGGTGTCGGGCGTGGGCTCTCCGGAACTGGCCGCCGCCATCGCCCGCCTTGAGGCCCTGTTTCCGCCCGCTTTCACGGCGCTTCTTCGTCGTGCCAGCGCACCACCGCTGAACACGGCGCGGGGCGACCAGCGCCACCGTATGCTCATGCTGCTCAATCAGGCGCTGGTGGAAGAACACAAGGTGCATTTGACCTACAGCACGCGCTCACGCGGTGGCGAAATCAACGAGCGTGTCGTCCACCCCTATCGCCTGATGCCCTATGAACGCTCCTGGCAGCTCATCGCCTACTGCGAATTACGCCAGGATGTCTTGATGTTCAAGATCGACCGCATCCAGCAGGCCGCCCTGCTGCAGGAGCGCTATCGTGTCCCCGTTGACTTCGATCTCGATAGCTACCTGGGCGCGACGTGGGGTATCCTGCGCGAGGCAGGTCAGGCGCCGGAACGGGTGGTGCTGCGGTTTGAGACCGGCGCCGGGCAGCGGGTGATGGAAGAAGACTGGCACCCCAGCCAGGAAGCCGAGGTGCAGAGCGACGGCAGCGTCCTCTTCAGCCTGCACACCACCGTGACGCCGGAGCTGGTGGGCTGGGTGCTGCGCTACGGCAGCCGGGTGGAGGTGTTGGAGCCGGAGGGGTTGAGGGCTGAGATGACGAGCCAAGCCGAGCGCATGTTGAGACTCTACAGGTAGACAATGACACTTGACGCCGATCTCATGCTACAACGGGCTTTGCGCTGTTGGGGCAAGACGGGCAAGACAGATGCCGAGTTTCATCCGGCCATCTTTCATATGCTCGACGTTGCGAATGTTTCTGCGGCACTGCTGACCGCTGACGCTCCGCCACGCTTCCGGCGAGTGCTATCACTTTCGCAAAACGCCGAAGAAGTTGACCTCCTGTACTGGCTGCCATGGATTGTCGCACTTCACGACATTGGGAAAATATCAGCTTCATTTCAAGCGAAAAACATAACCCAAAAGGACCGACTCAAGCAGCAGGGCTTTTCGTTCTCAGGCTGGTCCGCCAGCGATGACAGGTCGCACAGCGTCTTTAGCCAGATATTTGTCGAAGACCTGTTGGCCAGACTCGATCCACCGCCGGCGCGGTCATTCCAGCGTGCGGTAGCAGAGATGATTGGAGGACATCACGGTGAATACATCTCCAGAGACACAGTCAGAAAAGCGCGATCAACACTTGCTGCGACCGAACCACACGACTGGAGCGAGTTGCGTCAGACGGCAGAAGCGGCCTTGCGTGACCATCTTCTGCGCATTGATCTGACGAGGTTGCCAACGCCGGAGAACGTATCGACAGCGGTGATGGCGCTCACTGGATTTACCATACTGTGTGACTGGATTGGGTCAGACAGCCGGTTCTTCTCGCCGCAGCCAGACCGGCCTTTTGATGACTATGTTCACATTAGCCGGGCACAGGCACGGGATGCAGTGGAGGCATCCGGGCTTCTTTCGGCTTCCAACAGTACCGCTCCGGTCTCCTTTGCAGCCCTGTTCTCTGATGTGCGCGTACCTCGGCCTTTGCAGCTTGCTATTGACGAAATACCCACTCGCATTCTCGAACATCCATGCCTGGCCATCATCGAAGCGCCAACCGGTGAGGGTAAGACTGAAGCGGGGTTGGCCCTGGCCCACCGCATCGCACAGCGTGTCAACGGCGACGAACTCTACTATGCCTTGCCTACCATGGCGACAAGCAATCAGATGTTTGGGCGGCTTCAGCGACACCTTCAGGAACGACTTAGGTTGGGCACGCAGATCAAGCTTGTGCACGGGCAGGCTTTTCTCATCGAAGACGATCTGCGTATTGAGCCGCTCAGCAACGGGGATGCCAAAGAAAAGGATAATCCGCGTTCGGACGCGATGCAATGGTTCAGTAGCAAGAAGCGATCCTTGCTCGCTCCGTTTGGGGTGGGCACCATTGACCAGGCCGAACTAGCGTCGCTCAACGTTCGCCATGCCGCACTCCGCATGTTCGGCTTGGCGGGCAAGGTAGTCATTGTGGATGAGGTCCACGCATACGACACGTACATGACCACCATCATTGAGCAGTTGTTGCGCTGGCTGGCTGCGCTGAACACATCGGTTATCTTGCTATCGGCTACGTTGCCCCTGTCGCGACGCGCACAGCTTTTGAGGGCTTATGGGGCTGGGCTAGATACTGCGTCCGCACCATTTGATGCTGACGCATATCCAAGTCTTATGGTGCTGTCTCGCAGCGGAGGTCATGTTGTTTCGCCTCCAGCTTGGCAACCCAGGCGTGTGATTGAGTTGGGTACCCTGGCCTTTGATGACGAACACAGCATTGACAAGGCAACATATCTGCTTAGTGAAGTTGCGGAGGGTGGGTGCGCCTGCTGGATAACGAATACTGTCAGACGCGCACAGCGGCTGTTCGCAGAACTTCAGCAACTTGCCCCAGCCAATGTTGATTTGGCATTACTCCATGCGCAGTTCCCTCTTGAGGAACGGCAGAAACTAGAGGAAGAGATTTGCGCTAAGTATGGGCCAAATGGGAGCCGCCCGGAACGCGGCATCGTGATTGGCACCCAGGTACTGGAGCAGAGCCTCGATCTCGATTTTGACATCATGGTCTCCGACCTTGCACCAGTTGACCTGCTGCTGCAGCGCGCCGGCAGGTTGCACCGTCACGCTCGCACTCGCCCCGTCGCGCATCAAACGGCTCGTCTCTGGATCAATCTCCATCAAAACGAGCAGCCAATGGTGCCACCCAAGGCCGACTGCGCCATCTATACCGAGTATCTACTTCGGCAGTCGTGGACGGCACTGGCTGGGCGTAGCGCTGTCATTCTGCCTGCCCAGTACCGGGAGCTTATCCAAGCGGTCTACGATGCACCAGAACCGTCACAGGACAACCCCTTTCGAGCAGCATTGGACAAACCCAAGCCAAAGGAAGTTTACG
>CAYOEZ010000104.1:0-15730 GCA_964402955.1 uncultured Ktedonobacterales bacterium | reverse complement strand
AGTGCGGCGAGCGGTAGAAGGTGTGCAACGCCCAGTGCCAGACGCCGCCCATGCGGATGCCGGCCTCGATCGTGCGCCAGCACAGTGTGTCCCCGCCCGAGGCGTTCTCAGGCACGACGGCCTGGCGCACCCAGCTTTTGAAGAAACGCACGAAGGCTGCCGCGTACTGCTCATCGCCGCTCGCCCGGTAGCGCTCAGCCAGGATCCCCCATTCCGGGTGACGCGAGAGCTGCCACGTCCACTCCTTGTACTGGTTGAAGGTCGGGTTGATGAACCAGTCCACCTCGCCGCTGAACGTGTGCGCCGTGCCGCATGAGATCAGCTCGTTGCGCAGAATGCGCGCGGCGGCCTGTTCGGCTGTCTCAATCTCGCGCATGAAATGGCGGCCGCGGAAGCTGCGGGGAATCTTCAAGAAGCGCTCAGGCTGCAGCGTGCGCCGCGCCGCGGCAGCGAAGATGCGGCGCGCCGCGCCAAAATCGCCTGCGGCGACGGCGGCGGGGATGCCCTCAAGACCGGGGCGGGATGTGTCCACTTTGGCGAAGAAATCCGCGTCGCTCAGGCGTGGGCCAATGACGTTCGATAGCTCCATGTCTTGTCTCCTTCTTTCTTTGAGTCACGATACGCTGCATCGTTAGAGTTCCGATCTCTCCAAAAGAGATCGGAACTCTTAACGAAGTTCACACCACTTGCCCGTTCGAGTAAACTGCTTCTTCCACCGCGAGGCCGATCTGTGGTACAATGCACTCCAGCCAGATGCGATACCAAGGAGCCTCCCATGAAGATCGGACTCGCCATTGCGCCCGAAGACGCGTTGCCCAGCGCTTTCGTCGTCTTTCGCGACAGGCTCGACGTCAGCATCAAGAAGGCAGCGACGATGGGCTACGACGCTATCGAGCTTGCCCTCGCCGACGCTGGGCAGGCCGACGCCAGGCTCATCGGATCGCTGCTGTCAGACTACGACATGGATCTGGCGGCCATCTCCACCGGCCGCGTCTTCGCCGAAGCGAGAGTGTGGATGACCAATCCCGACCCCACTGTGCGCCAACGCGCCGTGTCCATCGTCAAGGGCCTGGCCGAGTTTGCCACGCCCTTCAAGAGCCGCGTCAACCTGGGGCGCGCCCGCGGCTACATTCACGATGGCGAGACGCGCGCTGTGGCGGAAGGACGCTTCGTCGAGTGCATCCGCGAGTGCGCTGACTTCGCCGCTCCCCTGGGCGTCGACATTCTGCTCGAGCCGGTCAATCGTTACGAGATCAACTTCATCAACAGCGTCGGCGACGCCATCGCGCTCATGGCCACGATCGCCCGCCCCAACGTCAAGATCATGCCCGACGTCTTCCACATGAACATCGAGGACGCATCAATTACCGGCAGCTTTGAGCAGGCGGGCAAGCTCGTCGGCTACGTCCATTTCGCCGACAGCAATCGCCTCGCCCCCGGGCAGGGACATCTGGACTTTCCAGCCATCGTCACCTGCCTGCAGCGCATCGGCTACGACGGCTATACCACCGTGGAAATCCTGCCCTACCCCGATCCCGACACCGCCGCGCGTCAGGCTATCGAATATCTGCGACGGTTGATTCCCAGGTCAGAGGCTAAGTAAGCAACCTCACGAGACGAATGCCTCATCCAGGCATCGCCCTCGCCACTCGCGCGGCGCGGTCAGCCCCAGCACACGAGCCAGCGTCGGCGCCACATCGAGTAGACTGACAGGAGCGCTGATCTCATGGCCGGGCCGGATTGCCGGCCCGACAACAAACAACGGCACCGTCATATCCTCAGGCACATCGAGGCCATGCTGACGCTCATGGCCGCCATGATCAGCCGTGACCAGCGCCGTCGCCCCCGCAGGCAGCGCCTCCAGCAACAGCCCCACCAGTCCGTCCAACGACTCCAGCCGCCTCATGTATTCATCCGACATCCAACCGTAGTCGTGCCCGGCAATGTCCAGGCTGCCCAGATACACAAAAACGAAGTCCGGGGCATCGTCGCGCATATAGCGCATAGCCTCATGTGCGATCAGTCCGTCGCCCGGGGCGCCATCGTGCAAGTTGTCGCGGAAGAACGAGACGTGCAGTGCGCCGGGGATGCTGACATTGCGCAGCGGCTCCCAGTTGTGGAAGAAGCCGCAGCGCAGGCTGCTGCCACGAGCGACATCGGCCAGCCCCAGCACCGGCTGCGCCGGCTGCGCCCAGACGTTGCTGGTCACACCATGCTGCTGTGGCGGCTGGCTGCGAAAGATCGAGACGAAGCACGGTAATGAAACGGGAGGAACGACGGAGCGGGCGCGCAGTGTACAGGCGCCACGCCTGCGCAGCGAGGCGAGAGTGGGACAGTGCGCCGCGGCCAGCGCATCGGGTCGCAAACCGTCGATAGCAATCAACACAGCCGGGGGCATAGACACCTCGTTGTTCTGGAGTAGGATCCGCATGATGAAAGAGCCAGCCGTGATATTTTGAGGACGCTGGCATGAAGATCATCTGATAGCGTTACTGTCTCAGGCTGACGGCGCTGAAGCCGCCGTGCTACGTAAACAAAGCCATTTGCGGGGCCTTCCTGCGGTTGCGATTCAGCCCGAAGGGCTTCGTCTTTGTAGCGCATGGCTTCAGCCTGGCGTCAGGCATTGCGGAACCAAATGCCGAATGTTCATACAAGCCGCAGACAAACGCTGCCGTGTTTTTCTGCGGAGATCTGCGTCGAATCTGCATTCGTCAGCCTGTCCTCGCGGAGCGGGGACGTTCTCAACACCGCGCCAGAACGGCGGCGATGCTGGCCTCAAGAATGTCCATCATCTCATCGATTTCTGCCCTGGTGATGATAAGCGGCGGCGCCAGGGCGATCCAATCGGGATCGAAGCGAATGATCAGCCCGCGCTGCAGGCATTCCTCGCCGATCTGCACACCGATGCGCGTCTTCTCCGGCCAGGCCTGCTTCGTGGCGGGATTCTTGACCAACTCGACCCCCAGCAGCAGGCCCTTGCCCCGCACTTCGCCGATGATACCGAACCTCGACAGGCCCTCCAGACGCTGGCGCAGGTACGCGCCCATCTCGCGCGCCCGCCCGGGCAGGTCTTGTTCCAGCAAAACGTCGATGACCGCCAGCGACGCCGCCGCGCTGAGCGGGTTGCCGCCATAGGTGTGGCCGTGGGCAAACTGGATGTCGGCGTCGCCCTCGCCCCAGAACGCCTTCTCGACCTTGTCGCTGAAGGCCATCGCCGACATGGGGGCATAACCGCTCGTGATGCCCTTGCCCATGCAAATGATATCCGGCGTCACACCAAACGTCTGCGCCGCAAACAGGTTGCCGGTGCGGCCAAACCCCGTCAAGACCTCGTCGAAAATCAGCAACACGTTGAACTCGGTGCAGATTTCGCGCAGGATGGGGAAGTACTCCATGGGCGGGGTGATGATGCCGCCCGTGTTGCCGATCGGCTCGACGATGAAGGCCGAGACCGTCTGTGGCCCTTCCATCTTGATCACTTCACGCACGATGTGCGCGCACAGAATGTTGCAGCCGGGATAGTTCAGTCCGTAGGGGCAACGATAGCAGTGCGGCGGCTGCACTTTGACGTAGCTGGGCGCAAACGGCTCAAACATCCAGCGCCGCTTAGTCGTGCCGGTCGCTCCCAGCGCGCCCATGGTGGCACCGTGATAGCCATAGTAGCGAGAGATGACCTTGAACTTGTTAGGATGGCCCGACTGGATGTGATACTGGCGGGCCAGTTTCATGGCCGCTTCCGTCGCTTCGGAGCCGCTATTGAGCAGCTTGACCGTGTTCAGGTCGCCGGGTGTGATCGATGCGATTTTCGCCGCCAGGCGCACCGCCGGCTCGTTGGTGCCGTGGAGGGGTGGCGCGAAGGCGATCTTGTCGAGCTGCGCCTTCATTGCCTCGATCACGTGGCAGTTGTTGTGGCCGATGTTGACGACGAAGACGCCGGAAAGCCCGTCCAGATAGGACTTGCCGTCGACATCCCAGTAGCGGACGCCATCGGCCCGTTCCATGATCAAAGGATTCTTGACGAAATCCTTCATCTGTTTGAAGTCAACCACGATGTGGCTCAGCAACTGAGGGTCCTTGACGCTGGTCGTGTCAGCGACGCGACTGTCCATGTGCGATCTCCTTCAACGCCCTAAAAATGGAGGAACGGTGACAACGCGGGCATACCACGGGCCTGAGGATACTCTAGCGGATGTGGGGTGTTGTGTCAAGAGGGAGGACGATAGGGTCTTTTCAAGTTGCAGATCTGGGAGACTCTGCCGCGGCGAAGTCTACCACACACAGTCCACTTTTGACGCATCAACTGTCCACTTTTCAGTCGTTGCTGACACAGAGGAAAAATCTATTGACAACTCGCATCCCATATGATATACTTACTTACAGTTAGTAACCAAGTCTAGATTGTCCACTACTCCCAGCACCCGCGCTATCCGTCATGTTCTGCGCAAGATCATCCCTCTAACTTCGAGGTACTTAATTGGATCCTAGATTGCCTGAGAGCAATCCTATTGTAGCAACCGCACTGGTGAGAGAGCCGGTGAGTGCTACCCTCATGCGCCGTACAAACCGGTCGTCCATTCTTGAGCTTCTCCGGCAAGAGAGTCCGATCTCCCGCTCGGAGATCGCCAAACGAGTGGGCATGAGTTTGCCGACCGTGATGAGAGTGGTGGACGAACTAGTCGCTGAGGACCTGGTACGCCCTGCCGGCAAAGCCAATGGCCGCATGGGACGACCTCGTTCTCTCCTGGAATTCACGGGGCATACATACGCCGTTGTGGGGGTAGATTTGGGCGGTGCCAAAATCTTCGGTACAGTAGCTGATCTCGCTGGCACCATCCAATATGAGACCTATATGCAGTACAACACTACTGACAGAACAGATGCTCTAGATCGCCTATGGGAGATGATTGAGCAACTCTTTGCCGCGCCCCGGCCAAATGGACAGCGTATCCTCGGCATAGGGGTTGGCGTGGCGGGATTGACCCTGAATCCCAATGGCATTGTTGTTTGGGCGCCAAGTCTGGGCTGGCGCGATTTGCCACTTAGGGATCTGATAGCCAAACGGTTCCAAGTTCCGGTCATTGTGGAAAACGATGTGAACTTGGCTGCTCTGGGTGAATGGGGGTTTGGGGCAGGTCGGGGAGCGCCAAGTCTGGTGTGTGTCGCTGTGGGAACAGGTATTGGAGCGGGCGTTGTCATCAATGGCATGCTCTACCGGGGATATCACCAATACGCTGGCGAGATTGGGTACGTACTGCCGGGAACCGAATTCCTCGGGCGACGCTACGATCAATACGGTGCACTAGAAGAGGTGGCGTCAGGCAGGGCTATTGCTGTGCGCGCTCGCCGGGTTTTCGATCAGCAGGGTTGGACTCTTCCAGTTGCAGACCTGACCGCAGAGTACGTTTTTGCTTCGGCGCGCCGGGGCGAGGCATGGGCTCAACAGGTTGTGAGCGAAACTGTCGATCATTTGGCTGTAGCCATTGCCAATATAAGCGCTTTGCTGGATCCAGCGATAGTCATCCTTAGTGGTGGCGTCGCCAAGTCCGCCGATCTGCTGATCGGACCGATCTTGCAGCGGCTAGATGGCATTCTTCCCTATACTCCCCAACTTGTGGCGTCTTCTTTGGGGTATCGAGCTGTGACGATGGGTGCTACTATGGTTGTCTTAAACGCGACCATGGATTACATGGTGTTGCAAAAGATGCCGTAGCCGGTACAGCCAAGCCGGGAGATGGTCAGCAGTTCCCTCGTGTCCTGACGTCGAAAGGAGTGGCCCGTGACGAGATATATCATACGTCGTCTGCTCACGTCGATTCCGCTCTTGATCGGAACCACCATCATTGTCTTTGTCCTAACTGAGGCAATGCCAGGCGACTATGTCGCGGCTATGATGCCACCCGACGCGTCCTACTTGAGATCAGAGGAACAACTGCACGAAATGCGCGAGGCATTAGGCCTGAACAAACCAGCCTACGAGCGCTATTTCCTCTGGCTCGGTGAGGTAGCACGCGGCAACCTTGGTTACTCCCTTGCGTCAGGCCAGCCTGTTATCAAAGAGATACTGCAACGCCTGCCCAACACGCTGCAACTAACCGTCACTTCGCTGATCTTCGGCGTCTTTGTGGGGGTGACCTTAGGCATCATCTCGGCGGTCAAGCAGTATTCGTGGCTTGACCAGCTCCTGACCTTGCTTGGCTTCATATGGGTCTCAACGCCCGGCTTTGTGTTCGCGATCTTCGCGATTGTCGTTTTTTCGCTCAAGCTACAGCTCTTCCCGACCCTCGGCGCCAGTCCTCTTGGCGAGACCGGGGGCCTACTCACTCGCCTGCACCACCTGATACTACCCGCGTCAGTCCTCGGCTTGGGCAGCGTCGCCACCTTCATGCGCTACACCCGGTCGAGTTTTCTGGATGTGATTCGCCAGGAGTATATCACTGTCGCGCGGGCCAAAGGACTGGCGGAAAGGGTGATCTTGACACGCCACGCTTTGCGTAATGCCCTCATTCCTGTTCTCACTATGATTGGACTGCAGATACCGTGGTTACTCGGCGGTTCAATCGTTATTGAAACTATCTTCGTCTGGCCGGGGATGGGTAGCTTCACCCTTAATGCAATCCGCAGCCGAGACTACGCGCTCATCCTGGGAATCAATTTCGTGGCGGCCGTTGCCGTGCTGCTTGGCAACTTGATCACGGACATCGCGTATGCCGTTGTTGATCCACGCGTGAGCTATGAATAGGCCAGCTATGCTGGCCGGCCAACTTCAAGAACCGCTGTCCATGCTCGCAAGGAGAAGGAGACTGACGACGTGCATCAAACTCACGTATCGCCGCGCAGCCGTTTTTGGCGCAGGCTGCGACGGCATCGTCTCGGGATGCTGGGCCTGACCATCCTCACCATTCTCGCCTTCATGGCGATCTTGGCCCCGCTCTTCACTGGGGGAGAGAACCCTTCCACGATACGGCTCAAGGAGATCAACCGGCCGCCCACTGCAGCCCACATCCTGGGTACCGATGGGGTGGGCCGTGATGGCTGGACCCGGCTGGTCTACGGAGCCAGGGTGTCTTTGGCTGTCGGCCTGGTTGCGGTTGGAATTCAGGCTATCATTGGTGTCACGTTGGGAAGCATCGCCGGCTACCTGGGGGGTAGGGTAGACAATCTAATCATGCGTTTCACCGATGTGATGATGTGCTTTCCAACCCTCCTCCTGATCATCACGGCTGCTGTCGTTCTGCCGCCGAGTATCTTCAACATCATGGCCATCATCGGGCTGTTTGGTTGGACCGGTTTGTGCCGGCTGGCACGGGGCCAGATGCTGGCGTTGCGAAAGCAGGACTTCGTCATCGCTGCGGTCTGTGTCGGCCAAACCTGGCCTCGCATCGTGGTGCGGCACATGCTGCCGAACATCGTGGGACCCATCGTGGTGGCATGCACCTTGGGTCTGGCAGGCGCGATCATGACTGAGGCGACTCTCAGCTTCCTTGGACTAGGAGTGCAAGAGCCGATGCCGAGCTGGGGATCAACGCTGCAGACCGCCCTGGAGCTGCCTGTGCTGCAGGGCATGCCCTGGCGCTGGATACCGTCGGCCCTGGCCATTGCGATTACCGTGCTGTCGGTCAACTTCGCCGGGGACGGGCTACGTGATGCGCTTGACCCGCGCATGTCACTTGGCTGACGCTAGGGAGATTGAGCTATGTGTGAGTGACGGATGCCGGGCCTTGGGAGGCCAGGGCAAGAGGTCTATGGAGGGTAGAAAGATGGGCAAGCGGCACGTTCTTTTGGATACACGCAAGATCAAGGTGATCGACAGCAGCATCACGCAGCGTTTCTGGCCTGCGGAGAAGGTCAAAGAACCTGTTATCGTGGGAGACCGCCCGTGGGAGAAGTGGGGCCCCATGGTCTTCGGCACCATCATGCATGACCAGGGGCGATACCGCATGTGGTACAATGCGAACGCCGAGGTCCCGCCTGCCGGCAATGCCTACTACGTGGCCTACGCTGAATCGTCCGATGGTTTGCATTGGGAGAAGCCGGACCTGGACATCGCACCCTTCGGCACTGCGAGCAAGACGAATGTGCTCAACCTCATCCGTCACAATCCGTCTGTGATGCGCGATGACAAGGAGCCTGACCCGGCGAAGCGTTACAAGGCGGCCGGCTTTGTGGGCGCCAAGCAGGTCTTGAAGGAGCGCGGCGTGGCGTATCCCGGCGACGGCTTCTATCGCGCCTACTCCCCCGACGGGCTGCACTGGACCGAGCATGCGCCAACCGCCCGCATCGGAACGATCAACGACGTTGGCAACTTCATCTGGGATGAACCGCGACAGCGTTACCTGGCGACGGTCAAGCAGATGATTCGCTACGACCTCGTCGACAGGCGATCGGTGGCCATCACGACGAGCCAGGACTTTGCGCACTGGAGCGACCCCAAGACGATCCTGGTCGCCGATGCACTGGATGACCGTATCGCCAGGGAGCGTGGCTACAACCATGCCGAGTTCTATGGCATGGGTCTTGATCCCTATGACGACTTCATTGTCGGCCTGCTCTGGATCTACTGGGTTCCCTTACCGTTCTTCCCGGCGCGCCGCACCGGCTGGTGGGGCCATATCGACTGCCAAGTGGTCTACTCATGCGAAGGTTAGTACTGGTTCCGCACGCCCGCGCGCCAGCCATTCATCCCCTTGGGGCTCAAGGGCGACTACGACGGCGGGCAAATCTACACGGCCTCGCGCCCCATTGTGGTCAAGGACGAAGTGTGGATCTACTATACCGGCTGCCGCCGCGATCATTCCTACTTTGCTACGCCCGCCACAGCCCGCTACGGAATGGACTGCCGCACAGACGTCGACTGGAGCGACCCGCGCTGGGGCGACGAGATGACTATCTGTCTCGCAAAGATCAAGCGGGACCGCTACGCCAGTCTGTCAACAGGCACGCAGGGCAGCTTCATCATCGATCACGGCGAGCTCGATGGCACACGTCTGCTGGTGAACACTCGGGCGCCTCTCGGCTCGGTGAAAGCCCAGGTGCTCGACCGTGATCACAATCCAATCGCGGGCTTCGAGCTGTCAGCGTGCCGGGGTTTCATTGGTGACAGCGTGGCCGGCGAGATCACCTGGGCAGGCAAGTCCCTGGCCGAGTTGCCTCGGGGCAGTGAGATCTCGCTGCGCTTTGTCCTGGACGACGCCGACATGTTCGCCTACGAGCTGTCCTAGTGGGCGTTGAGGAGTGGACCGTCTATGATAGGAGGTGATGCCGCGGGATGTCACGTGTTCTAAGCATCGGGAACCAACCGGGTACGATACACAGAGTGAACCAAGTGGAATGGCTCGAAAAAGGAGAAGAAAGATGTCACGCAAGTTATCACGCAGACAGTTTGTGCAAGCAAGCATGATGGCAGCAGCCGGTACTGTCCTGGCGGCTTGCGGCGCCACGCCAACATCGACGCCCGTTCCCACCGCAACCAAGGCCCCAGCAGCGACGGCAGCCCCAGCGGCGCCGCCCACCGCTGTTCCGACGGTGGCCCCTACCAAGGCCCCAGCAGCGCCGCCCACAGCTGTTCCGACGGCGGCTGCAGCGGCTCCCGTGGCTATGACCGGGAAGTACATCACGTTCGGTACGTCGGACTGGGGCAGCCAGAACCCGTTCAAGCCCACAACCATGAACTGGGGCTTTGAGAGCAATCTGACGAGCATGCTCACCCGCAACCGCCTCGTCGAGTTGGGCGCGGGACAGAAAATGTATCCCGGCATCGCAGAGAAGTGGGATATCTCGCCCGACGCCACCAAGTATACCTACTACCTGCGCAAGGACGTGAAATTCTCAGACGGAACACCGCTGACGACGGCAGATGTGGCGGCCACAGTGAAGCTCTATCTGACCAAGGACGCCAACATCAACCCCCTCTACTGGACCAACAACATCAAGGGCGGCAAGGATTTCTTCGACGGCAAGTCCAAAGAGATACCCGGCCTGCAGGTTAAGGACGATTATACCATCACCTTCGAACTGTCTGAGCCGTATGGTGGCTGGGATGGAGCATCAACGGCGGAAATGGGCATCTTGCCGGCGCACATCTTCAAGAACGTCAACCCGCTCGATTTGAAAGAGGAGATGAGTCCCACCTGGTTCAAACCCGAGATCAACATGGGCTCCGGTCCCTTCAAGTTCGTCAAGGCTGAGCGAAATCAGTACATCCAGCTTGCGCGCAATGACATCTACTACCAGGGCAAGCCCAAGTTGGACGGCATCCTGATCAAGAACCTCGGTGGCGCTGATACGCAGTTCATTGCCCTGCAGAAGGGTGAACTAGACGTCTGGAACACGCCGTCGGCCTACGTGGATCAGGTGTCGAAGCTCACCAATGTCAACATCTACCGGATCAACCGTCTCTACCATCGCATGATGCGCATCAACTGGCAGAAGCCCTATCTATCCGACAAACGCGTTCGGCAGGCAATGCTATACGCGCTTGACCGCAAGGCTCTGTGCGATTTGCAGGCCAACATATGCTTCCCCTGGAACTCGTTCATGCAGCAAACGGAGTTTGTGCCCAAGGACCTGAACCCCTACGAGTACAATCCCGACAAGGCGAAGCAGTTGTTGAAGGAAGCGGGCTGGAACCCCAACCAGGAAATCAAGATCACATACTACTATGCCGACAGCACCCACAAGAACCTGTTCGCCGCCATTCAGCAGTACCTGGCCGCCGTTGGCGTCAAGGCCCAGCTCGTCTTGATGGAAGGCGCAGCCTGGACTGAGGGCAAGAAGAATTGCGACTTCGATTGGGCCTACGAAGGCTTCGGCACGTCACATGTGACCGCCTACGGCGACTGGTTCATCTCGGATACCGGCTGCGCTGCCATGTGGAATAAGCCGGACGTAGCTGACCTCTTCAAGAAGGTAAAGGCAACTGGTGACAGCAAAGTGCAGTATCAGTACCTTGAGCAACTGCAGCGGATGGTCAGCGACGAGCTGCCTGTGTACCCCATGTTCAAATACATCGCGGTCATCGCTGTCAACAAACGCGTGACGGGCTTGACCGATGACTCGATCTGGCTGATGCAAGCACTGTTCAACACCGGCTACAACAACGCCCACAACTGGGACGTAACTGGGTAGGGCATTGCCCCCATGCAGGTGGAGCGTCGCGCCACAATCATCTCCAGGGTACTTTGAGCAGGCATGGGCACGCTCCGCGCGGAGCGTGCCCATGCTCCGTCGGCGAGTACCCTGATCAAGGAGTATTTGGCGATGCGTCCTTTCTACGACATTCTTAGCCGGAGTGAGGTACAGCAGATCCATCAGGCCAGCATGGATGTACTCAGCACCGTTGGCGTGCGAGTTCTCCACTCTGGCGTTCTGGAACACCTGGCTGCTGCCGGCGCCAACGTTGAACGTGACACCCAGCTTGCCCACATGGGTGAACCGTTAGTCCTGGACTGCCTCAAACAAGCCGGTAAGCAGTTCATCCTCTATGGTCGTGATGGCACCAAGACGGCCCGCTTCGGCTATGGCGATATCGTCGCCATGTCCAGCGCCGGTCAATACGCCTGGGTCGATTGGCGTGACGGGCGGCGCTTCACTCCAACTGTGCAGCAGCTTCACCAGGCGATCATAGTCGGCGACGCTCTGGAACACATCGACATCGCCGGTGCGATGACGCAACCTGAAGATATTCCTGAGCCGGTCAGAGACGTCGTGCTCACGGCTGAACTGGTGAAGCGTACGGCCAAACCGATCCAGGTTTGGATCAAGAACGGCGCTACTGCCCGTTATATCCTGGAGATCCTGCGCACCGTCGCTGGCGGTTCGGAAGCCCTACGCCAGCGCCCGATGTTAGAGGCATTCCTGGAGCCGATCAGCCCGTTGACGATGCCAACAACGGGTATGGAGATCCTGATCGAGTTCGCTAAGGCTGGGCTGCCGGTGACGTGCGGGCCTATGGTTCAAGCGACAGCCACCGGCCCCGCGACGCTGGCAGGCACGCTCATTCAGGAAAACGCTGAGGTTCTTGCTGGTCTGGTCATCACCCAGGTTCTGCGCCCTGGCACGCCCTTCATCTACGGTGGCATCCCACACATCAATGATCCGCGTACCAGCTTGTGCTGCTTTGGCTCGCCGGAGCAGGGGTTGATGGCAGCCGCCATGGCTCAGATGGCCAGGTTCTACAGTCTCCCGTCCTACATCAATGTAGGTCTGAGCGATAGCAAGCTACCTGACGTTCAGTCTGGTCTCGAGCGGGGTATGACGTTCTTGATGGGGGCATTGGCCGGCGGTAACTTGCTCGGCCACATGGGTATCGCCGGAGCTGACCAGGGTGCCAGTCTCCTGCAATTGGTCATCGATGATGAGATGATTGCCTACACCAAGCGCATTATGCAGGGCATGAGCTTTGCTCCAGAGAAGCTGGCCACGGACGTCATCAAGGAAGTTGGCCCTGGCGGCAACTACCTGGCGTTGGAGCACACCGTGCAGCACTTCCGGCAGGAGCTGTGGATTCCCAGCCTTCTGTGGGACCGTGCGGGATGGGATGTTTGGTCTCAGGCAGGCGCCCCCTCCATGGCACAGCGTGCTCGCGACCGTCTGGAGGAGATTCTGGCCAGCCACGAGACGCAACTCATGGACGAAGCCATGGCGCGCGAGATCGATGACATCGTCGCCGCCGCCAAACGCGAACTCGTCCCAGGCTGAGGCGAGGGTGTTGAATAGGACTCGCGAAATTGGTCGAAATACGCCATGATGGGGGCATCTTCAGTCAGGAGATTGTCACGATGCCCCGTCGATTTCGCGAGACACTGAAACAGAGCTTCTTTGGCGACTTCATCTACGCTCAGGCCATCCCTCGCGACCACTTTCTTGTGCAACTGGACAAGACACTGCAGTGGGATCAGTTCACACCGGTTCTCATTGAGGCGTAATAATCGATCCGTAGGTCACATCAAGGTGAGCACATTTCACAAGGAGGGGTAGTACATGGGGAAGCGTCACATACTGCTGGATACCCGCAAGGTGACACAACTGGATGCGACGGTCAAACAGCGTTTCTGGCCAGCCGCTAAGCAGGGTGGGCCGGTCATACCATGCGACCGCCTGTGGGAACGTCATGGTCTCAGCCATGGCACAGTGCTCCAACACCGCGGGCGCTTCAAGGCATGGTACAACTGCGAACCTGACGTCTCGCCGAAGGACAATGCTTACTACGTTGCCTATGCCGAGTCGGCCGATGGCCTGCATTGGCAGAAGCCTGATCTCGACATCCTTGCTTTCCGCGGCAAGCGACCCACCAATCTGCTCAATATCGTCCGCCACCGGCCCTCTGTGATGATCGATGACGGCGATCCCGATCCCAACCAACGCTACAAGGCCAACGGGCACGTGGGCCGGCCGACAGATCCGACCCTGGCTGAGCTAGGTATCAACCGCCCCGGACGTGGCTACTACCGGGCGCATTCCGCTGACGGCTTGCACTGGATAGAGTATCCGGCTGATGGGCCGATGGGCACGATGCAAGACGTCGGCAATTTCGTCCAGGATGAGCACCGCCATGTCTATCTGGGGGCAGTTAAGCAGTCTATCCGCTACGACCTCTTTGACCGCCGCTCGGTCGCCCTCACTACAAGCAAGGACTTCATGACATGGACAGAACCCCAGACGGTATTGGTGGCCGATGCCCTTGATGACCGCATCGCCAGAGAGCGGGGATACAGCCATGCCGAGTTCTATGGCATGGGCATGGCGCCCTACGAGGACTTGATCGTCGCCTTTGTCTGGATCTTCTGGGTATCGCTGCCGCTGATGCCGACCAAAGCCTCGCGCACGGGTTGGTGGGGCAATATCGATGTGCATCTGGCCTGGTCCTATGATGGCAGCTACTGGTTCCGCACGCCCGACCGGCAGCCGTTCATCGCCCTGGGTGGCAATGGAGAATTCGATGCCGGCCAGATTCAGACACTGGCCCGTCCGGTCATCACCGATGATGAAGTCTGGATCTACTATACCGGCAACAACAAGGGGCACGCCTACTACTGTCCGATAGCGGCGCACCAAACCACGGATGTGCGCAAGGATGTGGACTGGAACGATCCACAATGGGAACACACGCGCGCCATCGGCCTGGCCCGCATCAAGCAAGACCGCTATGCCAGCCTCTCCACAGGTACCGTGGGCAGCTTCGTGGTCAACCATGGTGTGCCCGACGGCACGAAGCTGTTGGTGAATGCTCGCTGCCCGCTGGGCACGGTGAAAGCTCAAATACTGGACGGCAACGGCAACCCGGTTGCCGGCTTTGGCATCGAGGAGTGCAACGGTTTCTCGGGGGACAGCATCGCCGCCGATATCTCATGGGCCGGCAAGTCGCTGGCACAATTACCCGCCGATCGGCCAATCAGCATTCGCTTTGTTCTGGACTACGCTGATGTCTTTGCCTATGAGATGGCGGCGACCTGAGAGAGGCACGCTGGCGGTTTCCGGTACCCGCCTCACTCGGGGCAGTTCGTCAGGGGATGGCGGGGATTTTTGGACTGTGGGTGAGCGGCGAGCCGGCGCCGCCTGACCGCATATCATGCGAGGAGGTACATAAGACAATGGCACGCAAGGTGAGCAAAGAACAGACCGCGACGCTTTTGGAGCGCATGCGGGGGGTGATCGTGGCCAACGCCACGCCTCTGAACGAGGATGGCAGTCTTGACGTGGCGGGCACGGAGCGTCTGGTCGAGCGGGTGATCGACGGTGGGGCATCCTGTCTTTTCATTCTGGGCTGGTGCGGCGAGGGGCCATTGCTGCGGGACAAGACCCGGCTGGCTGTCATGAAGGAAACCGTGCGCATGGCCCGCGGCCGGGTGCCGATCATGGTGGGCGTCAGCGAGCAGAGCCTGCCCCGCACGTTGGATCTGGTGGCCATGGCCAAGGAAGCGAAGGCGGACCTCATCCTTGCCACCCCACCCTATAGCTATACCATCACGCAGTCTGAGGTGTATGAGTACTTTAAGGCGCTGGCGACAGAGAGCGGCATGCCCCTGATCATCTACCAGAACGACGAAGTGGGCGTGAAGGTTGAGCCATCGACCCTGAAGCGCCTCAGCGACATACCGGGTGTGATCGGCGTGAAAGTCTATATGCCGTACAACTCCTTGCAGAAGACCTTCATGGAGTCGGACAAGCCTGGGCAGTTCGTGGTGATCAACGGCGACGAGTATCTCTACGCCCCCAGTCTCTTGCTGGGCATTCGTCACTTTACGATGGGCGGGCCGGGTAACCTGTGCCCCGGCTGGTGCAGTGACATGATCCAGGCTGCAGACAAGGGGGACTGGGCAAGCGTCATCGCCAAGCATAAGCGCATGACGGCCTTCTGCAACGACCTGTACAGCCTCTCCAGCAATGCATACACGATGGTAAAGGGCGGGATGGAGCAGCTGGGCATCTGCGATGCTCGCATTTCGTCGCCTCACCCGGCGCTGACCGCGGCGCAAAAGAAAGGCATCACCAAGGTGTTGGCAGAGTACGCGGACGTCGTTGCACGCTAAGTGAATGTGACAGGAGGCGCCTGAGATCCGGTTGTAACACGCGGAGCTGTCTTGCCGTCCACGAATTGGCACGGATACACGAATTTCATGTTGCTGAAGGGGGAGAACCCCGCAGCTTTTATGAGTACTGCAGCGGCGCGCGCGGGGTCATTCACTATTAGGGCATTTGTCCTCCATCTCTGGGCATGGTAGAATGATGTCCA
>CAYOEZ010000103.1:0-15797 GCA_964402955.1 uncultured Ktedonobacterales bacterium | reverse complement strand
GGGGGCGCCAGGGATGGGTGCGCTCAATATGGCAGGGGCCACCTGCAGAACGGTCAGGACGGGCCCGTCATTGCGAGCGGAGCGAAGCAATCCCCCCCGTTTCGAGCGGAAATGAGATTGCTTCGGCGCAAAGGGCGTTCCTCGCAATGACGGTTGGGCGAACACGACTTTTTTGCAGTGGGCACAAAGCAGCGTCACCTCACAGAGAGAGCATATACCCCGCAGGCGAAGGCGTCAAGGGCTCGGATTGACTCACCTGAGATCTTACTCTGAAGGGTATCGTTGCCTCACATAATGCGTTACTCTGTCGTTGAAAACAAGCAACGGGAGGTGGAACGGCACGGTGAACTGCGCCTGTTGCCCCGCACGCGCCAACTCCTCTTGCAGACCAGCCCGGCGACAATTGATCACCTGCCTCCTGCCCGAGTCTTCATCTGGCGCAGCGCGGCCACACCGGCGCTACTTCTTGCTCGAAAGCAGGGCGGTTGCGAAGCCCGCCGCGCCAACAATCTCGACCAGGATCTGTCGCAAGGTAACCGGGTCGTCGTTGGGTGATTCGATGGAAGCAGCCTTACTCATCACCCAGCGATGGAACCCTTCGAGGACGCGCAACTTCTCGGCGCTCGTGTCATGAGACTCCCAGGCCGGCTCCTCTGATACGTGTTGTACCGACGTTGCTGGCTCGGACATCATTCGCTCCTCCTCTCTAGACGTTGGTTCTTGCTCCAGAGTCGCTCGCACAGGTTCACGCACCTGTGGCTCTTCCGTGGATTTCGTCCGCTCACGTTCACTCACCTGCTGCTCTTCCCAACTTGGAGTTTGTCCCACCTCGTGTGGCACTTGTTCGGGCTGAACCTCCGTGCGAGGGAGGGGAGATGGTACTGCCACCAGGGTTCGCAACCGTTGACCCGCAGCGGCACGCTCTGAGTTGTCCCCTAGCATCTGTGACCTCCAATTGTGAGCTAACATCACCTGTCTCACTATCGAGAAAGCGTCAAATAGCCATGGCCTGGCCGTCAGGCGTCGCACCGACGTGCATGATGTGCGGGCGATTTGGTATATTATACCACACCGTACGGATCTAGTTCAACTTTCGCCACCTGTGGACAAACAATGCAAGATAGTGTGTTGTATTCACCGCAGAGGCACAGCGAGCACGGAGAACCTCTACTGGCCAGTCGCTTTGACGCCTCTCGATGCCAATAGGGCACGGGCGTACCCAGTTGCAGTTCACTCTGTGTCCTCTGTGTCCTCTGTGTCCTCTGTGTCTCCGTGGTTTTCAAGACCGCCCGTATCTTGAGACGTCCGACCAGTGGAAAGTGTTACGCTGGTTTGGGATGCCGGTGACCAATCTTAAGGTTGCGCTGGCGGTAGCGATCTGCTTGGCATGGCGTGACGCCTGCTGATGTAGTCTTACATCCTCGCCAACGATTTTCTGTCTTCTTGTTGGCAAACCTCGCTGTCAACCACATGATAATGTTACCGACGCGGGAGCTTGTCACGCCTACGTCGTTGTGCTACAATGCTTTTGCTGGTTGTTGGCACGCATCCCTTGTCCACTCTCGGAGGCCCTCATGCCCGACGACGTCCGCTCTCTCTACCGCCGCTGGCGCTCACGCACCTTCATCGAGCTTATCGGCCAGGAACACGTCAGCCGTACGCTGCTGAATGCGCTGGAATCTGGCCGGGTCGCTCACGCCTATCTCTTCGCCGGGCCGCGCGGCTCGGGCAAGACCTCGACGGCGCGCATCCTGGCCAAGGCAGTCAACTGTCTGACCAATGGCGGCAAGGGAGAGCCCTGCAATGAATGTGAGATGTGTGTCGCCATCAATGAGGGGCGCGCTCTGGACTTGATCGAAATCGACGCAGCCTCCAATCGCGGCATCGACGAGATTCGCGACCTGCGCGACAAAGTCCGCTTTTCGCCCACAGAGGCTCGCTACAAGGTCTATATCCTCGACGAAGCGCACATGCTCACCAACGAGGCCTTTAACGCTCTACTCAAGACACTGGAAGAGCCGCCGCCGCACGTTATTTTCGCCCTTGTCACCACCGAGGCGCACAAGATTCCGCTCACCATTCTCTCACGCTGCCAGCGCTTCGATTTGCACCGCGCCTCGAACAAAGACATCATTGCCAAGCGCAATCGCATCTGCGAGGAAGATCACATCAAGATCGAGCCGGCTGCCCTCGCCATCATCGCCCGCACCGCCACCGGCTCCTATCGCGATGCGGAAAGCCTGCTGGACCAGCTTGCCTCTTTCACTGGCGACGAAGGCATCACAGTCACCTACCTGCAACAGGTGATGGGTCTCGCTCCGCTCGATGCCACAAGCAAGCTCGTCAGCCACATCGCCAAACGGGACGTGGCTGCCGGTATCCAGTTTCTGACCGAGGTCATGCAGGGTGGCGCCGACCTACGCCAGTTCAGCCGCGACTTCGTCGATTATCTGCGCGACCTGATGCTGGTCAAGACCAACAACGAAGCGATGATTGACGCTGCACCGGAAACGATCGCCGAGATGCGTACACAGACCCGGGTGCTCTCGGTCGGCGATCTTGTGCGCCTGATCAAGCTCTTCACCGATCCCGACGTTGCCAGCGGCTTGCGCGCCAGCGCCCAACCACAACTGCCCCTGGAGCTAGCCTTCCTTGAGGCCTGTGGCGAAGGGGCGCCCACAAGCGAGCGTGCTGCGCCGGTCGCTCCGCCAGTGCGCCCCGCGCTCACGTCGCCTGCCGCCAGCCATGCTCCGGCACAGTCACCGTCAGCGCCGCCAACACACGCGACGACAACGCAGAGCGCACCGCCCACCCACACCACGCCCTCTGTTCCTGCCCATGCGGCGCCGCCGCTTGTGCGCCAGACGCCCCCGCCCCCTGTGCAGACGCAGCCACAGCAGGCAAATGCACCGCATCAGGCTGCCAGTACGCCGCGACCACCTGCACAGGCAGTCGTCAGCGCTCCGCCCGGTACAGCGCTGGCCCAGGTGCAGGAAAACTGGCCATCCGTGTTGGAAGCGGTCAAGGCAGTCAGCCGCTCAGTCGAGGCATTTCTCAAAGAATGCCGCCCCACGGCAGCCGACGCCGACAGCGTGACATTGAGCTTCAAGTATCCCTTCCACAAGGATAGTGTGGATAACGTCAAGAACCGCGCCATGGTGGAAGAAACGCTCAGCAAGATTCTGACCCATCCCGTGCACATCCAGTGTACGCTGCTGCCCAAAGACGGCCCCGCTGCTGCCACAGCGCCTGTGGTGTACAAAGAGAGCCATGTCGCCGCTCCGCCCGTGGCGTTTAAAGACTCAACCGCGCCCTCAGGCGAGGACGCAGTCGTGAAGAGCGCCATGGCGGCCTTTGGCGGCAAGGTCGTAAACATCGAGAAGACAAGCGGATAGTCTATTCTACTTCGAGCGCGTCTTGCCGGTAATGGCAGCCGCGACTCTGCCGGTTGTGGCGGGCAGCCCGCGCCACGATGAACGCCACTTCGACGGCATTGTTGAGGCCTATCAATCCATCGCTGAGCTTCGTGGTGCGGTAGAATGTCTCTATCTCGTTCCACAGATGGCGCAACTCGCGCACGGCGCGCGACAGGCGTTCGGCGCTGCGCACCAACCCCACATAATGCCACATGATGTTCTGGATCGTCTGCATGTCACCTTGGACCAGGGCCTGGTCGGCATCCGCCACCAGGCCGCTTTCATCCCATGGCGGCACATCGTCGAGACCGGGGATTCCAGGCGGCGAGTGCGAGCCTAGAACCTTCTCGATGTGCTCTGCGGCGCGATTGCCCCAGACCAGCCCTTCGAGCAATGAAGTAGACGCCAGGCGATTGGCGCCGTGCAAACCAGTGCAACTCACCTCGCCAACAGCGTATAGATTCCCAATGCTGGATTGTCCCCATTCGTCCACCCAGACCCCGCCGCAAAAGTAGTGGGCTGCCGGCATCACTGGAATGGGCGTCTGCGTGATGTCCACGCCGAACTTCAGGCAGGTGGCGTAGATGTTGGGAAAGCGGCTGCGGATGGTGTGCGCGGGAAGACACGAGGCGATGTCGAGTAGAACGTGTGGGTAGCCGTGGCTCTCCATCTCGTGATGTACGGCGCGCGCCACGATATCACGCGGCGCCAGGTCTTTCCACTGTGGGGCATAGTCAGCCATGAAGGCGCGTCCGTCGGGCGTGAGCAAAACGCCGCCTTCACCGCGCACGGCTTCGCTGATCAGGAAAGCGGGCGCCCCAGCCATGGCAAAGGCTGTTGGATGAAACTGAACGTATTCCGCGTTGATGAGGCGGGCGCCAGCGCGGTGGGCCATGGCCAGGCCGTCCCCACGCGAGCCAACGGGGTTAGTCGTGTTGCGATAGATGCGCCCTATGCCGCCAGTCGCCAGCACTGTGGCGGCAGCCGCATAACGATGCACCGTGCGCTCCTGGCGGTCGAACACATATGCGCCGTGACAGGTGATGGGCTTATACGCGGCCAGAGCATCGCGGGCGTGGTGCGGGAAGGTGATCAGATCGGCGGCCGTCTTGTCCGTCACAATGGTCACGTTGGGACAACGGCGCAGCGCTGCAATCAGGCCGCTGATGACCGCCTGGCCGGTGCCATCGCCGACATGGAGGATGCGGCGGCGTGAATGAGCCGCTTCCTGTCCCCACATTGGCTTGCCGTCGCTACCGTGGTCAAAGGCAATGCCGGCCGTCTCGATCAAAATGGCGCGCAGCAACGCGGGGCCTTCTTCGGCCAGGATGCGCGCGGCCTGCGGTGAGCTGGCGCCCGCCCCGGCGGCCAAAATGTCGGCCTCCAGGGAGCGGGCACTGTCACCGGGGCCGCGCGCCACGATGCCTCCCTGGGCATAGCGCGTGTTCGACTCCTCTGCTTCGGGGGCGCGGGTGATGACGACGATCTGCCGCAGGGAGTTACGGGCGAGTCGCAAGGCAGTCGTCGCTCCGGCGATGCCACAGCCGATGACCAGGACGTCGGTTTGAATCAAGCAGTGTCTCCTCTAGCTGGACGCCCGAGTGGAGTTGTCAGGTACGTTTTCACCCGATGGCGAGCATCTTCTCAACGGCACGCAAGGCCCGGATGCGCACATCTTCGGGCACATCGATGACGTAGCGATTGTACTTCAGCGACGCCAGGGTGTCTTCGAGCCTGATCTTGTTCATGTATTGGCAGCGCACCATACACAGGCGCAGTATGTTCTTGTCGGGATTGGCAGCGGCGATGTTGTCGCCCATGGAGCATTCTGTGAGCAGCAAATAGTAAGGCGCCGAGGTCTTGATCACGTACCTGGTCATGGCCGACGTACTTGCCGAATAGTCTGACGCCTGCACGACGTCCGGGCTGCATTCTGGATGAGCCAGCACCAGGACGCCAGGGAACTGCTGCCTGATGGTGATGATGTCCTGCACAGTGTATTTCTCGTGGACCTCGCAACGCCCGCGCCAGCCGATCATCTGGTAGTCCAGGGTGGTTTCGGCTTCTCTGTTCTCTGTCAGGGTAGGAAAGATGATGTGCTTGCCGGTCTCGCGGGCCACATTGCGGGCAAGATACTCGTCGGGAAGGAAAATCACCGTGTCTGCGTGCAGAGACTGCACAACAGCCGTCGCGTTGCCTGATGTGCAGCAGATGTCCGACTCCGCCTTCACGTCAGCATATGTGTTGATGTAGGTAACAACCGGCACGCCGGGGAATCTTGCCTTGAGCGCCCGCACGTCTGCGGCCGTAATGCTGGCCGCCAGCGAGCAGCCGGCTTTTTGCGAGGGCACCAGCACTGTCTTGCCGGGATTGAGAATCTTGGCGGTCTCTGCCATGAACTTAACGCCACAGAAGACAATAATGTCATTGTCGGTCTGCGCTGCTTTGCGGCACAGCTCCAGGGAGTCTCCCGTGTAATCGCAAACGGAATAGAACAGCGCCGGCTCCATGTAGTTATGGCCAAGGATAACTGCATTCTTTTCTTTCTTAAGCTGGTTGATTTCGGCAGCCAATTGCGCCTTGTAACGCAATTCAACATCTGGATCGACAGTACCGAGCATCGCCTTCAGTTTCAGATAGATCTCATCAGCGGACATCTGGCCCCCCTGGCCGGTTGGATTTCTGGTCAACCCAATCGAAGCTCACATCGAAGCCCTTTGCTGAATGCGTGAGCGCCCCGATGGAGATATAGTCCACGCCGGTCTCGGCGATCGGCAAGACAGTGTCGAGCGTCACGTTGCCTGACGCTTCTAACCCGGCCCGGCCGGCGCTTAGCCGGACGGACTGCCGCATCTCTTCCAACGTCATGTTGTCCAGCAAGATACGCTGGACGCCCAGGTCCAGTGCAACCTGCACATCGGCAATGGTACGAGCCTCAACTTCGATCTCCAGGCCGGTCTGCTCCGCGCGGGCGCGGCGTACGGCTTCGGCTAACGAGCCGGCGAAGTCTATATGATTGTCCTTAATAAGGATCATATCGTACAGACCAATGCGATGGTTTTGGCCGCCGCCCCGGCGCACGGCCAGCTTGTCGATGGCCCGCAGGCCGGGCGCGGTCTTGCGCGTGTCCAGAATCACGGCTCTTGTCGCGGCAACGGCATCGACAAAGCGGCGCGTCAGAGTGGCAGTACCAGACATACGTCCCAGGAAGTTGAGCGCCGTGCGCTCGGCCGAGAGCAGAGCGCGGGCGGGCCCCGCTATCGTGGCCAGTACGTGCCGATTCGCCACGCGCGCCCCTTCATCCACACGCGCCCCAAAGCTCACCCGCGCGTCCAATAGCAGGCAAGCTGCCCGCGCCACGTCTAGCCCGGCCACAACGCCATCCTGCTTGGCGATGATCTGACCGCTCATCGTCGCCTGGGACGAGACTATGCTGTTGGTCGTCACGTCTCCCGTGCCGATATCCTCTTGGAGGGCGCGCTTGATGCAAGCGATGACCTCATCGGGCAGTACCTGCCCCTCATCAACGAACGACATAGCTCACTCCCTGACCTTTGGCGGCACATTGACTGCCTTTATCTGCTTCCACCCCAGCCAGACGATGAAGATCACTAACTCCACATAGATGACCGTCAGCCAGACATTGATCCAATCAGCGCGGAAATAGGTGGGGAGCAGCGGCTGTAGCAGGTCGCTGCCTGCCACCCATTGCAGCAAGTGGCTCATGCCCACCGGGTGATTGTACATCAGGTGCGGGTCGTACATGAAGATCGCCATGATTGTCCAACTGACGCCGGCAAGAACGAGATAGAGCGCCATGAAGCCGCGCTTGATCGGCCCCGCCAGCACGTAGGCCAGCGGTACGGCAGCAAAAGGAATGAGCGACACCCAGTAGCGCGCCGGTGGGCACCACTCGCCCCACCACTGCTTGTACGTCAGGATGATCATGGCGTAGGGAACGGCGATGGCCGCCAGCCAGAACACCTCGGACCGCTTCTGCGTCTTCAGCATCCACAGCACGCCCACGATTGCCAGGATCAGCACCGGCGCATGGATGAACAGCCCCCACTGCTGGTCCAGAAAGCTGCCGAAGAAAGCCACAACCCATTCATCAGGGCCGCCCATGCCTGCGTGGTCGCCATAGTTGGGCATGAACGTGCCATAGAGGATCTTGAAGTAGGCAAGGAACGTTACGGCGCAGATCGCAGGCGGCGTGAGTAGCGCCAGTAGGCGCACGATCAGCGTCGATCCCTGCACCGGCGCGGCGACGGGCAGGGATAGTGCCTGCCCTTCTTTCGGCTGATCGGCAGACGGTGTTGCGCCGGCACGACGCGCCGTTACCTCACGCCATAACAAGAACACGAAGAGCATCGATGACACGGGCAGGAAACGAGCATGCAGCCAGGGCATGAAACCCAGGCAAAAACTGAGCGCAAGCAGGCGCAGGGGGCCATTGCCAGCCAGCGGCGCCACAACGCCATCGAGACGGATGCGCCGGAAGGCATAGACGGTCATCAGCGCCGACGCCAGGGCAGGGAAAATGAGGAACGTGTAGCTCATGAGCGGATTGCTGAAGCTGAGCGTCAGCCAGATCAGCAGCGCCACCCAGTGTTTGCGCGCGACCTCGTATGCCAGCAGGTAGAGGTTTGCCGCCAGTAGAGCGCCGAGAAGGTTGTAAAAGTAAATGGTCGCTTGCCAGTCATCGGTCTGGTAGACAGGCAAGGTGGCCGCAAGAGATCGGTCGGCCTGCGCCGTGATGTGACGCTGCCAGTCTCCCAGAATATATGCGGGAGCGATGAGCACAGAAACCCCGGGAGCATGTTTCAAGTATAGCCCCGGCGCGGTCGTCCTGGCCTCGTGGCGAGGATAGAGCTCGCCGGGATAGTAGTGCCAGTAATCCTTGTTGTCATAGTTGTTGGTTAGCTCTATGTCACGATCGTGGACCAGACTGTGCGCGATCAAGAGGTAGTATGGCTCATCACCCGTCGGGTACCACATCTTGCCGACGAAGCTGGGCGTTATCCGTGCAAACACAACCAGGCTGACCAGAAAGACAGCGAGCGCCATCGATCCGGTCGTACGCCTCTTCATCCAGGCGATGGGGGTGGCCATAGTTGGCGCCTCTCCTCTATGATATTAGCAGCATTATAGCACACACAGACAACGGGCAGCAAGCAAAGACGGTGAGGGCCAGCGATTCCAAATATGAACGAGCAGACCGTTGGCTCGTCATTGCGAGTGCTGTTTACGAAGCAATCTCAGCGTTGCGCAGGGGGATTGCTTCGCAAAGAACGCTCGCAATGACGGGCGTTCCGCCATATTTGGAAGTGCTGGGTGAGCGCACAGGGCTTGTGCACACTTGCCCGTCTGTACGTAGGGGCAGGTCTGAGACCTGCCTTGCCACGATCACGCGGGGCAGGCGGGCAGGTCTCAGACCTGCCCCTACGCTCCGTTGCGCCTGTCAAGGGACTTTGCACAGGCCCTGGCCTAGCGCACGCCCAACAAGGCCAGAATGATCGTGAGCGTGCCCATGCTGGCAATCGTCGAGACCAGGATGCTCGCGGCCGCGAAACCCGGAGCAACGTCAAACTCGGCGGCGACAATCGCCGCGTACACAGCGGTCGGAACGGCGGCTTCGACGATGGACGCCTGCATGGTCAGCCCCTGCATCCCCATCGCCACAGCCAGCACTGCCCCCATCCCCGCGCTCAGCACCAGCCGCATGCCGACCGCCACTCCCACCGCCTTGCGCTCACCCGATAGCTTCACCTGAGCAAGTTGCATGCCCAGAATGAGTAACATGAGCATCAGGTTGGCCGTGCCCACCATCTGGATCGGGTCAAAGATCGGCTTGGGAATGACCATGCCGGTGCGATTGACGATGAAGCCCAGCACCGAGCCCCAGAGCAGCGGAACCCTCGTCATCTGAGTCAGACTTTGGCGCAAGTCCAGCCGCCCGCGAGCAGCGATATAGACCGCCAGTGTGCTGAGTAACACCTGGTTGCCCGCCATGATGATCACACCGCGATCCACTGCTGCCTGGCCAAAGGCGAAAAGCAGCACAGGAAAGCCGTAATTGACGCAGTTGCCAAACAGGACAGAGAGTTGAAATGAACTGGAGGTTTGCCGGTCGAGACGAAGCCACCTGGCCGCGCCAATTGCCAGCGGCCAGAGGGCAATGGTCAGAACGACGATAAAGATGAAGATACGCGCAAAGTCATCATCGGGGAGTGTGGTGGTCGCCAGTGCGGCGAATCCCAAACAGGGGCCGGTGACATTCCAGGCCAGACGGGCAAAGGGCTTAACGTCCACCGAGGTTACGCGAGCATAGACATAGCCGAGCGCAACGACAACGAAGACAGGCAAGATGACGCGTACAAAGATGTCAGCAAGAAACATTGGTTACAGCAGTCCTCCATTGCCCAGGGCGCGGATGTCCCGCTGCGCCAGGAGCTCGCCTGCGAGAAGGCGTGGCAACACGAGATCAATGACGTTTGTCTGGCGAGAGCGGGCGCAGCCAGGCGCACCCAATACTGGCGTGCCGCGCACACTGGCGAGCAGCAACAGGTTGCCCGGCTCGACAGGGGCGCCGAAGCACTCGATCTTCCCCCCCGCCAGGCGAATGCCCTGGGGCGTGATGTCGTTGCTATCCATGATTGAGGTTTGGCCGGCGATTATGATGACGCTGACGTGTTGCTGCAACGCGTCACTGATAGCACGAGCAATCGTCGCCGGCTGCTCGGCCACAACGACCGTTGGCAGGGGATGGCAGCCCAGCGCTGTAACCCGTTGGCGTAGCGGCGCCTCGAAGTTGGCGACGACATGTTCATGAGCGGTCTCGCTCGCGGTCAAGATGATCGCCACCTTCCCCGGCAGAATGGGCAGCACACTGACAATCCCTTCGGCAAGTTGGCCGACGTCCTCAGCGAAACGCAGATCCTTCTCGTTCACGGCATAGGGGATGATCTTGACGGTGGCGACAATCTTGCCTGCCTCAACAACGCTGTGCTCGCGCAACACAGCGACGGTCAACCCGTCGCTGCCATTGACGGATTCCAGCGCCTGCACATTGAGTGTCACGACGCCGCGTTGCACCGCAAGCAGATTGACGCGCCCGCTCGTCGCCTTCGTCACCTCAACGCCGCTGCCCTTGACGGCCAAAGCCAGGCGCGTGGCCGCTGCGTCTTCGTGGACATCATGCTCGTCCAGTGTAACAACATAGACGCTGTCATGGCCCAATTCCTGCAGGCGAGCAATGTCGCCGGGCTGGATGAGATGTCCTTTGGCGAAGGCTTTGCCGCCTTTGCCGTCGTCGATATTGTGGCAGAAAATCTTGCCCGCTGTGCTATGGGTGGGCAGCAATTCGAGTTTCATACAGTCATCCTTCCGGGTGGACGGGCGTGATTGGTACAGAACGTAGTTCTGATCCTCAAACAAGCGTACCGCGCTGCGCATCTTGCCCGGGACATTCACTTCATAGGGGCAGCGCTCCAGGCAATCTCCGCACTCGATGCAATCCGATGCGCGGGCGGGCAACAGCACGTAATCCGCCTTCAGCTTGTCGGTCATGCCATCGCGAGCCGTATCGACCAGCCGGATGGTCTGGCCGATGTCGATGCCCTGGGGGCAGGGCAGGCAATGGTTACAATAGATGCACTGGTCTGCCGGATATGACGTGACGCTGGCGATGGCGTGGCTGTAGTCCTTTTCGTCGTCAGTAGCGTCATAGTAGCGCAGCGCCCCCTCCAACTCACGCGCACTCTTGACGCCCGGCACGATCGTCGCCACAGGCTGCGCCAGCACATAACTCAGGCATTGCGCAGGGCTGATCGGGCTGTGCTTCTGCACCTGCAAGCACGAGCCGCCGCTGCGGAACCAGTAGAGGACAAGCGACTGCTCACCCTGGAAGAAAGCGCCGCCGGCGTAGGGCTTCATGGCCACCAGCCCCACATCCTGCCGCACACAGGCGTCGAGCACATCGTTGTTGCCCGCAATGGCGTGTGACGCCAGGTTGACCGGGTACATCAGCACGTCAATCTGTCCGCTGTTGATGGCTTTGAGGGCCGGCGCTGCCTTGTGGCTGCTCATGCCGATCGCGCCGATGCGCCCCTGCTCTTTCAAGCGGATGAGGCGCTCCAGCGACGCCTGCGCCCAGCTGTCCCACAACTCCATGCGGTCGACCATCATCAGCATGGCTACGTCGGCGTAGTCGTTGCCCAGGTTGGCCATTGTCGCATCAAAAAAGCGCTGGCACACATCCTGCTCGCGCACATTTTCCAACTGGCCATTGAACTCGCCGACGCCCCAGTGTACAGCCACCCGCACCTTGTCGCGATACTGCTTGATCACCGGGGTGAAGTTGTTCCAGAAGCGCGGCCCGTTGTAGAGAAGATCAACGAAGTTGACGCCGGCAGCGGTGGCGGTTTGCATGACCTCGTCCATCACCGCGCTGGGTTGGTCCAGTAGATACTCCGTCCCCAATCCAATCTCGCTGACACTCCACCCTGTCCTGCCAAGAGTACGATACTTCACGCCGTATGCCTCCGCATGATATGGGAACGCTATTATTCGTTACTCGCCGCCGCCAGCAGCGAGTGCGACGCTGGCCAGGGCGGGAACGCGTATGTACTGAGTCGCCACAACGGAGACGACAATGAAGACAAAGCCAAAAAGGAAAGTCATCTGGTAGCCAAAGCTCTGCCAGAGCAAGCTGCCGACGATCGGCACAATGACCGCCGCAACATGCATCATGGACACGCCCATAGCCAGGCTGGGCGAGACATCAGCAGGGTCGGCGATCTTCTTCAGATACGTATTGCGCGCCATCATGCCCAACCCGGCGACTGAATAGACGCTATACATGAGCATCAGCAGCACAACATTGGGCACGAAGGCAAAGGTCAGGAAGACCACCGCATTGGCAGCATAGGCCACCGTCAGCACCGGCCGCTCGCCGATGCGATCAACCAGCGCGCCGATGCGGGGCGCAGCAAACCAGCCCAGGACGGCGTTGATCAGCAGGAGAAGCGTTGTGTGCTGCACATCAACGTGGTAGATATCAACGAGGGTGAAAAGTGCAAAGGTCATGGAGATCTCGGCGCGGCAGCCATCGAGAAAGTTCAGAAGATAATAGAGCGAGTAGCGACGTTTGAGGACAAAACCCTGCTGCCGGACAAGGCGAGGATTCTTGGGGATGAGGAGCAGCCCGATGCCCCCAAAAACGACGAACGTTCCCGCCACGAGATACATGTTGCGCATACCCACAACGACAACGACGACCAGGGTCACCAACATAGCCAGGAACGTGCCCAACGAACCGAAGCTGGACAGTGTGCCCAGCACGCGTCCCTCGCGTCCCGCTTCGGCCAGGCTCAGCCCCAGCACATAGTACACCTGCATCCAGGTATGGAATCCCAGGCTGCCGATCATCGCCACTATGAGCAATTGGCCGAAGCCATGCACCTGCCCGTAGGCAGCATAGCCGACGGCGGCGATCAGCAACGCCGCGCCGGCCACCTTCGATGCGGAGAAGCGCACCGTAATGATCGCGACCGCAAACATCATGAGGCCCACCAGCTCACGTGCGGCCGTGAAGTACCCCATTTGGGCGCCGCCAATACCCAGGTCCTCCCTAAAGTAGTTGGTGGAGATCGAGTTGACCACACCCTGGTTAAAGTTGAGAGCAAAGACGGCGAAAGCAATCAAGAGGAAGCTGCGCGTCCACTTCACGTGACCGTACCTCAGAGAGGAAGAGTGTGGTACACATCGAGGCGCATTGTAACACAGTCTGACAAATCAGGCAAACGCGGCATAACCGCTCGTCCTTGACAATCATCGTCCGATACTGTATTACTCGTGTGTCTTGATCGCAGATGAATCGGAGGTAATACGCAATGACGTACACGAACGTGCCATACACCGCGTATCTGAACGACACGCTGCGCATTCTGCGCAACCCTGGCCTGCTGCTCGTCGCTGCCGCAGACGGCAAAGCCAACGCCATGACTATCGGTTGGGGGATGGTCGGCCCTGTTTGGGGTAAGACAATCATGCTTGTCATGGTTCGTCCCAGCCGCTACACCTACAACCTGATGGAGCAAAGCGATTCTTTCACAGTCTGTGTCCCAGCGCCCGCCATGCGTCAGGCGGTCGCCTACTGCGGCCAGTACTCCGGTCGCGATGGCGACAAGCTTGAGGCCTGCCATCTGTCACTTCTGCCATCAACGCAGGTGACCGCGCCCGGCATCGCCGGCTGCCCGGTCATCTACGAGTGCAGGATTGTACACAAGAACGACGTTGTGCCGCCCACGCTGGCGCAGGACATTACCGCCTACCCGCGCGGCGACTACCATCGCATGTACTCCGGCGAGATTCTGGCGGTGCGCGCTCTGCCCGATGCATCTGAGCTGCTCAAACAAGGCTAGAGCAGCCCGCCGCGGACGCGTGGAGCGACACCCGTGAAAGAGACTGCCCGATGCAGTATCAGCAGACTCTACCAGGAGGCAATGCCCGTCGGTTTGTTCAACGGCATCGCGGCGCTGCCCTCTACGTGGCAGATGCCTGCTTAGCCGCTCATCATTGCCTTGGCAGTGATGCCGGCCGAGATGTATATTGTTCTCGTCAAGACGGTTCTGGTCAGCACGCTTCCGCCTCCCCGAGCGGGTGCGCCTTCTGGGCCACGGCGCCGTGTCTGCCGTGCTGAAGAAGCCGGGCGAGTGAACTATCCACAGTAGGGGCGCTGCTTGCTGCGCCCAGATGTGTTATCGCAACGGCACAGGTTGGGCGCAGCAAGCAGCGCCCCTACGCTCACACCATAGCAATGACAGTTTCCCGGACGTCAATCCTTGCAGCAGGTCAAAGGGCATGCTATAATCCATTGCGCAGGGGTTTGCCCTGCGCGACGCACAGACGAGGAGAAACGCAGATGAAACTGAGCGCACGCAATGTCTTCAAAGGGACGGTCAAGACCGTAACCCACGGCGCAGTCAACTCCGAGGTGGTTATTGTCCTGCCCGCAGGGCTGGAGATCGTCTCTGTCATCACCAAGTCGTCCGCCGACAGCCTGGGCCTCAAGCCCGGAGGCGAAGCATACTGCATTATCAAAGCCACCAACGTCCTGCTCGGGGTCGACGAATAACCTGCAAGGGGATGTCAAGAACATGAATGTACAAATGTGGGCCAAGGCGCTCCAGGTCATTCCACGCATCACTAAAGAGGAATGGAACAAGCTGGACGTCATCTCCAGGTGGCTGATCGCGACGCGCGCGGCTGTGCTCATCATCACCTTCATTTCTGCCGCTATCGCAGGCATCCTGGCGTTCCGCGTCCAGAAGTTCGACCTGGGGTTGTTTCTTATCATGACCGTTGGCCTGCTTTTCGCTCACGCCACCAACAACATGATAAACGACATCACCGACTACCGGCGCGGCGTCGACAAGGACAACTACTTCCGGGCACAGTACGGCCCACAGCCACTCGAGCATGGACTCATGACGATCAAAGAGGTCCTGGTCTATGTGGCTGTGACTGGCCTGATCGCCATGACCTGCGGCCTCTACCTTGTCTACCTGCGTGGGCCGTTGGCGCTGGCCTTGCTGGCTTCCGGCGTCTTCTTTGTGCTCTTCTACACCTGGCCGCTGAAGTACATTGGCCTGGGCGAACTGGCGGTCATCGTGGTATGGGGTCCGCTCATGGTTGGCGGCGGTTTCTTCATCATCACCGGCGATTGGAGCTGGCAGGTTGTCCTTGCCAGCCTGCCCTACGCGCTGGGCGCGACGGCGCCCGAAATGGTCACTTCCACGACTTCGGGCGGGGGCATGAAGCGCACCGGCAGATAGGACGTGCCCAGTCCGGCGGAAATCACGAGGTGGCGTTCGTTCTCCACCATGTGGCCGTAGACGCGGTTGGCGCCATAGCGGTAGTTCGCCAGGACCGGTCCTGCGATCGGCAGGTTGACCTGCCCGCCGTGCGAGTAGGCATCCGTTGTACCGGCAGCAGACGACGTTCCGCGTGCTAGCAGGACGCTGTCGTTCGATAGAACGAGATTGTTCATCGCATTGAGTTCAATCGTCCCGCCGCCTGCTGCGCCCGAAGCGTCAATGATGCCGTTGACGAAGATCGTTCCGCCACCTTCCGAAAAATCGTCAGCCGCAAGCGTATCGTCCGCCGAAAGCTTGAAGTGGCGCGTGAGCACTACGTCGGCAGGTCGCTGGGTGAACTCATTTTTCCCCGCGATAGTGACATTGCCGTTGCGTACCCTGATATCGCGCGACTCGCTGAACCCGCCCTGATTGAGCTTGGCGTTGAGCGCGCTGAAGTTCGGCATGACTGCAAGATCCAGGGTCGCCGATCCTTGCACATATCCCGCCTGCGCAGATCCGA
>CAYOEZ010000102.1:0-15907 GCA_964402955.1 uncultured Ktedonobacterales bacterium | reverse complement strand
TGACAAAGACGAACGGCGGCTGAAGCCGCCGCTACGAATCCGCGACGTACTTGCACGATGCAGCACGTAGGCCAAAGGACGATGGCACGCAAGTAACCTTTGCATCTCAATTTGAAGTCGTCGGTGTTTTGAAGTTTGCCGAAGGCTTCTTTGCCAGGCTGAGTGAGAAACAAGACGGCAAGAACTTTGACACTGCAAAGCGACTACTTGAAGCGAGCTAACACCGCGTTGCACCTGCTGGCTTTGTCTCACCGCCGGTGAAGGCGACCGATGAGCGGACGGAAGGCGCCGCAGGTTTCCATCCCGGCCGGGCGCGCCTTGACGACGCGGAAGGCGGCGGGAAGACAGGCGTCATTTGGATTGGGTGCAGCCTGGTTGTATGGGGTCTCGCCGGAGAATTCGAGCCAACTAAACGATCAGCAGCAGAGCGTCCGAACCGGGAAGTCTCTACAAAACGGTAGGTTCCGTGGCTCCCGGCGAATCAGTCGAGCGTGATTGCGATAAGGAGAACGTTATGAAATCCCGTCGGTCTGAGTTCCTCGGCATGTTCGCCGTGGTGTTGGTCGTGAACTTGCTGATTGGCGCCTGGTGGCTTTCGGGCAATGCGATTTCCGTAGCGCGGGCGGCCCAGCTCGAACAAGAGGTGGACCCTGCCGCCATCAGTGTCGCCAACATTCCGAACGCCTTCAGCTATCAAGGCACGCTGCGCAGGGCTGATGGCAACCTGGCCAACGGGACATTTAACATCACACTCAATATCTACGCTGTGGTGACCGGCGGCGCGCCCTTGTACAACGAGGTCTTCAACAACGTTGTGGTCCGTAACGGCAACTTCAGCGTGGTGGTGGGCGACGCCAAAGCAATCCCCGCAGGGCTCTTCGACAACGCCAATCTCTACGTCGGCCTGACCATCGCCCCGGACGGTGAGATGCTGCCCCGCCAACGCCTCTTCCCTGTGCCGTGGGCCATGCAGGCCGGTGTGGCCAAATTGGCGACCACGGCGACTCTGGCAACCACAGCGCAAACAGCCAACCAACTGCTCAATGACACAACCACCAGCCTGACCATCAACCGCGGGGCGACCGATAGCACCGCCTTGTCGATCGTCTCCAGCGCCGCCACCTATGGCGCGGGCATGACAATGGCGAATACCACCGGCAATGTCACCTACGGTATGTATGTCGGTTCCGACGGCAACTGGCACTTCAACAATACCGGCGCCAACAAGGAGTTGCTGCGATTTCAGGCTAACAACCAGGCCTATTTTGCGGCAAATGTCAACGCGCCCAAGTTCTCCGGCTCCTTCAACGGCACCTGCTACTTTAACCCCGGTGTTCCTTACACCGGCAACCAAAACTATCTTGCCTGCAATCAGGATGTGGCGGAAACCTTTGCCACCGACCAGCGTAGCGAGGCGGGCGATCTGATGGTCCTGATCCCCGAAGATCGCACGGTTCCGGCTGTGCGCCTCGCCACGCAAAGCAACCCAGGCACGCTGGTTGGCGTCGTTTCCACCAACCCCGGCCTTCTCTTCGATCAGGGCAAGAGCTATTTCGCCGGCGACAACAGCCGCCTCATCACCGACAACAAGACGGCCGTTGCCTTCGCCGGGCGCGTGCCCACCAAGTTCTCTTTGGAGAATGGCCCCATTGCCGTGGGCGACCCGCTGACCTCTTCCAGCACACCCGGCGTCGCCATGAAAGCGACCCAGGCGGGCCAGATCGTCGGCTATGCCATGCAGAGCTCCGACAGCGCCAGAGAGGGCAGACTGCTCGTCTGGCTGCAGGTCGGGCAGTACCTGCCGCCGGCGGCGCTCGATGCGCTCAACAGCAGCGCGCAGCCGGCGACGACAGACGCCACGGTCGCGCAGCTACAGGCGCAGGCTGCCGACCTTGCCGCCCAACTTGCCACGCTATCGGCGCAGGTTGACCAACTGCAAGCGGCGCAGAGATAACCGTCCAGACAGTTGTCAGTGCCTGCGTCGAAAGGAGGCAATATGGCTAACCACAGTTCACAAGCAGTACGAAGATGGGGCAAACGCCTGCTCGCTTTGCCGCGTCGCAATCTCCTGGCCGTGGCGGGTCTCGCATTGACGCTCACCATTGCACTTGGCGTGGGCGCTGGTCGCGCCGCCTGCGGCATCGGCAATCTGGATGACTTCTGCTCGGCGACCTTTGGGGCGATCGGCGGGCCCAGCACCGTGGGCGTCACGACCCCCAACAGCGCGCCGACGACGGCCAATGTCGCTCAAGCCAACCTCTTGGCGGCGGGGCCACTGCTCTACGTCGACTTCAAGACGCTGGAAACCGAGGCGCGCACGCTGCTTGACCGCAGCATGAAGTTCCGCCAGGACATCTCTCCCTATCGCGGGGCCAACAACTTCAATGACCTGGTGCGCCACTTTGACGAGAATAGCGGCTTCAGCGCCACCTATTCCGACAAGCTTCTGGGGCAGCTTCTCTTGCAGCAACGCATCAATATCGCCGATGCGGATTTGCTCCGGGCGCGCGACATCTATGGCGTCCTCGCCGTCTACGCCCCCGACGCGCGCTTTCGCCTCGATGACGGCGCCAACCAGGGTTCACCCGGCGCGAACTACAAGAACAGCCTCTGCGCCAAACCGGAGGACCCTGCTCCGGCCGATCCAACCCACAGCGGCCAGGTGCTCGAGCCCATCATCGATTGGTGCAACTTTCCCGCTCGTCTGCGCCAGGCCGTGCGCGAGGCAGCCTATCTGCGCATGATCTTCGCCCAGCAGTTTATGGTCGATGCGCTGGGGCTGCACTTCAGCGCCGGAAGCCTCCTCGGGGGCGAAACCTTCGTGCGCCAGGAGGTCGCCAAGTTATATGCTGCCCAATACCAGTACCAACTCGCCGAAGAGGAGCTAAGTTCGGCGATGGATGTACGGCTGGGCAGCGGCTGCTATGTCGCCGACTTCTACACCCAAAGCGAATGGTCGCTGCTCTCGCGCGCCGTCGAAGGCGAACTCAGCGCCCGACACCAGATCGGCACGCGCTTGAGCTATCTGGACATCAACACGGTCGCTGATGTGCCGCGCGCCCAGAACTCCGCCATCGACCAATATCGCGCCGGTTCCACCGAAGGCTATGTCAAGATGGTCGGCCTCGCCGGCCAGGCGGTTCTCGATAATGATCAGGGAGCCGGTTGCAGTGCCAAAGGCGCGCGCCCCGATGCTGCTCTGATTTCGGAGATGACGTTGACCATGCTGGACACGCGCAGGGCCGCCACCGAAATGCGCGCGGGGCGCAACATCTTCGGCTTCGACATCCGCTTCACCCCCGCTCGCCCCTACCACACCGCCTTTGGCAGCACCGACAAGGGTTTGTGGGAACAGGCCCAGGAAGCCGCCAGCCTCGCTCTGCAAATCCAGCAGCAGACGGAAAATGCCGAGCGCGCCTTTGATCTCAACCAGCAAGATCTGACGAAAGCGATTCTCGCCACCAACAACCAGGTGGATAACGACATTCAGAAGGAGGCGGGCTGCGATCTGCAGAATTTCGCCACTGACGCGGAGTGGTATGCCTGCATCGACACAATGATCCAGCACACGCAGGAGTGTGACCCCCAGGCGAATAGTTTTGATGCCTGCATGGCGCGCACCAAGGATGGCCAGCCGCCGAGATCCGATGGCAGCAACTGGCTGATCCTCGTCAGTGACATGCGCACGGCGCGCCAGGAATTGCGCACGGCGTGGTTGGGGGTGGAGGCCGCGATCCGGAAACGGGACAATATCGTCCAGCGCGCGAGTACAGAGGCGCTGCGCAACATCAAAGTGAAGACTGTCATAGCGAATGCCGGACAGGAAACAGCGCTGATGGAGGCCATCATCGCCGGCGCCCAGTTCATGGATGTGAGCACCTTCGGCGAAGTGACCATCCACCCCGGCGCGATCATCGAATCTGCGCTGCGTCCGGCGCAAATCATGCGCCAGGCCGCGCATGATATGGAGATCGAAGATGTCAACTCGGAGGCGGTCGTTCGCAATCTATTCTACGATATGGCCGAGGCGCAAGGCGATATCGACATCGCTGCCCAACAATACCAGTCGATGTTGACGCAGTTCAACGGCGTGGTCGGCCAAACGGGGCATGATGTCTACCAGTCCAAACGCGAACATGCGTATACGACCGCGCTGCCGGCCAACGACCCCAGCTATCGCCTGGTGCGCGATTCCCACCGGCTCGAATTGGCGAGCCAGCTTGAGATCGCCGCGCGCCTGGCTTATCTGGCGGCCCGCCGTGCGGAATATGAGTATACCGCCCGCCTCAGCGCCAGCAACTACCGCATCTCCGACATCTATCGCGCGCGCACGGCGGATGACATTCTCAAGTTCCTGCAAAACCTGGATGCCACCATTACCAACCTGCCCGGCGCGGTTAAAGATGCTGACAGCAATCAGCGCGAGCTCAACATTTCGGTCGCACAACATATCCTGGGTCTCACTGACGCGTACCTGAAGGGTCAGGGTGTCGCCGATGCCAACCTCCAGGCAGAGCGCAGCAAACGCTTGCGTCAATGGGTGGCGCTGAACACCGTGCTGGGCAACGACGGCAAGCCCGTCCTGGCCTTCTCATACTCGACGTCGGCCGCGACCAACGGGCTAATCAGCCAGGTGGTGCAGCAAGATTACGACTTCTACTGGCTGCACAAAGTCGCCGGGATTGGTCAGCCCAAGCCGACAAGCAATGGCTTGGGGCTGAATCTGGTCACGACCCAGCCCGGCGACCTGGGCTACCGTCAAGTGCGGGTTAGCCAGACGGGCCAAGTCATGCTGACCTCGTATGTCGGCTGCCTCTTCGACTATCGGCTGATCCCACCGGCCGTGCTGATGGGGCTGGATTTCCCCAATAAACAGCCGACCGACGTCGTGACCGGGGCATTCTCGGGCGACATCAATGGCCTGCATGGCAATGGCGCATCTGGATTCAGCACGCCTGCCTTCCTGGGTCGCCCGCTTGCCTCAGATGGCTGGCAGGTGGTCGTCAACGCAGGCTCTCCCAATGGCATTCTGCCCGATCTGGACCTGCAGCAGTTGACCGACATCGAGTTGAAGATCAGCACGACCTATGGCACGCGGGCGTCGAATAGCTTGCCGCAGCCATCCCAGTGTGTGCGCGTGGACTTCTGATGACGGCGCAAGGGGCAAGCGCAGGGAGGACAGCGGCGTTTGGCATGGCCGCGCTACTCCTGGTTGTCAGCACCCTATGCCAGACTGGAGACTCCGATGAAAAATAAATGGCCCGTCATCGCACTTGAGCTGTTGCTGGTGGTGGGAATTGGCGGCGGGGCAATGGCACTCTTTCAACTAAACGCCATGGGTCCGTCAGTCGGCCAAATCGAGACCCGCGCGCCAGTTGCCCAGGCCGACCCGGCGCAGGCCGGCGCGGCGCAGATTGCCGGTGACTACAGCGGTGTGGTGAAGGTGGGACTCGTTCTAGGCGGCGTCTACAGCGATACACTCGCCACGCCACCTCCTCCCACGGCCGGCACACCCGCGCCGCCCGATCTGGGCAGCAATGACCTGGCGCTCTCGCTCAACCAGACGGGCAACGCGGTCAGCGGTTACGTGGACCTGAGTGAGACACTTATCTTCACCACGCAGCATACAATTCAGGTGAACGGGAGCGCGCTCAAAATCGGCCCCTTAGTCAGTGGCACGTTCGATGGTGCAAAACTCACGCTGATTTCGGAACGGGTCGCCGAAACGTACAACGGGGAATCGATCCAGCGGCAGTTTCGGCTCACGGGGGCTGTCAGCCGCAGCGACGGCAGCCAGTTGGCCGGCGAATACCGGGAAACGCTCTGGGGTGTGGCACGCGCGCCCGTTACCGTAGTTGGCGCCTTCACACTGCAGCGTCCCGTCTTCGACGACAACGTGCCGGGCACGAGCAACCAGGCCCCTGTGACCGTGGCGGATACGGCCACCACGGCGCCCGGCGTGGCGGTCACCATCAACGTGCTGGCCAATGACAGCGACGCCAATGGCGATATGCTGACGGTCACGGCGGTCAGCAAGCCGCAGTTTGGCACGGCCGGCACCAATGGCAAGAGCGTTACCTACACGCCGAATGCCAATTTCAGCGGCCGCGACAGCTTCAGTTACATCGTCGCAGACGGGAAAGGGGGGCAAACCGCGGGATCCGTAACGGTCACCGTCACAGGAGCGCCGGGCCCGCCGGGCGCGAACTCGATCTTTCTTCCCCTCGTCGAGCGTTGAACGATTGGTGGACTTCAGCCATAGGAATATAGTGCTGCGACGTGTAACAGCACGCACGCTGTCCAGGCGCTGTCTTGGCAAAACTGGTGTGACACGAGCAACCGGTTACCAGTTCACCGAGCGCACCTGGGGAACGCAACGGCGCACACTCATGGGTCGCTTACGGCGCACGGCCCATGAGTGTGCGCCTCACCAAACGCGATCACAATCGAAAGTTGCAGATTAGGGTGTGTTGAAACAATTTCCTGGTTTGTGACATTCTTCTGAAACGAAAGGAGGATGATCCCCACGACCGACGCGTTAGGTAACCCTCTGCGGTTTGTATTGACGGGTGCGCAGAGCCATGACGTGACGCAGGCCGAGATATTGATCGCACAAGTAGATAAGCAACAGGCTGAGCCGATTGCAGCACCGCAATTCGACTGGCATACACACAGAGAACGCCATCTCATCGAGTGCTTCTTCAACCGCATCAAGCACTACCGGCGTCTCCTTGGTCGCTTCGACAAACTCGCCAGCCGTTACCTGGGCTTTCTGAACTTCGTCTCCGCTCCGGTTTGGCTCAGATAGAAGAACGTCAACACACCCTAACGGACCGCCAACGGGAATGCCGCCACGCGCAAGTTCGTGGAGCCATAGGGGATCAACTCGACGTCCTCAATTGGCGCGTCGGATGCGTGAGGCCCAGCATCGATATCTGCGGCCGAGTTGTCTTTCAGAATCCACTGCTGCAGTCGACGCCCCTTGGCCCGAATCGTTACGGGAGCGTGTGACGGGTCATACGGCACTCCGCTTATTTCCGACGTTTCAACGCGAGAGTCCTCACTTCCCTCTCCCTCCAGCAGCCCGATGTTCCATGGGGTCGTCGGATAGACCTCCCAGTCAGCATACGGTCTCTCACCGCGCACGTGCAGCCATTCCTCCCCCATGTGCAATCCAAAGAGCAACGCGCCGCGATAGACCGAGACAAGGCCCTGGTGGCCACGCGTCGTGCGCACACGCATCGGGAGCGTTAGCTTAATCGTGTCACCCTTCGTCCACTCTCGCTCAATCCGTTGGAAAGTACCCGCAGTCGGTGTCGGCTCAAATGCGCCGTTCACCGCGATCGTGGCTCCATCTGCCCATTCCGGAATGCGGAACAGCATTGGGAAGGTGGCTGGACGGTCAGTGTTGACCACAATGTGAACCTCACCGTCGAATGGGTAATCCGTAGCAACGTCGATTCCGACGCGCAAATCGCCAAGAGTTGTCTGCACACTGCATGGACCATAGGCGATACAGGCCAAGCCCCCGTCGGCTGTCGCCATGATGAGGCTCTTGACGAACTTGGGCCAACCCTGGTGCATGTTGGCCGTACAGCAGCCGAAGTGCGGCTCCAGTCCATAGATGTTGGAGGTGTCGGTGTTGTCTGTCCAGTTTCGCCGCGCGATCGTCGCACAAACCTGGTTCACCTGCTGGTCATATTGGTGGGCCCACATGTCGGGCTTGAAGGTGGCAGGCCATGCATTATAGGTAATCTGCTCCAACCGGTCGCCGTAGAAGGGGTCGCCAAGAATGCGGATCATCTCTTCAAGCGAATACATGTACTCGGCAACGGCGCAGAGTTCAATGCCTGCGGTCGGCGATGTCCCATGCAAGTGCTCGTCTCCGCTCCAAATGCCGTGCGGCTGCCCGTGCTCGCGCATGAGGTTTTCAATCGCCGCGCGCCCTGCATCTCTGTGCCACGGGTCCCCATCCTGGACCCACAATACAGCCGGCGTCTTGATGCCCTGGGCATTGTTGACGACGTGTGTTGCCATGTTGTCCTTGTGCTCTCCAACCAGGAGATCATGGACGGCGTTTCTGGCTTGCAGGTGCGCCCAGTCCATCGTTTGTGCAGCCATCATGGTGGCGAGGTCGAGCAGAAACGCATCGCCTGTGATGTTGTAAAGCCAGTGGATTGCGAGCAGATTGTCGGCGCCGCGCGCCGATCCCCAATTGTCAAGCCCGCGCCCCGGCAGAAGCCTCAGTTGATAACGCGAGTAGTTCGTCATGACTTCGATCGCGCGGCTGTCGCCTGTCGCCTCGTAGTGACTCATCAGCACCTTGAGCGCGACCATACGCGGCCACCAGTCGCGATTGGCAGGGCCGAACCAACCGTTGGGACGGGCGCTGTTGAGCATCCAGTCCACGTACTTTTGCCCCTTCACAATCAACTGCTGGTCGTCCAGAATATGGCCTAGGGGTACAAGGCCGTCGCAGTAGTAGGGCGGTCGTTCCCAGTCGTGGCCGGCGCCGCCCAGCCAGCCGCATTCAAGCCCCACATCAGGCCAGAACTCATCCAGGTGGCCCGTCAGCCCGGCCGCCTGAATCTGCAGTTGGTCCAACAGCCAGCCCTTGGGGCGAATGGCGCCCACGGGCAGGGGGAGAAATGCGGTTGCGCGCAGGGGCGCACGGTTGGCAGGTAGCGGAGGCTTGATCATGGCAGATCCTTATTGCGGATAAAGGTGGGGCGAGGCAGCGGTCAGCCCTTGACGGCGCCGCCCATGAGCCCCTGCAGGTAGTATTTCTGGAGCACAAGGAAGAGGAGAACGCACGGGATGATGGCGACCATCACGCCGGCCTGTAGCATCCCCCAGTCTACCGAACCATACAGGCCGCTGCGGACACTGGTGAGGATGATGGGCAAGGTGAATTTGTCCTCGCGCGACATGATGATCAGTGCGGCAAGGAACTCATTCCATGCGTTGAGAAAGGTGTACACCGCCACGGTGATGATACCGGGGCGCACGAGCGTTAGCATGACGCGATAGAGCAGTGTAACCGGGGTGCAGCCGTCCATCAGCGCGGCTTCCTCAATCTCGCGCGGCACCGTTTCGAAGGTGGCGCGCATGATGAAGACGCCAAACGGGAGCTGGAAGGTGATGTAGACCAGGGCAAGTCCGGTGACCGTGTTTTGCAGGTTCAGGCGACCCAGCATCAGGTAGAGTGGCGTGAGGATGGACTGAAATGGAATCATCAGTGTCATTAGGATCATAATGAAGAGGAAGTTCTTGCCGCGGAACTGGAAGCGCGAGAAGCCATACCCCGCCAGGGTGCTCAACAGAATGGTCCCCAGCGCAGTCAGGATCGCCACGACAAAACTGTTGCGAACATAGACATCAATCCCCAACCCAACTGTTCTCAATTTGAGGTAGTTTTCGAAAGTGAGGCGCGACGGGAGGAATGTCGGCGGCGACGCTGACGCCTCGAGCGTCGGCTTGACAGACGTCAACGCTGACCATGCCACCGGGAAGAGGAAGACGAAGGCAAGCGTTCCACACACGGCGTACCACAGGACTCTGCGCGCACGCAAACGGCTTCTTGTCGAGGAGTCGGCTTGTTCACCGATTGCCATGGGTCGTTCCTGTTCCACAGTGGCGGAGTGGGAATTCGTGTTTGTTCTATTCGACGCTGTCGTCTCGCAACAGGCGCAATTGCACAAGGCTTACCACGACCAACAGCACCAGCATGACGAGCGAGAGTGCGGCGCCGTAGCCCATCTTGAAGTAGGTGAATGAGTTGATGACGATCCAGTAGACAGCAGTAATCGTCTGGTTCTGCGGCCCGCCGCGCGTCATGATGTAGAACTGGTCAAAGGCGAGCAGCGACCCGATCACGGACAACACCAGCGCCAGCGCCAGACTGCGCCGCAACATCGGCAACGTCACATACCACAGCTGCGTCCAGAAGCCTGCACCATCCACTTTCGCTGCGTCATACAATTCCAGCGGGATGGCTTGCATCCCCGTGAGCAGGAGGATCATGGAAAAGCCCACGGTCTTCCACACGACCGAGACGATGATGGAATAGAGCGCAAGATTCTTGGTGGCCAGCCAGATGATCGACTTGTCGATGACGCCCAGCCGCAGCAGGATACCGTTGAAGATGCCCACGCGCCCGTCAAGCAGCCACACCCAAAGCAAACTGGATGTGCCGAGGCCAATCACGACCGGCAGGAAGTACGCTGTGCGGAAAAATCCCACACCCGCAAGTGCTGTGTTGACCAGCATCGCAAGCGCAAAGGCCAGCACAAAAATAGCAGGTGTAACCAGAACTGCGTACTTGAAAGTAAACAAGAGCGCGGCGCCAAATTGCTTGTCGCTCAACAGCGTCGCATAGTTGTCCAGGCCGATGAAGCTGCGCTGACCCAGGAGGGGCCAGTTGTACAGCGACATGTAGCCCGTCATGAATAGGGGGAGGATGAAGAAGATCGTGGTGAAGGCAACGGCTGGCAAAACAAAGAGAAAGCCAGCCCGACTCCAGCGTCGCGATAGCGAACCCGTTGCGCGGGGCACTTGCGGATTGGCGCTTGCGCTCATAGTGTCTCGTTCAATTCTGAAGGGGAGTGTCCCTGCGGGCGGCCGGAACAAGCCAGGGCGCGCCCGCAGGGGCGTGCCAGACTACTACTGGTTCAGAATTTCGGTCATCTTGGCCTGGCCGGCAGCGATCGCACCGTCCACGTCGCCGCTGAAGATGGCAGTCTGCAGGGCGGCAAGCCATGGGCCGTTGGCATCGTTGAAGAGTTCATTGTAGTGCACGCTGTAGGGCGTGTGGCCAAGCGCCATCGCGTTGGTGTTGGTGGTGAAGCGCGGGTCGGCCTTGAAGTATTCGTTGTCGGCAAGGTCTGTGCGCACAGGCAGGCTGCCTGCTTTGGCATACATCTCAAGTTGCACTTCGTCGGAGGTCAGCCACTTGATGAACTCGAACGCCTCCGCCACGTACCTGGAGCCGGCCGGAATGGCGATTACGTCACCACCGGCGAAGGATGACGTACCGCCGTCCTTGCCGGGAAGATAAGTTACCCCAAAGTTCATCGTGGGATTGCTGGCCTTGATTGAGTTGATGGCGAATGCACCCAGGCCCTGCATCCCGATTGTGCCGCTGGCGAAGGTGTTGAGGAAGTCGGGGCCGCCATCCGTCTGTGATGTGGGGGGCATGACGCCGGCGTCCCACATATCCTTGTAGAAGGTAAGCGCATCCTTGACGATGGGGTCTTCGAGCGTGGCGATCTTTCCGTCGTCGCTCAAGACGTCTCCACCGCTGGCCCAGATCATCGGCAGGAAGGTGAAGGCGTTGCAGCCTGCGCAGCCGCCTGAGAAGTAGTAGCCGGACTTGCCGTCGCCGAGGGCCGCGATCTTGGCTGCATAGTCGGCGATCTCTGCCCAGTTTGTGGGCGGCTTTTCCGGGTCAAGCCCTGCTTCGGTGAAGAGGTCCTTGTTCCACATTAGCACCGAAGCTTCGGCGTTGAAGGGCAGCCCGTAGATCTTATCCTCATAGGTGGACAAGCGCACATGCGACGGGCTCAACTGTTCGAAGTAGGGGAGCCCCTTTGCTAGCTCCGTTATGTCCGAGAGCTGATTCGCCGCAGCAAGTTGCGGCATATAGACCAGGTCCACCGCAGCGAAGTCCGGGGCCGCGCCACCGGCAATGCTCGTGCCTAGCTTCGTCATGTAGTCAGCGGCTGGAACGAAGGTGGCTGCAATCTGAATGGCTGGGTTCTTCTCGTTCCATGCCGCCACCAGTTTTTCCACCTGGTCGCGGTTTGAGTCGCGCGAGAGGAAGCTTAGCGTGACAGGTTCAGCGGCCGGCGCGGCCGCGTCACCTGCGGGCGCAGGCTGCACAGCAGCTGGCGCGACGCAACCTGCCAGTAAGGCCAGAAGCACTACAACGAACGTACTGAGTCTGAATGCCTTTTTCATACATTTCTCCTCGTGGATGGTTGTTTTGGCAGCTTGGATCAAGGACATCGCCAACTTCGCCTATGTATCGCCCAGGACCTCCTTCTCTACCGATGTCTCTTCGCGGAGCGCGGTAGACGATTTGGATGCGCCGCACGTATCCCGCAGTATGAGTCGGCCTCGAATCTGCACTTCAGCGTCGATATTGTCTAGCCCTGCCATGCGCTCGAGCAGCATGGTCGCCGCCGCCTGGCCCATTTCGTAGCACGGCAGAGTGACCGTCGTAATCGAAGGACGGAAGATTGCGGCAATTGGGCGGTCGTCGTAGCCGACGACAGCCACATCCTCGGGGACGAGCAAACCGGCCTCGTTCAGTGCATAGATCGCTCCGACGGCCATGAGATCGTTCCCAGCGAATAGGGCCGAGAACTCAATCTTGCGCCGCAACAGTTCGCGGCAGGCGACAAGTCCGCTCTCGCTTGTCCAGTCCCCGCGTTCCACAAGCTGCGGCTCCATTTCGATACCTGCAGCGGCCAGCTCCGCCTTATAGCCAGCCAGGCGGTCCGACGATGCGTAATAGTGCTCGGGACCGTTGATGTAGGCGATGCGCTCGTGACCAAGGCCCAAGAGATGACGCACAGCCAATCGTGCGCCGTACACTTCGTCGGGCGCCACTGAGTAGGGATAGGAGGTGGCGAACTGACGATGAACAAATACATAGGGCTTGGCGACCAAGTCCAGTTCGGTATTGGCGGCCCGGTGCCACGACTCAGCGAAGATGACACCATCCATTGCTCGGCTGATGAGGTCGCGGATTGCCTCGCGTTCGAGGTCAGGATCCCAGTCAGCGTTTATGACGATGCAGTGGTAGCCGCGCACCTTCAAGTTGTCCTGGATCCCGCGCACGATGAGAGGTGAAAAGGGGCTGGTGATGTCGTCGGTGATGACGCCGACTGTGGCTGTATGTTCGGTGCGCAGGCTGCGTGCGAGGTAATTTGGGTGGTAGCCGAGAGCGCTTGCTGCGTCCAGCACAAGCTGCCGTGTAGCCGGAGTGACGGGGTGATTGTTGCCGTTGAGGACGCGCGAAACCGTGGCAATTGAGACGCCGGCACGCCTGGCAATGTCATGCACGGTTGCAGGCACTTGCTGCCTCCGTCGTGATGGAAAACGTTTACCTTCGGCGCTGCCACTGTAGCAAATATCGCGCACCGTGTCAATCAGCGCGAATTCTTACAGAACGATTGCACCACGAACCTTCGCCAGAGAAACGCGACGCATTGCGCGTGCCAAACTGCGCCGCACTGAACTTGATGCCAAAAAAAGCCGTACACGATTCTGCGAGACGATGGGATCAGCCTGACTGAAACGTGCCATGCCATTACGGGTACTTGCAGTTACCTGCAAGGTACGGACAACTGTACTGATTTGGAATTGAGCCTGGGTCACCCTTGAATTGCGGTGCGCTGATGATCAGTCTCAATGTCAAATGATGGCAGGTGAAAGTAGTCGGGGAATTCTCTGACTGGGTTTCCGGACGTTCTGTCCGAAGAAGGCACGCAACGTCGTGCCCTTTGTCACCGTTACGCGCTTTCGGCAGCAGTTCCACTTTGGCTGACGACTGTATGACTGGCGGGCAAGTGCGTTTTTGTCAAAAGTCGAGTCTCAGGGTCTGAAGTGCTGTCTCGAAGGAGTTCGACCTGGAAGACTGTCCGATCACTGCGATGATAGCCGCGAGAATGCTCGATAGGTGTCCCGTCTGCAAAGAAACAGGTGTTCGTAATCTTGAACAAGGGCAGGCTAGGTACTGTCTGAAAAGGTCTTGAATCTGTTGTGCTCTGGCTCTGTGTGATAGGCTATGCGGCGGAAACGCCGTCGCCATCACTGTATAGGCCGAGGACATAGTTTACAGGTGTTCGGGGACATGGTTTACACGTTGGATAGGTTGAATCTGCACGGTGAGATCGATATTGGCAAGCAGGTGATGGTCGAAATGAACACTGTAGCAACCATCCTTGCCAGAGGCAGCGAGGCCGACCGGCAAGCCGGTAAAGGCTTTGCCCATGCGCGACTGGCGATTGCCAAAGGCAAAGCGGCCGTCCTTGTCAACCTGCGCACGGTCATGGCATCACGGCGGCCAGGAGGTCGCTCGTGGGGCAGCCCTTCAGGAGGAAGACGTCGGCGCCCGCCAGCAGGACGGCAGAACGATCGGTCGCATACATCGTCAACACAACCACCCTCACTTGCGGCCATCGGCTCTTGATCATCCGAATGGCGGCCAGGCCGTCCAACTTCGGCGACGCAAAATACGCTCCATGTACGGAATCGTGCATCGGCAGGTCCAGCAGGACGACGTCAGGATGGAGAGATTGCACTTCCTCCACCGCTTGCTGACCGTTGCCGGCTTTGCCGACAGTCTCGATTGGAGTCTCCGTGAGGCTGGGTGTGTTCCAGCGCAAAGCCGTGAGCAGCGCCTCCAGACTCTGCCTGCCGCGCGGCTGGTCGTCCACAATCAGCAAACGTATGCAGTTGCGTGCAGAGGGTGAATGTATCTCGTTCTCTTCTGTCGGTTGTTCCATTTTGCGGTCTCGAGAATTCTACGGCGCTCGGTTGGTCAACTGCCGGCCCATCGGCAGGCGCCTGCACAATAGATGCATTACGGGCAACAATGAATTGATCTGCTGCGGGTTCTCGCGCGGACGGCAGATCGCCTCCGCAGGAAGACTCCTCCACGCGTGCAATCAGGATCGTGGCGCCACGCTCTCTTCCGAAACTTCCACTACCGGACCCAGCACGACCTCCACCTGATGCGCCCGGCCATCGTCTGCCAAGAGAATGACTCCATTCGGCACGGTCTCACGATCCAGCATGATTGCGTGAACGCCGCGGTTGACACCCGCAGGATTCTCCACCCGGATCGCGTATGTCGTTTGACCGTACCGGTAGTTCATGGAGTAACCTCTCCAGTGGCTGGGGATGCATGGATCGATACGCAACGTCCTTCCGCTGCGCCGGATGCCCAGAATCGCTTCAATCCCAACGCGATACATCCAGCCGGCCGAGCCGGTGTACCACGTCCAACCGCCGCGCCCCACGTGGGGGGCCACACCATAGACATCGGCCGAAATTACATACGGCTCGACTTTGTAGCGTTCCCTTTTCTCCGGCGTATCGGATCGGGTGATCGGATTGAGCAGTTGGAAGAGCGCAGTTGCCTGATCGCCTTCGCCCAGTTCAGCCATCGCCCAAATTGACCAGAGCGCGGCATGGGTATATTGCCCACCGTTTTCGCGGACACCTGGCAGATAGCCCTTGATATAGCCGGGATCGTGGCTCGCCTTGTCAAACGGTGGCGTGAAGAGCAGCATCAAACCGTCCTCCTGTTTGACCAACCGATCCATCACTGACTTCATGGCCTGCCGAGCGCGACCGGGCTCTGCAGCGCCGGAGAGAACACTCCACGACTGGGCAATCGAGTCGATCCGGCATTCCAGGTTTTGCGCCGAACCAAGCGGCGCGCCGTCGTCGTAATAGGCGCGACGATACCACGCGCCGTCCCAGCCGTCGGCTTCCAGCGCGGCCGCGATTCTTTCCGCCTGCACCCGCAAAGTGACGCCCTGGTCCTGATCACCGCGATCCATGCACAGGGTCGCGAAGTCAGCCAGTGCTGTATGCAGGAACCAGCCTAGCCAGACGCTTTCCCCCTTGCCTTCGAGCCCAACGCGGTTCATGCCGTCATTCCAGTCGCCGCCGCCCATAAGAGGGATGCCATGCGGGCCCGAAGTTGTGCCCTTGCTCAATGCGCGCAGGCAGTGTTCATAGAGTGTGAAGGATGCTTCGGTGGCAGGAAACTGCGCGTAGCGCTCCTCCTCCCCCTTTGCCAGTGGTGCACCCTGAAGAAAGGGTACCTCCTCGTCCAGAATCGCGGCGTCGCCCGTGGTCGAGACATAGTGCGCTGTAACATAGGGAAGCC
>CAYOEZ010000101.1:0-15998 GCA_964402955.1 uncultured Ktedonobacterales bacterium | reverse complement strand
CACGTTCATCGAGATGGAGACGCATGATGAGCACCATTCCCGCCCCATCCGGCAAGCAGATTCGCCTGACCAGCCTGTCGAAATGCGCTGGTTGAGCATCCAAGCTGAATGCGGAAACGCTGGCGCAGGTTCTGCGCCCTGTCAAACATGTCTTCAAGCCGGGCGAATACCCCGATCTGCTGGTTGGCCTGGGCGACCCGGATGACGCCGCCGTCTGGCGCGTGGACAAAGACCGCGCCATCGTCGTCACCACCGATTTCTTCACGCCGGTCGTCGACGATCCCTACGACTACGGCGCTATTGCCGCGGCCAACAGCCTGTCCGATGTCTACGCCATGGGCGGCGAGCCCTTCATGGCGCTCAACGTGGCGGCTCTGCCTACCGACCTGCCGCCGGAGTTCCTGGGCGAGATTCTGCGCGGCGGCGCCGAGAAGGCACGCGAGGCAGGCGTGGTCATCGCCGGCGGCCACACCGTGAAGGATGACGAGCCGATGTACGGGCTGATCGTGATCGGCTTTGTCTCGCCGGACAAGATGCTGACCAAAGGCGGCGCGCGCGTCGGCGACAAGCTCGTCCTTACCAAACCGCTGGGCTTTGGCGTCACCACCACCGCACTCAAGGGCCAGGTCGCGACAGCAGAAGACGTTGCTGAGGCTGTGGGGTGGATGAAGCGTCTGAATAAGCAGGCGGCGCAGTTGGCGCTGGAGTTCGGCGCGCACGCGGCCACCGACGTCACCGGCTTCAGCCTACTGGGGCATGGCTGGGAGATGGCGTCTGCCTCCGGCGTGGGCATGCGCCTCAGCTACGAGCGCATTCCGTTCATCAGTTGCGCCGCCAAGTATGCCGGGCAGGGGCTGTTCCCGGGCGGCGCATCAGACAACGCACGCTATTTCGGCTGGCACGTGCAGTTTGCGCCCGAACTGGACGACGCCTCGCGCATGCTGCTCTTCGACCCCCAGACAAGCGGCGGCCTGCTCTTCGCCGTCGCTCCAGACCGCGTCGATGCTCTGCTGGCACGCGCCGCAGAGGTGCAGCAACCGCTGTGGGTTATTGGGGACGTGGTCGAGGGCGACGCGATCACCATCGAGATGTGAGGGGGCAGCGTGCTTGACCGAGGCGAAACAGTACTGGCCGCGGAGACATATGTCGTCAGCGAGCCATTGACTTGCGCTATCCGACATGTTATGATATATGTACAATAGTACAAGTCATGTGTCGGGAGGACAGCGGGTGAGCAAAGAGATCATCATTGATGCGTCGGCGATCATCGCCGTCATTGTCAACGAGCCCGAAAAGGCAGCGCTGATCGAGATGACCAAAGACAGCGATCTGCTTGCCCCACAGTCAATTCCATGGGAGATTGGCAACGCCTTTTCTGCAATGCTCAAGAGGCACAGGATTTCACTAGAGCAGGCTGTTCAAGCGATCAGAATCTACAAGGTGATTCCCATCCGCCTGGTTGACGTAGAGTTGGAAGATGCCGTACATCTCGCCGAACAACTGAATATCTACGCCTATGATGCTTACTTGCTATGTTGTGCGGAGCGCTATAAGGCGCCTCTGCTGAGTCTCGATCGGGATCTTGTTGCTGCGGCCACCGCTTTGGGCTTGCCGGTGTTGGAGGTGCAATGATGGGCAGATTGTACACATACTCCGAGGCGCGCCAGAACCTGGCGACGCTCTTGGAAAACGCGGCGCGGGACGGTGAGGTTCTTGTGCGGCGGCGTGATGGGCAGGTCTTCGTCATCAGGCCTCAGACTGGCACGCGTTCTCCTCTTGATGTGGATGGAGTGGACCTCAATCTGTCGCGCGAAGAGATCGTCCGCTCAGTGCGCGAGGGTAGACGCATGTACGGCGGGGAGGAGTGAGTGCAGGTGAACGTCTATCCCCACACACGTTCGCCTGGCGACTGCGCCTTACACCTCTGTGTCTCTCGCTACCTTGCTGCCTTTCGTACCCGTCGTCTCGTCCAAGGTGCTATAATGGAGTCAGCCCACACTAGGCACACGGAGACGCACAATGCTTGACCGCGCTCTTCTTGAAGATATGCGCTTAGGCAGGGCGCATGCCATTACGGTTTGGGTCGCCATTACGCTCCTTGCATTCGCCGGCGACACCATCGCGGGCCTTGCCGCACTGGCCGTGGGCCTGAATGCGCTTAGCTTCACTGGCGTTCTGTGGTTGGTCTGTGCGACGATTCCTCTCACCCTCGCCGTCCCCTGTGCCTATGTTGGCTTCTGACGCCACCGCGCCTACTACTCGCCTGAACGCCGAACGATCGCCCGTCTATCCTGCTGCGCCTCAGCCATCGCTGCATTCCTTCTACTGTGGTCCGCCACCACATCATTCATCCCCAGCCTCCATGCGTCAGACATACCTGTCGCTCTTCTCACCTCCCTTGCTGCCATCGCCAGTCTCGGCTTCACTATCCTGCAGTACCGCTCCGACATTCAGTGGCCGCCAGCGTTTACCATTCTACTTTGCACCCTCAGCGCCGACAACATGCGCGGCTACAGCGAGACAAGTGAGATCAACAGCGATCGCCTGCTTCTTAAGATCAAGAAACGTGTCACCGACGCTGGTGTCAAAGTCGAGGAGCCTGTCCCCTCGATCGTACGTGAGCCGGGTAAAGCTCACCGTCTTGCTGCGAATGCTCGCGCCCACTTGGTCATCTACGGCCAGTGCATTGTCGACACAGGGGGCGTTGTCAGACCGCACTTGCACTTCGATCCTGTCCGCGACTTGCTAAGTCCACAGCAGTCCCTCGTGGGCTTTGTCGAGCCGGCGGAACGAGCTATTCTCGAGCCAAGCCGTAACATCCCAGCGTCAATTGAGTCATCCCTCGCCAACATGACAGCCTACGCGACCGGCCTCGCCGTCGGCCTCAGCTACTACTTCAGCGCCAGGTACGACGACGCCCTGCCTCCGTTGACCGACGCCCTGGTCTATGCAGCGAAGGAAGAGGACGTGAAAAGTCAGGGAATACTCCATTTTTACCTGGCCGGAGCTTACCATGGCAAAGGCCGCGAGAAACAAGCCATCGCGGAGCTATCGACTAGTATCGCCCTGGTGCCCCACCATGCCCCAGCTTTCTACAATCGTGGTCTCGCCCACTATCTGATTGGCGAGTATGCCGCTGCCGTTCAGGACTGCACGTGTGCTATCCGTCTCGAACCAAGTGCGCAAGCCTATTTCGTCCGCGCCGACTCACACAGCAGGCTTGGACATTACGGGAAACCAATCGAGGACTACACATCAGCAATCGAGCTCGCACCGGATTCCGCTGACGCCTACATCAACCGCGGCCTTGAACGCACGGTGCTGGTAAACTACACAGGTGCCATGGACGACTTCAAGAAGGCAATCGGTGTCGCAGCCCAATACGCCAAACCATACTACCTGCTTGCCTGTCTCGAAGTTCACGAAGGCCATCGAGATGCAGCCCTCAAGTGGCTCCGTCAGGCGATCTCACGTTATCCCGAGTGCAGAGAAATGGCGAGAACCGACTCCTTCTTGGTCCCCATTCTGCATGACCCTGAATTCCGCTCCCTCGTTGGCCTTCCTCCCGAATAGCCCCCCGTCTCCGCGTCCCCGCGTCCCCCCGTCTCCCCTTCTCCCCCCCTCGCGCTTCATTGACTTTTCCCCCTTGCCTCTGTATAATCGCGCCTGGAGGTAGGGGGCGAGAAAGACACTGCTGTCCCAATCATGCTCGTCTTCACCCATACTATTGACGGAATCACACGCACATTCACATGCACTTCCGCACGAGCACGCCCATACTGTCACGCCGGGCGCGGGAACACAGGGCCGGCTTCTGTTGACCATTGGCGTCACAGCCGGCATTCTTCTGCTTGAAGTCATCGGCGGCTTGCTCGCCAACAGCCTGGCGCTGCTCAGCGACGCCGGCCATGTGTTCACTGACCTGGCGGCGCTTCTGCTCAGCCTTGTCGCGCTGCGGCTGTCGGCGCGTCCCGCCAATAGCCGCAAGACCTTCGGTTTCCATCGCTTCGAGATTCTGTCGGCGCTGGTCAACGGCGTGACGCTCGTCGTGGTTTCGCTGTTCATCTTCGTCGAGGCCTACCGGCGTCTGCGCAACCCACAACCGGTGCACGGCCTCGAGGTATTCATCATTGCCATCCTGGGACTGCTTGGCAATGGCGCTGGTGTGTTCTTATTGCGCAACGCCGGCGACAACCTGAACATGCGTGGCGCGTTCCTGCACCTGGTTGGCGACGCCATCTCGTCGGTCGGCGTCATCATTGCCGGCCGTGTCATTATGCTCACCGGCTGGTCGATCATCGACCCTCTGGTGAGTATCGGCATTGGTCTGATCATCATCGTCGGCGCAGTGCGTCTGATCGATGAGTCGGTCGATGTGCTGCTCGAAGGCACACCGCGCCACATCGACCTTGATCAGGTCATGACCTCATTACATGACATGCCGTGCCCGGCGTCTGCAGCATCCATGACGTGCATATCTGGTGTGTGACCCCCCAGTTATGTACCATGAGCGGCCATATCATCCTGAGCGACGATACCTCCATCCAGGCACGTGACGTCCTCTCCCAGGTCAACCACGTGCTTGCGCACGACTACGGCATCGAACACACCACCATCCAGATCGAGGACGAGCACTGCGGCCACGATGACGTGCAGTGGATGGCCGCCAAGTAGAGCGAATCAAGTCTGGTACTCACATGGAGACAGGCATGGCGGATCGACTCGGGCTATTGACTGAATCGAGCGAGAGCTTCACGGAAGAAGAAGAGGTCATTCTGCAACCCTTCTTCACCAACGTGAGCCGCTCGGTCGTCGCTCTGCGCAACCTGCCCGAAGTGACGAAGGGCGCGCTTTTCTCGCGCTACAGCCGCACCCCCAAAGGCGTGCGCCGGCTGTTCCTCGATGAGTTCTACGGCCACGACGATATCGTCTTGCAGGCTGCCGCTTGCGCCGATGAAGGCAGCAGTGCTCTGCACAAGGCTGAGGCATTCTACAATCGTGTTCTCTCCGATTACGGCGACGACTCGGTCGGCGAACTGGGCGGCGCACACATCGCCTACCAGGAGATATCACAGATCGCCGCCAAGGCCATCGAAGACAGCCGCATCGGAGCGTCCTATCTGGAGAAGTCCACCCGCTATGTACGATTCGACGACAAAGTGGATGGGCGCTACAAGTACTATCGCGACCGTCTCATCCTTGCCTCGCCTTGTGGCGGCGATTTCATCGCCTGTATGGATCACCTCTTCGATGTCTACGCCCAGAGCTTCCCGCTGATGACCGCGTATTTGCAGGCGCAGCACCCTATCGACGACATCGTCTTCGACAACACGCTCAGCGGCGAATCCATGTCCTACGCACGCATCAAGGACGAGGAGTTCAAGAAGAGTGCGCTCTTCGCCTACAATCAAGCGCTGCGTGCGCGGGCCTGCGACTCGCTGCGCTGTTTCTTGCCGCTGGCGTCGCTTACCAACGTAGGCGTCTACGCCAACGGGCGCAGCCATGAGTACATCTTGACCAAGCTCTACGCCGACGCTCTCGACGAGATGCAGACGCTGGCTTTTGCCGCTCAGCATGAACTTGAGAGCGTGATCGGCCCCTTCATCAAACGCGCCAGCAACGAGCGCGGGTTGGCGCAGCAAGAATACCTGCGCCACCGCCGCCAGGCGCAGATGCACTGGGCCAAAGCCGTCCAGCCCACGCCGCCGCCAAGCTCCACCTGCAAGGTCACGCTTCTGCGCTACGATGGCGACGCTCTGGATAGTGTGGTCGCCGCCATCCTTTTTCCCTATTCCGACTATGCTGAGGCCGACCTATTGCAGACGGTGGCCGCTATGGCGGGCGAGGCCAAAGAACGTATCATCGCTGACTACCTGGGAGAGCGCGCCAATCGCCGCCACAAGCCGGGCCGTGCTTTCGAGCGCGCCAACTACACCTTTGAGCTTTGCCTGAACATCGGCGAGTACCGCGACTTGCAGCGCCACCGCGTCTGCACACCAGCGCGGCAGCAGTTCACAACCGCCATCGGCTACGACACCAACCCAGATATTGCCGCAGTGCCCCAGATCAAGGCACTCTACGAGCAGGGAATGGAACAGGCAGACGCTCTCTTTGCGCGCCTGCATGCGGAGATGCCCGCCGAAGCGCAGTATGCCGTTCCCATGGGCTACCGCGTGCGCTACAGCATCCAGATGAACTTGCGTGAAGCATACTACCTGATCGAGCTGCGTTCGGGCGAACAAGGCCACCGCGATTACCGGCACACGGCGCAGGACATGTACCACGCCATCAACGCCGTGCATCCGGAGTTGGCGCGCGGCATGACCTTTGTCAACATGACACCTGACATTCCCATGGGCCGCCTGCGCGCCGAAATGCGCAGCGCACGCAGGAAGGCCGCAGGACACATCTAGAGGAGACGACCATCAGCATCTCTCTCCTGAGCACTGGATTCATCTTCAAGAACGCCATGCCCCATGTGCGCAGCCTGCACGCCTACTTCCCCTCGCTAGTGCGTTTCGCCGATGGGGAGATGGCGGCGACAGTGCGCCTAGGGCAGGCCATGCAGTCGCACGACCTGCGCACCTATGTCTCGCGCTCGCTGGATGGTGGCGAGACCTGGACGCTGGAAAATCTCATCTATCCCGGCAAAACGGAGATACCCACTACCGACAGCGCCCGCATCTCGCTCAGTCCCGACGGTGAACTGCTCTCCTTCATGATCCGGCAGCACCGCCAGCGCCAGAACGAGGGGCTCAACAACCCGGCCACCGGCGGTTATGTCGAGCAAGACCTGATGATCGCGCGATCGCGCGACCGCGGCCACACCTGGACGGGGCCGGCGTTGTTCGAGCCGCCGCTCGATGGCCCGTGCTTTGAGATATGCACACCCATCACCATGCTGAGCAACGGGACGTGGCTGCTGTCCACCTCCACCTGGCAGGGATGGGACGGCCATTGCCCCAACGGGATCAGAACGCTGGCCTTCGTGTCCCACGACAAGGGGGCGACCTGGCCCACCTACGTGGACACGATGATCAATCTCGCCGACGAGATCACCTTCTGGGAATCGAAGATGATTGAGCTACGTGATGGCCGTCTGCTGATCGCCGCCTGGGCCTATGACCGCAAGAACAAGAAAGACCTGCCCAACCAGTACGTCATCAGCACAGACGGCGGCAAGGCATTCTCCCAGCCGCGCTCGATGGGACTGCTGGGGCAGACGCTGACGCCGATCGAGTTGAGTGATGGCCGCTTCCTCTCCGTCTTCCGCAGAATGGACAAGCAGGGCTTATGGGCCGTTGTCTCGCGCCTCGACGGAGACAACTGGGTGCATGAAGAGGAACTGGGACTGTGGGGCGTCGCCGGAAGCAGCCTGGTCAGCACCACCGGCAACATGGTCACCAACTTCGCCCGGCTGCAGTTTGGCGCCCCCTGCCTCGTTGATATGGGCGACGGCACGGTGCATATCTCGTTCTGGGCAGTCGAGGATTGCCAGGCTGTCGTGCGGTGGATCAAGCTCAAGGTGTAAGGAGTTTGGGCCAATTGCGGCGTCTCCTGAGCACACAGAGCCAAGGAGAGCCATGAAGCAAGGGCTAGACACGTAAGTCTGGCCGTCTTTGTTGTGAAAGCGCGCGAGCGTTCAGAACGTACATGGCGATGACACCCATGCGCTTAGGGTTTGCCGCAAGCCACCGAAATGGAAGACAGGTGTTCCAATTGCCGTATCGATGGTTGGAAAAACTTGATTAGGACGGTGTTGACACCGTTTCTCACAACACCGGGGCGCATAGGAGGCGCAGATCATGCTTTACTGGCGACAAAGAGTGCTGCTCGCGCTTTTGCAGAGAGCGCCCGCCCAGACGGCGTCGAAACTCCAGCTAATGAAGTCACTCTTCCTCCTGAGAGAAGAAGAAAGATTCTCTGAACTCGGCAGCTATTATGACTTCGTACCCTACAAGTATGGTCCGTTTTCTTTCCTGGCCTATAGGGACATCCAAGAACTCGAGCGCTTAGGCTGTGTCCAAATAGAGGGTAACTGCATCCGGCGGAATCAGGAGTTTCCAGCCCCACCTAAGATGACTAGCGGGGTCACGTACTCTATTGCCAGAATAGCAGAAACATACATGTCTATGCCACATGAGCAGTTGATGCGCTATGTCTACGGGAAGTACCCATGGTATGCTTCCCGTAGCCTATTGCCAAGCCGCGCCAAGATTCCCGATCGTCAGGCAGAACCAGGCGTGTACTCTCTCGGGTACGAAGGTCTTTCGATTGACTCTTTTCTGAGCATCCTATTGCATGCAGGAATTCGTGCAGTTGTCGATTCAAGGAATAATCCAATCTCGCGCAAGTATGGGTTCTCGAAGGCCAGCTTGCAAGGGAGATGCGAAGACTTCGGCCTGGAATACCGCCACTACCCGGATATCGGCATCCCGCCCGAAAACCGCCAGCAAGCGGCAGACAGAGCCACACTGTGGTCAGACTACATCAAACGGATCCTTCCGACCGCTGCAGATTCTCTCCAGGCCATTTCGGGATTGTGTAAACGTGCGCCGACAGTGCTGATATGTTTCGAGAAAAACAAGCAGGATTGTCATCGGCGTATCTTGGCACGGGAGATCTCAACAACCACAGGTTTGCCGGTCATCGACTATCTGCATGAGGGCGGAATATGGCTGAGCGAATGAAGCTATTGATAACGGTCAAGACATATCCACTGCCATCGGTGAAGTACGACGAGCTCGTGTGCACCGCCGGCGTCCTTGAAGACGGTAGATTCGTCCGTCTCTATCCGATAGAGTACCGTTACCGACCGTACTCTCAGTGGTTCAGCAAGTATCAATGGGTGCAGGTATACGTGGAGAAACATCGGAATGATCCGCGACCGGAGAGTTACCGGCCCATAGGCGAGATCAGACCCTTGGGAGAGCCGCTTGCCACCAAGGACCGTTGGGCGGATCGGAAACGGTACGTGTTGGCGCGTGATATTCCCACGATGTGCGACCTGGAGAAGAAGCGCCAAACGGAGATCTCTCTGGGTATTATCCGACCTCGGTCGGTTCAGGATTTGGTTGTTGAGCAAACAGACAGGGATTGGAAGCCAGAGTGGCAAGCGCGAATGCTGCAGCTCAGGCTGTTTGGCCCGCAGAGCAAGCCCCTCGAGAAGATTCCCTACAGATTCTCCTACATCTTCAGGTGCGAGAATCCTGATTGCGGGGGCCACAAGAAGATGATCGAGGACTGGGAAGTAGGAGAGCTGTATAGGTCGATGCGAGACAAGTACGAAAACGAAAGCGTCGCCTGCGAGAAGGTGAAGCAGAAGTTATACCACCAGATGTGCGCCGAGGGTGTAGACACACACTTCTTCGTCGGGACAACACTGGAGTACGGGAGCTGGATCATTCTTGGTACATTCTGGCCCAAGAAAGACTCAGCGGGCTCAGGTGTGTTGGCGATGCGCTAGATCAAAACGGACATCGATGTAGACATACTTCAGATCAGACAACGTGAGCCATACTGGGATCAAGGATAGAAATGCAGCGTCACAAACTCGCAGACACATCGGATTGCCAGGGTACCAAACCGTGCTCAACTGGAGGGTATTATGACATTCGCAGAACAATCACTTGGCAGCTTCCTTGACGACCTGGCGTCGTCGTCGCCCGCGCCCGGCGGCGGAAGCGTGGCCGCGCTCGCCGGTTCGCTGGGCGCAGCCCTGGTCAGCATGGTCGGCAACCTGACCATCGGCAAAGAGAAGTTCAAGGACGTGGAGCCTGAGGTGCAAGCTCTGCGGGCCAAGTCCGAAACCCTGCGCTATCGCCTGCTCGCCTACATCGAAGACGACGTCGCAGCGTTCAACGGCTATTCCGCTGCGGCCAGGCTGCCCAAGGAAACCCTCGAGCAGAAAGCCGCTCGCTCAGCCGCCATTCAGAAGGCACTGATGAACGCCGTCAACCCGCCCATGAACATCGCCAAAGCCTGCGTCGACGTGCTCGACCTCTGCCTGCCCATCGCCGAGAAGGGCAACGTGCAGGCCGTCAGCGACGCCGGCGTCGGTGCACTGATGGCCGAGGCGGGACTGCGCGCCGCCGCCCTCAACGTTCAGATCAACCTGGGCTGGATCAAAGACGCCGAGTTCGTTGCGCGCAAGCGCACGGAGCTCGAGACCCTGATGAAGGGACGCGCAGAGCAGAAGGAAAGAACAGTCCAATTCGTAGAGAGCAAACTCTAAGGAGAGATCAATGACCGCTCAGCTTCTTGACGGAAAAGCGACATCGGCGACAATCAAAGAAGAGATCATGGGCCAGGTGGCAGAGTTCAAGGCCGCCACGGGCTTCGCTCCCAACCTTGCCGTTGTGCAATTGGGCAGCGACCGCGCCGCTCAGTCATATGTGGGGCGCATCCAGAAGTCGTGCGACAGCGTGGGCATGGGCTGCACGGTGCACACCCTGCCCGTTGATATCTCGCAAGACGGGCTGCTCGCCCTGATCCGCAGGCTCAACGACGACAAAGCCGTGCACGGCATCATCATCCAGGAGCCGCTGCCCGATCAGATCAGCCCCGAAGCAACAGCGCTGACGATTGACCCCAACAAAGACGTCGATGGCGCCAGCCCGATCAATGCCGGCCTGCTCTTTCAGAACCTGGGCCGCCCCTTTGTGCCGCCAACCCCCGGCGGCGGCATGGAGTTGCTCAAGCGCTACGGCGTAACCTTGAAAGGCGCACGCGCCGTGGTCATCGGCCGCAGCAATATCGTAGGCCGGCCCATGTCGATGCTTCTGCTGCACCAGCACGCCACCGTCACCATGTGCCACTCGCGCACGGCCAATCTGCCTGCGGTGGCCCGCGAAGCCGACGTGCTCGTCTGCGCCATTGGCCGCGCTCGCATGGTGACTGCTGCTTATGTCAAACCAGGCGCAGTCGTGGTCGATTTCGGCGTCAATTTTGTCGACGGGGCCATGTGCGGCGATACCGATTTCGGCGCCGTGTCGCAAGTTGCGTCGTTGATCACTCCTGTTCCCGGCGGCACCGGCCCCATGACCAACGTGCTGCTGCTGCGCAACACACTGGAGGCAGCACATCGCGCTGCCGGCAGGTAACGTGGTCAACCAGATGCTGTCTGGCCCGGCAAGCATCTTGCCCTCAGTCGTCCGGCCTGCCCGCTACGCTGGTGGTGAATGGAACAGCGTTGTGAAAGAGTGGCCGGGACGTCTGCATGTCGCGCTCGCCTATCCTGACGTCTACGAAGAAGCGATCTGCGATCCGTGGATGCTCGCACTCTATGAGGCGTTCAACCGCGCCGACGACATCGTGTGCGAGCGCGTCTATTTGCCGTGGCCGGACATGGCTGAGGCGCTGCAGGCAGCCGGCATGCCCCTGTTTGCGCTGGAATCACGGCGTGCGCTGGCCGATTTCGATGCTGTTCTGATGATTCTGCCGGGCGAGCTGTCCAGCCCGGCGGCGCTGACGCTGCTCGACCTGGCCGGGCTGCCCGCTGCCAAAGGCCCCGCAGTCATCGGCATTGGCCCGGCGACGGCCAATCCGGAACCCCTGGCGGAATTCTGCGACGCCTTCATCATCGGCGAGGTTGATGCACAGGCTGTACGGGACGCCGTCGGCGCTCTGGGCGGGGCGCAGGGGGAGCCAGCCGCAGGCATTTACCTGCCGGACTCGCCGCGGGGCGACCGGCCGCTCATCGCTCGACAATACGGCCAGCTTCCGCCGCTGCCGGCGCGCCCGATCGTGCCGTTTGCCGAAGCCAGGCACGAACGGTGTGTGGTCGAGATGTCCCACGCCCCATTCTATCCGTGGACGGAGCAGGCCGCGCAAGAGCGACCGCTCGAAGACGTTTTGGCCGGCGTTGAAGCCATGCTGGGTGCGACCGGATACGACCACGTCCTGCTGACTGGCTGGCACAGCCAGATAGATGACATCGTGGGCCGGCTGTCGTCGCGCTACACCGGGCAGCACATTCACTTTTCGTTCGATATGCTGCCCATGAACGTGCACGCCGTCGACCTTGCCGACCGGTTGCCGCATCTCTCGCGCGGCCCGCTCAACCTTGATGCCGGCGCCGGCAGCGACGCGCAACGGCAGGACGCTGCCCGTTCTGCTTTCCGCCGCGGCTGGCACATCCTTAAGTTGAACCGCAGCGTGGGTATGCCCGGCGAGACGATGGAAGATATCGAGCGCCTGGTAGCCCTCTCCCGCCGCATGCGCGACATTGGCCGTGAGGAGATCGACGGGCAGGCTCAGGTACACGTGGTTCTTACGCCGTTCATCCCGCGCGCCCACAGCGCCTGCCAGCGCGCTCCGCTCCTGAACGACGATGACTGGGGCAAGCGTCTGGAATTGCTCCAGCGCGGCATTCGTGGGCCCGGCCTGCGCCTGTTCTGGCGCGGGCTTGAGACGCGCACGATTGAGGCAGCGCTGGCTCGCGGCGACCATCGCGTCGGCGACGCCATCAAAGCCGCCTGGAACGCGGGTATGCGCCGCCCTGAGGACGCCCAGAATATTGGCGCCTGGCAGGCTGCATTTGCTGCCGCGGGGCTGGATATGGCGTTCTACACCACCCGCACACCAGCCGCCAACGAGACGCTACCATGGCAACACATTCATCTATAAGGTCAGCGAGCAACATGGAAACAATCGGACCTCGCCAACGGCTGCGGGTCGCCTTTGGCCGGGGTGAGGCAGTCAAGTACATCACACATCTCGACGTCATGCGCCTGTGGGAGCGGCTACTGCGGCGCGCGCGGCTGCCCGTCAGTTATTCTGCCGGTCAGCCGGCTCGTCCGCGCCTGGCGCTCGGCGCGCCGCTGGCTGTCGGGGTCACAAGCGACGCAGAACTGCTCGACGTTTTCCTGGACACTCGCCTGCCGCTCATCCATTTGACCAGGCGTCTGGCAATGGAGTGTCCATCGGGCGTGACCGTCAACCAGGTGCAGGAAGTGGGCGTCGGCCTGCCCTCCTTGCAATCGCTCATCTGCTTCAGCGAGTATCGGGTGTCCATTGCGCCCGCTGTCAGCATGGTCGAGGCGCAGGAGCGCATCGGCGCGTTGCTTGAGGCCAAGAGCCTGCCCCGCGAGCGCGTGCGCGACAAAGAGACGCGGCGCTACGATCTGCGCCCACAGGTAGACAGCCTGTGGATTGCTGACTGGGACGTGACCACAGGCGTTCTTGGCATGCTCCTGCAGACGGACGAGCAGGCTACTGGTCGTCCCGACGATGTGCTCGCCGTGCTCGGCCTCAGCGCCGCCTGCCGCTCTATCCACCGCGTGAAGCTCATCCTTGCGCCGCCCAAGCCTGTCGCGCCGCCAAAGGCCTTCGCACCACAGAGACGCAGAGGACACTGAGAGATTGGCCTCTCCATTCATGTGCTTGGAGGTACCTCTGTGCCGCGTTTCGCAATGGTTGTGATTGGCGCCGATTCATCTGACGTCATCCAACCCCTAATATACACAACGGACGTAGAGATCATCCGGGCCCTGCTTCCCGAGTTGCAGCAACTGGCTCCTACGGCAAAACTCTCAGTTAGAAAGGCATTCCTCGGGGGATCCTATCTTTGTAGCTTCTACAACACCAAGGTCAAAGATGAAGGTAATCAATTGCGATACTGGCTGATCCAGAAGCTGTGCGAGCATGCGGAGAGCCGTTTGCGTCCGTTCGTTTGTATGCTGGCGAGAGGCTGGAGGCGGCAGACGAAGCCCACGAAACCAATCTCTACTTCCGATTTGTGCGCTGACAGTCTGTGGAACGTCCAGCGCAAGAACGAGTCTTCCTGTGCCATCCGTGCATGATCCGTTGCCAGCGTTCCGTGCCATCCGTGAACAATCCGTGACCAGCAATTTGTGACCAGCATTCCGTGTCATCCGTGAACAATCCGTGACCAGCAATTTGTGACCAGCGTCCCGTGTCATCCGTGAACAATCCGTGACCAGCAATCCGTGACCAGCGATCCGTGTCATCCGTGAACAATCCGTGACCAGCAATCCGTGACCAGCGATCCGTGACCAGCGATCCGTGTCATCCGTGAACAATCCGTTGCCAGCGATCCGTGGACAGCAAACAACGACAAGGAGGTCGTAAAATGATCATCGGTGTACCCAAGGAAATCAAAGACAACGAGTATCGCGTCGCACTCACACCCGGCGGAGCAGACATGCTCGCCAGAGCCGGCCACCAGGTGCTGATTGAGACCGCCGCCGGCGACGGCAGCGGCTTTACCGACAATGAGTACATGCGCGCCGGCGCAACCATCGTCAAAACGGCTGCCGAGACGTGGGGCAAGGCCGAGATGGTGCTCAAAGTCAAAGAACCGCTGCCCGGCGAGTTCATCTACCTGCGCCCCGGCCTGATCCTCTTCACCTACTTGCACCTGGCCGCGGCCGAAAACCTGACACATGAGTTGATCAACAAGAAAGTCCTCTCCATCGGCTATGAAACCGTGCAGTTGCCCGACGGATCGCTGCCCCTACTCGTACCCATGAGCGAGGTTGCCGGTCGCATGGCTGTCCAGGTGGGCGCACACTATCTGGAAAAGATGAATGGCGGGCGCGGCAAGCTGCTGGGCGGCGTGCCGGGCGTGGCGCCGTGTGATGTCGTCATCATCGGCGGCGGGGTCGTCGGCACCAACGCCGCACAAATGGCCGTAGGCATGGGCGCACACACCATCATCATCGACAAATCTGCCGACCGCCTGCGCTACCTGAGCGAGATTCTGCACGGCAGCGTGATCACCATCATGTCCAACCCGCTCAACATAGCCGAGTCCGTCAAATACGCCGATCTGGTCATTGGCGCGGTGCTTGTGCCGGGCGCCAAAGCGCCCAAGCTTGTCAGCAGGGACATGGTCAAGTCCATGAAGGCTGGCTCGGTCATCGTCGATGTGGCAGTGGATCAGGGAGGCTGCGTCGAGACCGTTCACCCGACTACCCATTCCAACCCGACCTTTGTCGTCGACGGTGTGGTACATTATTGCGTCGCCAACATGCCCGGCGCGGTGCCGCGCACCTCGACCTATGCCCTGACCAACGCCACCATTCCATACGCGCTGAAGCTGGCCAACATGGGCGCCGTGCAAGCCATCAAGAGCGACGCGGCACTGGCCAAGGGCGTCAATGTCTTCGACGGCCATGTTACATTCAAAGGAGTTGCAGACGCGTTCGGTTTGGCGTATACTGAACTGGCAACACTATTGTGACGTTAGCGCTCTTTGAGCCTCTAGAGAGGAAGCCATGGCAGTACAACGAAGACAAGCAACAACTGTTCGCCTGACGCGCCGCACCTACGACGCCTTGCAGCAACGCGCCCAACGCGTGGGCAGAGACGCCGACGCGCTGGCAGACGAGATGCTGCAGAAGGCTATAGCGCAGACGCAACCTGCTCAAGGAGAGACTGAGCGGGAGATGATACGGCGCATTCTGCGGGAAGATGGCCTGGTGCTGCGCGACGCGAGTGAGTACACTGTGGACCTCGACCCTAGTGTCGATTACGAAGCTGTTCGTCGGGAACTGGCCGCGATTCATCTGGACCCTCCCTTGTCGGAGACTATCATCGAGGAGCGACACAGAGAGTGACAGCGTACTTCTTCGATTCCAGTGCCCTGGCCAAGCGCTATCTGGCAGAGCAGGGTAGTGAATGGGTCAGATCACGTTTCACAGTGCCGCCAACGAACACGATCTTCATTGCTGAGGTCACGCTGGTTGAATTGGCTTCATCTGTCGCACGTCGCGTTCGAGAGGGAGACTTGCCGCCAATGTACTGGCGCGTTTTCCGTCCACTTCTCATGAATCATCTCGACGACTACGAGATCGTACCTTTCAACCAGTCGGCAGTGGAAATGGCGATGGGGTTTTGCTTTGAGCTTGGTCTACGCGCATATGATGCGATCCAGCTCCAGACTGCTGTCTTGGTGCAAGGAAGGTTACGCACACACGGTCTTCCACCCCTGACGTTCGTTTGCTCCGACAAAGACCTGTTGGCAGCCGCATCAC
>CAYOEZ010000100.1:0-16278 GCA_964402955.1 uncultured Ktedonobacterales bacterium | reverse complement strand
AGACCCTCACATAATATCGATGCCCGTTTGTCTCATTTCGTCATAAGCAGAACAACACTGCGGTCTGTCAGCGCCTTTTGCTCTGGCATGGGCGTACCCTCCTTTCAAGAGTTGGCGACTCAGAAGGGAAGGATACGCCTATTGTCTTCTCCCGTCAAGACAGCTTACACACAATATGATACACTACCTATCCGCCAGAGTCTGTTGACAAGCCATGCATACTCGTGTATAGTATTGCACAGGAGGATCACATGATTGAGCTCATGTCTGTACAAGAAATCGCCGCACTGTTCCAAGTCAACGAGTTCACTATCCGCCGTCACATCCGCAAGGGCGACTTACCGGCGATCAAGGTGGGCGGACGCGTCCGCGTCCGTCGGGCGGATGTCGAGGCGTTTATGAAACCCATCGTAGCTCCGAGTACAGCGCTGATCAAGACCGCAACACCAGAAGACATCCAACGACGCCGGGCTATCGCTGCGCATCTGGATGGTCTGCGCGCCCAGATGAAACCCCTTGGCATGACGACCGCTGAGTTGATCCGTCTGGCACGACAGCAAGAGGAGACGAAGTATGAACACCTCTAGAGCCGTTGTGCTTGATGCGTCTGTTGTTGCTAAGTGGCATCTCCAGCCTGAGGAGTACGCGCAGCAGGCCCAAGCTCTGCAGCGAGCGTTCATCGAAGGAGACTTGACAGTTGTCCTGCCTGACCACGCCCAATGTGAAGTTGCCAACGCCATCACCGTGGCCTGCAGGCGAGGACGGATGACCTCCGACGTCGCCGCGGCGGCAATTCGGGATCTCTTGGCTTGGGACTTCTCGTTTGTGAGCACTGACGAAGTGTTGGAGCAGGCATTTGCTCTGGCACAGGCATATGACTGCGCGCTCTATGATGCTCTCTACCTGGCCGTCGCAGATCGTTGCCATCTTGACCTGATCACAGCGGACCTGGCGCTCCTCCGCAAGACAGAGGGCAAGGTAAGCGGAATTCGTTGGCTCGCAACCTATGAGATCGTCTAACATACACTAAGGAAAAGCAGACATGCCAAAGACCGCATCGGAAATGACCGTTCAAGAATGGCAAGCATACGATCCTTGGGCAGCAGCCAAGCGAGTGACAGAGCAGGAGAAGATGCAGATAGCTAAACGACGCCGGCAAGCCTGGCGCGTGGCACGGCAGGCGGCGAAGCTACTGCGCAGCGAATTCGGCGCCACCAACGTTGTGCTCTTTGGCTCCCTTGCTCACAAAGCATGGTTCACGCTTCGATCCGACATCGACCTGGCCGCCCGGGGCATTCCCGTTGACCGCTTTTATGGCGCCGTGGCCGCGATGATTGACTTCAGCTCCACCTTCAAGATTGATCTTGTCGATCCTAGCGACTGTTCGCCGAGACTGCGTCAGGCCATTGATCGTGAGGGCATCGACGTATGACGAGCCACGCCAACCAACTGACTGACCGTATCCGTAATGAACTCCTGGATATCGATCGGGCGATTGAGCGGGCCGAAGCGGCATGGCGGCGCGCTCAACAATCTTCGGATGACTTGTATTTGGACAGCGTTGCTCTGAATCTGCAGAGCTTCTACTCTGGTTTGGAACGTATCTTCGAATTGATTGCCACAACAGTTGACAGGGTGATTCCTGAAGGCGAGAGATGGCACCAGGCGTTGCTACGGCAGATGGCGACCGACGTACCTGGAGTGCGGCCATCAGTAATCACACAGCGCAGCCATGACGGACTGAACGAGTACAGAGCTTTCCGGCACATAGTGCGCAACATTTATGCCTTCCAATTCGATCCGGCCAGGATTGGCAAGCTCGCTGTGGACGTTGAGCCATTGTACACGCAAGTCCGCACCGAACTGCTCCGGTTCGCCGATTTCCTGGATGCGAGAGCATGAGCACAAGCCACTCGGAGGCCAGCGGCGATGAAACATAGGCAAATCGTGCAAGCGATCTACAGGAACGGGATGCTCGAGCTCCTGCAACCCGTGAACTGTCGGGAAGGAGCTCAGGTGTGGGTAGAGATCAATGTCCCCCAGCGAGGCAAGAACCGTCGGAGAGCACCTCTATTGTCCATCCCACACCATCCAGACATTGCTTCCCTGCGTGGGGCCGCAGGCTCCCTAAAGAAACCGTTATCCTGGCAAGAGGTGCAAGACATCGCTCGAGAAGACCATCTTCAAGATGAGAGCGCCAATAATCAGGCATGACCAACCCCATCGTGAAGGAGTTGATCTATGATATCGCCCCGCCTTGAAACCTGAGGTACCTTCTTGAGATCGACGTGGTCCGTGTCTCAGATATCCTTATCGCCGCCACGGCTCTCCACCACGATCTTATGCCAATCTCCGGCAACCGCTCCCATATCGAGCGTATCCCCAGCCTGAAACTATCTTCTTCTCAAGAAGCGGAACAGATAGAATGGAACAGCATGCTCACGGTTGCGAGCAGTGCGTTACACTCCACTCGACATGGGCCCGAGCCGTAGCCCGTCCGCTTGCATGAACAGCCAAACGGGTGTACAATATGTTTCGAGGTAACCATTCATGAACAGGACAGAAGATCTAACCACAAACAATATCATCCCCCGCCTACTGGAACAGGGGATATACGCTATCACTCCTCGCCAGCTAGCAGCTTTCTTCACACTGCCCACCCCACGCGCCTACTATCTGATCCATGAACTGGAAGAACGAGGCTGGATTGTGGGGGTCGAAAAGGGCAAATACGTCGTCGCCGGCTTTGAGCCTTGCCGCGTTATGACCAACCCCCTCTATGTTGCATCGAGTCTGGTCACGCCATCCTATGTTTCTTTTATCAGCGCCTTACATCGCTACAGCTTGACCGAACAGGTGCCCTTTACAGTTTTCATGGCCACAACCGCCAGACACAAGCCGGTCGTTTTTCAGCGCTACACGTTCCAGTACGTGCGAATAAAGCCGCACAAGTTCTTCGGCTACAGCAGAGAGATGCAAGCTGACCTGCCTGTGCTGATGGCCCATCCAGAAAAAGCAATTGTGGACTCGTTGGATCAGATACGCTATCACTACGGCGGTGGCGTCCAGGATATCATCAAGGCCCTCTATCGCGGTTCGCACGACTCAACCATCGATCTTGGGCGTCTGGTGGACTACGCTCTCTTGATGAAGAACAAATCCTTGGCTGCCCGTCTTGGCTATCTGGCTCGCCTTGCTGTCATCCCAGGCCTGGAGATCGAACGATTGAAAGAGGCTCTGCCCGCAGGCTTCGTGCCTCTGGACCCTTCACGGCCGCATTCGTCGCAGTGGAACGCCGAATGGATGATCAACGTGAACATGGAGCAAGAAGAGCTGCTTGACTTCCGGGAGACGTTCCGTGTGATCTGGCAGGACAGGCACAGCGGAAGCTGACGTATGTCCTACTCAGATAGCCACCACAGCACCTGGTGCACGTAGGCGTCCCAATCCTCGTCGGCTGCCTCGTATCTGGCCCTTGCCTCGCCCACAATCCGCTCGTCCGGTTTCTGAGCCTGCTCCAACGCCGTCTCGGTCTTGAGGGTAATCTCCTTGGCCATCTGGTCGGTCAGTTGCAGATAGACGCCCGTCGTCGCCAGGCTGGCATGACCCAATAGGCCCTGCACGAAGCTGACCGGCGCCCCACCCTGCAGATAGTGGACAGCGATCGAGTGGCGTAGTATGTGCGGGCTGACGTGTTTGCTGATCCCTGCCTGCTTGGCGCATTCGAGCAGCCGGTAGCGGACATTGCGGGCGCTAATATGGCCGCCGCTCTTGCCGCTGAAAATATAGCCCGTCACCTTCGTTTCGGCAATGTACACACGCAGTCGCTCCCGCAACGCCGGCTTGAGGTAGATGCGCCGCTCTTTGTCACCTTTGCCGACCACGCGCAGGAAACCGTCGCCGAAATCAACATCCTCGACCTTCAGGGTCACGGCCTCAGTCACGCGCAGACCGCAGCCATAAAGCAGAGCAAACAGCGTCTTGTCGCGCTGGCCAGCTTTCGATGTTTCGTCCTGCAACACGGTCAACAAGTGCCGCGTCTCGTTCAGGCTCAGCGCCTTCGGCAGCCGTTTGCCGACCTTAGGAATCGGCAGCCGCTGAGCAGGATCGCTGCTTATGTAACCCTCAACCAGGAGAAAGCCATAGAAACGACGGATGATGATCACCCGATCGTTGATCGTCTTGGCCGCCAATCCCCGCTCCCGCAAGTCAGCAACATATGCTCGCAGGTGGGCGGCAGTTGCCTTGCCAGGCGACTCAGGAACAGGATCAATGTGCCTGAAGAGGTCGCCGAGCACCGACCCGTACTGCACAATCGTTTGCGGCGAGAGATTCTTGAGCCGCAGGAACGCCAGGAAGTCTTTCGTCTCGGGATGGTCATTGAGCGGGGTAACGTCCGAGCTCGCCACGTTTCTCCTGCCGATAGTGCCAAATACTGGCCAGCGCTGGGCAGAGCCTGCCCCGCCTATCGGGCATGCTCCGCCATTCTGAGCCCTCTCTCAGCGTTCAGAAATGACAGCCTCCGCGCCGCCGCGCTGCGAAAGCTCTTTGCACGCAACGACGTCAGAACACCTGCGCGCCTATGCGCGCTGTCTTCTGCGTCCATCCGCGTGCGCGTCTTGCACGCTCACCGCTTGTCGCTGACCACCAGCAGCGCCCCGACGACCACCCCACCCACGATCGCAATCCCCAGCCCCAACAACGGGCGATCGCCGATAAAGCTGATCGCCAGCAGCGACGCCAGTATCCAGCAAAGAATCGCCTCAACTGCCTTCCACCGCGTCAGCATCAACTTAGCGACAGGATGGCATCAGCCAGCACATCGGGATCGTGGCGCCAGAGCGCGCCCGGCGCCGCCAGCGAGGCAACAATCACCTGCGGCACCATGGAGCGGCAGGCCGACACCTCGGGCTGCACCGGGAATGAATGCTCCTGCGCATATTTCTGCAGAAGATCGCCCGGCAGGCTGCCCTCGCTGACCAGAACGGCGTCCAAGCCATCGCCCGTGCCCAGGTAGCGCTCGATCTCGCGCACGAAATCGCAGGCCGTGAAGCCATCGGTCTCACCATGCTTGGTCATCAGGTTGCAGATGTAGATGACCTTGCCCGGAGCGTTAGCGATCGCCTCAGGGATACCCTCCACGAGCAGGTTGGGAATCACGCTTGTATAAAGGTCGCCAGGTCCGATGACGACGATGTCGGCCGCGGCGATCGCTTCGAGCGCGGGCGGGTAAGCTTGCGCCGGCGGGTCGAGATAGACATCGCTGATGGGAAGATGCGGGCGTATACGGCGGATGTCTATGTTGGTCTCGCCCCTGATGATCGTCCCATCCCCCAGGCGAGCACACAGATGAACATCTGTCAGCGTGACGGGCAAGACCCGTCCGCGCACGTTCAGAATCCTGGCTGCCTCCTGAATCGCTAGATCCGGCGCCCCCGTGATCTCGGTCAGCGCTGTCAGGAGCAGGTTGCCGAAATTATGGCCATTCAGGCCACGACCACGGTCAAAGCGGTACTCAAACAATTGGCGCAGCATGCCGCTGGCAGGTTCAGCTGACAGTGCGATCAGACAACGGCGCACATCACCGGGCGGAAGGTGGCCAAACTCATCACGCAGAACGCCTGAGCTGCCCCCATCGTCCGCCATAGAGACAACAGCCGTCAGATCAACATCATGGCGTTTCAGTCCACTGAGAACCGTATACGTCCCAGTGCCGCCGCCAATGGCCACCACCTTGCGCCCACTCATGATGTGCTCCGCTCCTGCACCGGGCAGAGCCTGCCCCGAAGCTCACCCCGTCTATCGGGTGTTGTATCGGGCATGCTCCGCCATTTTCGGTCGTTTTCCCCCTGACGGGGAAGCGCCCGAAAATATTTGCCAACTGCCGTGAGCCGCCAAGAACAAGGAGCGCTGAGACGAGCAGCGTCCTCCGCGTCTACGCACTGAGACCACACTGTGCGCCGGGCGGCTAGGCGAGCTTATCCAGCCAGTTTTCGTCTACTTCACATGAGATGGTGCGGTGCATGGTGGAGAGCAAGACGCGCACTCGCCCTTTAGCCGACAGGTTGCCGTCGAAAACCGCCCCCAAGTCCCTGAACGGCCCATCCTTGATGATCACAGCATCGCCAGGTTCGAAACGACGAGAGCCCACTGGTTGGACGTCAACACTGAGCCGCTTCTTGATATAGGTGATGACCGCATCATCCACCACCGCCGGTTCGCCGGTGAAGCCAACGACTCTGCGCACACCCTGCGTCCACTCAAGGGTCGAGCAGCCCACCTCGCTCAGGTCACAGTGCACAAACAGATAACTGGGGAAGAAGGGGTCGTCGCTTTCCAATACCCGCCCCTTCTTGATGACTTTGACGAGAGGCAGGAAGGCCTCGATGCCCCGCTTCTGCAGGTGGCCACAAACGAAGTGCTCTCGTCTTGGTTTTGTGTACAGTGCATACCAGTGTTTCATCTTTACCTGAACTTGTAGCCGATGGAGCGATGGTTTGTGATGTAGGAACGTCCGGGCTCCAGATCGCTGATCTTGCGCCGTAGGCGGTGGATATAAACCTTGACAACATTGGAGCGATACTGCGGTTGTTCTCCCGACAGAGCCGCCGTCAACTCAGCGCAAGAATAGAACCGATCTGGCTGGCGCAGGAAGCACAACAGCAACCGTGACTCAGTAGACGTGAGAACGACGCTCTTGCCGCGTGCGTTCAGCGACCGTGTCGTGACATCGTAGTCCAGGACGCCATCGCCATAGGTCCGGCGCTGGACAGCCGCAATTCCGGCATGATGCTGCGTCAGATTGCGCACCCGCATCAGGATCTCTGAGGGGGTACACGTCACACTGACAGCATCATCGGCGCCACGCTCAAGCGCCTCAATGCGTGTTTCGTCGCTCGCATCGGCGGTGAAAACCAGGATCGGCGTCTCGCAGACCTCACGTATACGTGCAAAGATCAGCCACGGCGTGGCGCCCTGCCCCACGCTGAGATCGAGCACAACTGCGGCAGGTTGCAGCTCGTAGAGAACCCGTATCGTCTCGTGTACCTCCGACGTGGCGGCGGACAACCCATCGTGCCGCGCGACGTCGGCGGCCAGAGCCGCCACCAGAGCACTATCAGAACTCACGATCAGCAGGCGCTCCATCTTGCCGTTTCCTCATGCAAGCATAAAAACGCCACCGAGACGCACCCGACGTCAGGCAGACGCAATGCCCATCATGGCTCAATCGCGCTGTACACACACTACAAAGGCACTGCCTGGTACCCGGCCTTCTCGACCTGCTGTGCCGGCGCGAGTTGCGCGCCGCCAACAGCAGCATCCTCGCGCACGTGCAAGCCATAACCGAGATAGCGTACGGTGTGAAGGTGCAGGGACCGTGCAGGGTCATCACAGAGCTTGCGCCGCAAACGGACAATCAACTGGCGCAGGGCCATGAGTCCAGCAGCATCAGGGGGCAGATCCAGGATATCGCATAAGAAGGCGTAGCCGACGATGTGATTGACGTTTTGGGCAAGATGGCGCAACAGGACGCTTTCCTGCGCGGTCAGGCTGATCAGGCAATCATGACAGGCAATGATAGAGCCGTCGGCGTCAACGGCGACACACGGGGAGAGAAAAACGGCAGATATGCGGCGATCAATCCGATTGGTCGCAACCAGTGCCCCGAGCCGGGCAACAAGCTCAGTGGCCTGCAACGGACGGCTGAGCACAGCAGCAGCGCCTGCCTGCAAAGCCATCATCCGCTGATCGAGACGACCACGCCCGGACAGCGCCAGACAGGGGCATCCGGCAAGCTGGACAATGCGAGCAAGATCATCGCGGCTGCCCGGGGATGCGGCGCACGTCAAGTCTATGATGACCGCATCAACCCTCTGTGCGAAAACGCGCACGCCGGCGGAGTCGCTGCCCGCGAAGACGTGGAGCATGTAACCAGCGGCAGCCAGAGCTCCACGCACCAGGTCCACGACAACACGGTCAGCCGACACCACTAGAACGTGACACGTTTCCCCAGGGAAGATAGGCGAATGCTCAGTGCCGAACAATGCGTCGTGTGCTGACTTCTGCCACAGCAACGTACCCACCTCAAAGCCTACATGACGTTGGGCCAACACCACGCCAGATGCGGACGGAAGAGAAGAGTCCAGTGAGCGACATTCCAGGGGACAAGCATTGTGTCACGCTGAGTTGTACCCAGCATTATCTACGTAGACAGTGTAACACCGATAGATGACGAGGGAGTAGCAGTTGGGTTACAATTACGTTTGCAGTGCGTATGACAAGAGTATGCAAACACACATTGCTTTTCCGATCGCGCACCGAGCCATATGTAGCGGGTCTTTGCTGCCCGCTCACGCGGCCCACACACTATCTGGTGTTGAGGCGGATGCCCAGGTCGCGTTGCGTCAGGAGGTAACTGTGACCACTGGCTGCCAGAGCCAGCTTGCGGCGCAGTCGATAGACAGCGGAACGCAGGACAGTCGCGCCATGCTCGTTGGCAAGCCAGGGTAGGCTTTCAGCAAGATCAGAGTACGACGCCAGGCGGCCAGGTTGGCGAGCCAGCAAGAGGAGCAGATCCAACTCCCTAGCCGTCACGTCCAGAGCCTGGCCGTTCACTTTCACCTCGCGATTGCGACCGTCTATGCACAGGATGCCGTCATCGTACACGAAGCGCGTTCCGTTCCCTAGAGCAGCGTTGCGCTGCAGCGCTGCCTTGACGCGCAAGACAAGCTCATCCAGGTGGAACGGCTTCGTAATGAAGTCCTGGGCACGCAACTCAAAAGCCCGCAGGCGCAGGCCAACCGCGTGTTTGGTGGAGACAATCAGGATGGGGATGTCTGTGACCTCGCGCATGCGTTCCAAGACCGTCCAGGCATCCATACCGGGCAAAGAGAGGCTGAGTATCACAAGATCGGGGTGGTGGGCGAAGAGAGCGCGCAGTGCGTCCAACCCGCCGTCAGCTGTCACGGCGATGTATCCTGAGCGCTGCAAAGCAGGAACAAGCGTCCGCAGCGCGTCAGGATCGTTGTCGGCAACGAGGATGCGCACGCCAGAAGCAATCGCATCGCCAGTATCGTCCGCAAGGGTGTTCACACTTTCCCTCAGGGCAATTCCTTAAATATGGCTTGAGCCATGCGCCGCCAGTAGCATCTGAACACAATTGATACTGAAGCAGCACACAATAGTCATATCTGAGCACATCGTGCCCGTCTGCACAAGCGGGTCGACACCCCATTGTAGCACCAGTGTAGCAAAAACGCTGCGGCGTTCGATTCACTCTCTGTGTGACGGCGCTCGATCTAGAGGCGTCTGTGCCAGATCAGCAGGGCGACAGCAGTCACGGCGAAGACAATGACAATCAGAAGCAGAGCAGGCGGCACGGGTGGAGGACCGGCCACGCCCGCCGGCTTGTTCGCAACCAGGGCAGTCGTGGGAAGAAGAAGCGCAAAGGCGCCCGGCCAGCGGGGATGGACCCTGACAGCGGCCCCGTTGGGATCGCGGTCAATCTCAAGCAATGCCCAGTCCATGCTCGTCTCGCCAACGAACCCCACCTCCAGAGAAGTAAAGCCAGTTGTCGAGTTAGCCCCGGACTCGATGAGCAGTGTCAGGGTGGTTGGCAAGGCAAAGGCGAAGCTTGCCAGTGCGCCTCCACCAGCATCAGTGGCTCTAATCCGGGCGGCAGGCGCGTTCAGGCGGAAGCCGGCCGGCGGCGCCGCTAGGGCTGCCAATTCAAGTGGCTCCAGAAAGATACAGACGGGCCCGGTTATGCTCCCTGTTGGGAGTTCGAGCACTGCCCGGCCGTCTGGCCAGCGAATTGTCAGCGATGTACTCGATGCGTCCCCGCACATACCCCCTGCAGGTGCGACGGCGGCAGGCGACAGCGGCGTCCAGGTGGGTGTTGCCAGCTGGGCCGTTGCTGCAGGCTGAGCGGTTAGCGAGGGTGACGCTGTAGCCCGTGGCAACGCAGTCGGTGAGCCGGTGGCAGGTGCGCGCGTGGGCGACGCTGTTAGGGTGATTGGGGTTGGCGGCACAGTCGGATACACGGGCACTGGCGTTGCCGTCGCGTTCGCTGTGGGCACCACAGGAACAGGCGTACCTGTCGGCTGACCAGGAGCCGTAGTTGCCGCTGCTGTGGCTGTGGGCGCCGCAGTCAGCGTCGGTAAAGGGGTAGCCAAAGGCGTCGGGACCGACGTCTCTGTCGGCGGGACACCGGGTGTTACCCCGCGTGTGGGCGTCTCCCTGGGCACGGTTGCAGTGGTCCCTGCCCAGGACGCGGGGGCCGACGACAGAACAAACAGGAGCAGGAGGGAAAGCGCAACAGGAAGGACAGCGCTCGCAATCCGCGGCTCTTGCGGCCCGCTCCTGCCGGCCGGCGCAGTGTTAGGGGACATAGGTCACCTCGAAAGTCAGATCACGATCTAGAGTGGTCCCAAAGATCAGTGTGCCGCCTGCAACCGAGTTCGGCTGTGGGCTGGCGGCAAGGAGACGGGCTCCATGCGGAAGCGCCAGGCTGAGGCGAAGGGCATGTCCTGCGGTTCCGCCCTGCTTCTGCACAAGCAGCGTGTAGCGGTATGTCTGTCCGATCGCCTGGACTGCGCCCTGAGGAAGCAGGTAGTCCAGATGCAGACTGTAGCTTTCCCCGGGGGCAAGGACGAAGTAGCTGGCGAAGGTGCGCTTGTCTCCCTCCCGGCTGACCTCCACGTCCGGCGAGTCCCGAGTGAGCAGCGCTATGCTGCCCGCAGGAGCATAGACGCGCACGTAATCCCAGTAGCAGCGCTGCAGCATATCGTCGTAGGTGAGGCCGTAAGCCGGACCGTAGACGCACTCGGGAAGGCGAATAGTGGCATTGTTCGTGTAGCGAATCGTCAAACCAGCCTGGACGTGCTCAGCGTCGGCCAGATTCACAGCATACTCGATGCTTTGTCCGATGTTGGGATTGACTTTGTTGAAGCCCACATTGCTGTCCACGATCATCAGATAGTCACCCGGCGTTGGCCTTACGCTCCCGTCGGCTCCCAGCCTGGTGATCAGCGACTGCAAGGAGGGGTCGTTGGCATAGACCTGCAGATGCTTGCTATCGATGGCGCTCTTAAGGGCGCGTGCCAGGCGGGGCAGATTGTCTGTGCCGAGGTCACCCTGCAGTTTGGCCAAGACGCCGCCCGCCAGAAGCGGCCAGAAATCCTTGCGCTGTAGAAACCAGGCGCCCATCTCCTCCACGCCCTCGGGCACAATGCCCCACTTCTGGCGCAGGATCTGGGTCAGCTCGCCGGCGTCAATTGGCTGCTCCTCGCCCGCTACCTTGACCGGCCCCAGTCCCTCAAGCAGAAGGCGCATCCCCTCCAGGTCAAGCGCAATCACGCCATCAACCTGCTGATTCCCATCCGATTCCCAAACCTGCATCGCCATTGCGGCCGATGTCGGGAAGTCTGGCCACCAGTTCACATCCCGCAAGAGCAGAACGCCGATGTCCATGTAGCGGAGCAGCGGTTCTGGCGGCGCGGGATGGGGTACCGTGAGATCATCGCCGGCGTAGCTGTCTTGCAGGCTAAACTGCATGACCCACCCTCTATCGAGCGTGACCGTTCCTGCGGCGGAAAGGAAGCCGCCAGTAGCCCGCAGTTCGTCGCTGTTTTGCGCAATCAAGAGGTATGTTCGAGGGCGCTCGTTACCGATGGCGGCAGGAAACACATCCGCCATTTCGACGGCCATCTCCAGCAGACGCTCGTATCTCTCCAGATGTTGCACATACGAGCCAACAGTTGTACGGAAGCTTTGTGTCCGCATGTGGCTGGACACAGCCTGAGCGGCAGCCAGGTGACGTCGCGCTGACTGCAGCGCGGGGCCATTGTCTCTCAGGACATCGAGCAGCGCCTGCGACGCCGGTCGCCCGGATGGGGCATCCCTCGGCGCCGCCGTTTCCAGAAGCGACGGCAAGAGGGCAGCTCCGGAGCGAGCGGCGGTAACCAGCTCAATACTGGTTTCAAGCAAATACGGCAACGCCCGCACATCGGCGCCCAGCACCGGCAGCCGCCCTGCCCTCTGCATGAACCAAAGCCATGGCGCGCCATAGCGCCGGATGCTGGTCAGGTGGGATTGCAGAGCCGCCAGATCGGACTGCAGCGCGTCGACCTCCGGTCCAAGCTCTGCGCCTGCCACGCTGCCGCTGCCCATGCGTTCAGCAAAGGCCAGATGCGAGCGGATGATGCGGGCAGATGCCAGGCCGTGGTAGCCGCAGACGAACCCTGCAAAAACCATTGCCAGGAGCATGACGAGCGCAACGGCGCGGCAAAACCAGAGAATGCGCCGTCTTCTCATTGCAGCACGGTCAACGGTAAATAGCGCTGGTTGGGCAAGAGCAGACGGTGCATGTAATCCATGAACACCCTGCCAAAGACGGTCAGCCGCCCAGGGAACTGGCGTTGGCTGAAGTCGTATAGGGAGCCGTTGTATCCTTCTCCGTATGGCGGGACATCGTACAGTTTGTCATTCAGACTGTACCACGACCAGCGCTGTACCAACCGGTTCTGGTCGGCCGGGTACCCCAGGTCCGGGTCTCTGGCATTGAGGAGGAAGTCAAAGCTGCGCCGCATGAAACTGGCAACGATGGCATCCCCAGCGGCGTGGTCATAGCAGTAGCAAAGGTACAGCGAGGGCATCAAGACCCCAAATTCCGAGATGATAAGCGGCTTGTTGCGCATGCCGCGCGCCGCCATCCATGCTCGCAACTCACGCACTAACTGCTGAAAGATCAGCGTACCAGCATTGTCCTGAATCGAGTAGAGCCGGCCGGTGGCATCGGCAATGCCCTGTGGAATGCCCGCACCCCACTCCTCGCGCGACTCCTGCAGGATCTGCACATGTGTGCTCCAAACGTCTGCGGGAAAGGGCGCACCGTACTGCTCCTCATAGGCAGCCAGCACCATGTCCATGTAACGCAGGCGCAGGGGAGTAGGCTGGATGACGCCTCCCGGCCCGACCTGCGCAGTCGGGTCCTGATCCTTAATGAATGTGTAAACATCGTGATAGGCCTTGGCATAACTGGCGGCCGGCTGGGAGTCCTGCACACCTGGGCGGGCGTCTGGCTCATTGCCGATCAGCCAGTCAGCGCCGGGATTGCTGCGCACTGCCGCGCTCAGGACGTCCCAATCCGGCGCAGCGCCGTCCGGCTGCGTTCTGACAAGCTGTACGTACTCAATCCCGCCGGGTCGCTGCGGCTGCGCGTTGTAGCTCCAGTCGCTGTACCAGCCGATATGCAAGCTGGCCACATCGTAGTCAATGATATCACCATACTGGCGGGCAACTCCGACGCCGAAGCGCTCCTGCACACTGTACATGGGGCCGTCTTCGGCCAGGGTGTGCGGCACACAGAGCAGGGCCAGCACAGCGGCTAGAGACAGGACAACAAGGCGTTGCCACCAACGGGCGCTAGACAGCGCAGACATGCTACTGCACCTGCAGGATGGGCAAGATGAGGCTGCTGGTCTCACCCAGATCGTTCACAATGTAAGGCAGGAAGATACGGCCGGGGTTGTCGCCCACAATGTACGGCAGGAAAACGGAATAGCGCACAGGTGTCGGCGCTGGCAGAGTGGCCGTGGCAGTGGCAGTGACCGTTGTCTCGGCGGCAACAGGAGTGGGCGTACTGGTCGGGGTTTCAGTGACGACTGGCGACGTAGACGCCGTCGCTGTCGGCGTTGGCGTCGCGTCCCATGTGACACTCGGCGTGGGCGTTGCTGTCATATCAGGCAAACTCGTTGCCGTTTCTGTCGGTGTTGTGGCCAGCGTCTTTGTGGCCGTCCGCGTCACCGTTGCCGTGTACGTCGGGGTGAGCTCTGCTGTGCTTGTTGCGGTGGCTATTGCCGTAGGCGTCAAGGTAGCCGTTGGCACAGCAGTTGGTGTGGCTGTGTTTGTCATCGTGTGAGTTGCCGTCGGCGTCTCTGTTCGCGTGGCCGTGTTCATGGGCGTCTGCGTTGCCGTGGCGCTTGGTTGTGTGGTCGGCGTGGGACTGGGCGTCTGGCCCGAGGATAGCTGAAGGCCGAAGCCCACCTCGACCTCCGTGTCAGGTCCGAGGCCGGCGCCCCATTGCTCTGGCCTGCGTCCACCATAGCCTGCCGGGTCCTTGCCCCAGACGATGTAGGAACCGGGCAGAACGCGGAAGCAGTACGGCTCACTGACGCCGTTTGTCGTGTAGGCGCCGACGTACAGGCCTGTGGTGGCGTTTGTGACCGACACGATCTCGCCGGCGACCAGCGCTTCGTCAGCCTCACGCCAATTATTACTGTTAGTGTCGCTATATACTAGCACACACAGGTCGGATGTCACAGGCGTCGGTGTGCTGGTGACCGTGGGCGTTTGGGTGCGCGTTGCTGTCGGTGGCGGGGGGACAATGTTCACATAGCCTGTGCTGCCGCCTACCGAGGTAAAGGGGACAGTGTGGCAGGCAGCACTCAAGCCGGCCCATGTCAGGGGGGAATTGGTCACCAGCGTCGACAGAGAACGGAAGGTGACAGTCGCCATGTGAATGCTGCCTGCTGGCGGATCGCCTGACAGCGCACCCGAAGCATAGCGTGCGCTACTGGTGCCGATGCTCATGTATATGTGATCGCGGAAGCCACCTCCGGGCACGATGTTTACCACGCTCAGATAGGCCGGGTTCCAGGAGAAGGTCACGTCAGCGCCATCGGCCTGGGCTCCGCCCGCGACATTAACATATATGTTCAGGTTGAACGTTTGGTATGGGTTGACCGTCACTGACGACGGTCCCCACACCACCGACGCCGCTGTCCCACACGCCTTCAGGCCCGGGCCGCCCCCGCCTCCAGCAGAAGGGGAGAGAAAGTCGTGGCCTGCCCCAGTTGCGGCTTCCGGTGCGACGCCGAAATACGTTTGCACGGTATCGAGAGGTGTAACGGTCACCTTCCAGCGTTCTGGGATAGGCGCGCTGAAGCGCGGCGGATCCTTTTCGGCAACATAATACACGCCGGGCAGGAGACTGACGCAATAAGGATCAGTTACTCCGTCACCGGTATATGTGGCGACCACGTTGGAGAGTGCATCCGTGACGGTGATCATGCTGCCGGAAACGAGAGTCTCCGTCTGATCACGCGTGCCGTTGCGATTCACGTCCTCATACGTCTGCAGGCACAGATTGCCCCGCACAGGCGTCGGCGTCGGGGTGATGGTGGGCGTCTGGGTACGAGTCGCCGTCGGCGGAGGGGCCACAATGGTGACATAGCCTGCGCCCTTACTAACATTCAGAGCGCCACTGACCCCGCAACTCACGGTAATGGATCCAAAGGTCAGAGGTGTGTTGTTGACAAGTCCATTCAACGAGCGAAAGTTGACAGTGGCGAACAGAAGGTTCCCGAATGGGGGATTGGAGCTCGTATTGCCCGCCGCGATCCACCATGAGTTCGCTCCAGTTGATTGGTTCTTCAACACGCTAGGGAAGGAGGAGCCAATCTGCACGCTCTGAACACTCAGATAGGTTGGATCCCAGCCAAAGTTCACGTCAGCCCCGTCGACCGCCAATCCTCCGGCCACGTTGATATAGATGCGAAGGGCAAACGAGGTGTATGGATTGGTTGACGAACTGGCAGGACTCCACGTCACGGACGCAGCCGTGCCACAAGGCACTGGAGTTGCCGTGGCTGCTGGGCCAGCACTCGGCGCGACCGAGCCGGCCGGCGAGGCCGACGCTCCCGCTGCTCCCAAAGCAATGACAAGTGCCAGGATCAACAGGCAGAGACCGATGCGCCTGTACTGGTTGCTGACGTTCATCTCGTCCTCCGGAAAGGTAAAGGCCATGACGGCGTCGTACTGCCCCGCCAGGCAGTTCTGATCACCAGGGGTTTGTGGTCACTGGCGGCATCGCCCGGTCGCTGACAATCACGGGAAACCAGAGCATCGTGCGTGGAATGTTGAGAGGCCCACCTTCTGCACTTGCCAACACCGAGTTGCCAGCAGAGGCCACATCCGTCTTGCGCGGCAACTGCCGTGAGAAAACGATCGGCGTCGACCCAAAGTACCCCTCGCGCAGCGCTGTCACATAGAAACGAGCCACCCGGACCGTACCTGTTATGGGGGCGCCACTCAAGATGCCAGCACTAAAGTTGATGTGTCCCGAGCCGTTGTCCACACTGTTCTGCAGCACGGTCGGGAAGCTGTCGCCAGCGCTAACGGTGTCGGTTGCAGTTCCCTGCGCGTCCGTAACACGCAGATAGTTGGGATCGAAGGCCAGATACATATCCAGGCCATCCACAGCCTGCTCGCCCGCCT
>CAYOEZ010000099.1:0-16322 GCA_964402955.1 uncultured Ktedonobacterales bacterium | reverse complement strand
ACAGCACCACCTGCAGGAACTTCTGGTCGTTGCTCTCGTAGTTGACGATCTGCCGCAGCAACTCCAGCAGTGGGTAGCGCAGGGTCTGGGCCTCGTCAATGAGCAAGACCAATGTGTGCTGGCGCTCGATGGCCTCTTCGTAGAGGAATGACTTGAACAGATGGAGGAGATCGAGGAAGGAGCGGGCGGTTTTGGTTACCTGGTATTCTTGAATGACGGCACGTAGCAACTGATTGGGTGTGGGGAAACTGGGGTTGGTGAGGAAGATTGCACGGAATCCGTCGTCGAGGAACGTCTGGTAGAGTAGGCGGGCCAGCGTCGTCTTGCCCATGCCTGGCCGGCCAAAGCACACAGCTAGCCCCTTGCGGGCGGCGACGACGTAGCGGATCTTCTGCACAGCAGCATGGTGGACCGGGGACGTAAAGAGGAACCTCGGGTTGGGAGAGGTCGAGAATGGCTCTTCTTTCAGATGGAAGTGGTCAAGATAGGGCAAGTCCATAGTCTGTGGGGCGTACTCCGCCCATTTCTATGTCGATCATACTGACCTATGGCCTGCTTGTCAATGCCCAAAATCCGGACGGCCCAAGAGGGTCAACAGCACACCGCGAGTCTTGCGGCTGAGGCTCAGTCGCAGTTGCCGGCGATCTACATATCGAACCTCCAGGAGAGATTCGAAAGGCCCGCAAAGTCGTCAACTCTGAAGATGAGGTACTTCACTTTGGGGTCAATTTGCCCTTCCCAGATGGCATAGGAAGTGTCAAAGTAGCCCTGGGGTGAGGCACTAATGGTCTGCGACGCGCCCGGAGCTACGCTGAATTGGTAGACTTGATTGAAGTATGCCGAATCCTCATAGCGTTGGTGATATACACGCCCTCGGTCGTCTTCTAGGTGCAAAAACGATGGTTTCCACCTGACGACAATCTGATCGGAGCTGCCATTTTGAACGTCAAACGAAACGCCGATAAACAGACCACTGATATACAACTGCCGACGCGCCGTCACAGTCACTCCACCTCGCGTGAAGGGCTGTCCCGCCGCAATCACTGACCCGGGGTTCGGTAACTGTACATTCGATAGCGCAGCAGGAACAGCGGTAGCACTCGGCCGAGCGCCGCTACTTGGTTGCTGCTGTGGGTTGGACTGGGGCGTAGAAGTTGCTGGTCCGGGACCAGGCGGCGGCACCGGTCGCCCCGACATGATGGCATACAGCAGCACTGCACCGATTAGAACTCCCACCAGCACAAGAAGCAAATACGTCAACCAAGGTTGTTTGGGTTTCTCTTTCGGGATCAGTACCCAGGGATAATCGGGTCTCACGATTATACTCCTATTCAGTGGGATGATTCCTAGTTCTTCATCCTGCTTGACGAGCGCCAGAATGCGAGGATCGGCTGGAGTCGTCGGTTCTTCAATGCTTTCCTCGCCTGCGTCGGCGCCTTCATCTCCGGTCGACGGTGGTGCTTCTGCATCCCCTTGACGAGCCCCTTGACCAGAGGTTTCGGGCGACTTGGTGCGGGGTTTTCGCGTCCTGCGGCAGTCTCGTTCGGGATCCTTCACCAGTTTTTCATGCAACGGACAGTAGACTCTGTCCAGCAAATAGAACCTGTTGCGAGCCGGGAGCTTCTGCAGTTCAAACTTGGCGTAGATGCCTGTCAACTGGGAACGGACCGCGCTTTCTGAGCAAGTCATGCGCTCAGCTATTTGTACCGGGTCTAGCCCCTTACAGAGCCAGTACAACACCCGGCACTCTGCTCCCGTCAGCCGACCCAGATCGTGCCTTGCTCCTTCCTCAGCGCCGCTGGTCGCATCAGACACCTGTCATTACCTCCAGGTTTAGTCCGTCGTGCCCCGAGGTTTCCTATTCTACCGTGCAGACGACCATCGCAAACCCGTGGATTTCTCCAGGTTTGATGCCTGCCAGAAGCCCTTTCGTGCCGCGGTTCGCCACAATCTTAATACTACCTGTTGTTTTCTCCAGGATAGCGCCATCAAAGACGCGCATCCGGCAGCTTGCAGGAAATCCGTGAAGTTCATCGCGCGCAATGATGAGTTGGCTCGATCAGTCGCTATAATACTTTGGTGAGGAGCGATCGCTCCCCTATTATACACTGCTCAGCTCAATCGAGCAAGAGGAGAATGACCATGTTTGAGCAAGTCGTGGAACCGCTCCGCCAGCGCTCAGCCAGGCTGACGAGCCCGCAAGCAAGAGCGGTGCTGGAGCTCTCTGATCGCGAATATTGGAATGCACGCGTGTTATGGCGAGCACCCATCCCACGCTCACCCATCCGTGCCCGCGACTGGTTGTTTGTGCCGCTTGAAGCAGACGGTAGTCCCATCCCAGACAAGGCGCTCAAAAGAGTACGGACCATGTACGAAGCCGGCATTCGTCCCCAAGGGTTCGTCATCATCCACGAGGCGCCCCCCTACCTGAAAGCAGGCAGGGGGGCTGCACAGCAGGATGCGGAGCAAGTACAGGTGCAACACCCGGCAGTCGAACCGACCATGGCCGCTGGACTAGCGGCGGCGGCCATTCTGCTAATCATCGTGCCCTTGGCCGCCAAAGTGATTGTTGGCGCGGTGGCTGCTCTGGCCGCGGCAATCGCTGTCCCTGCGGCAACCGCCGGCATCGCCGCGGCAGTACTCGTCGATCCCATGCTGGTCGCCGTGACCGAAGACAATTATTGGATCGTGATTGACGAGTGGTGGACAAGCTAGCCAAAGGAGGAAAGCCATGATCTCTGGACTGTTCGGGGTCGTCTTGCAGGTGCTCCTGGCCTCGTTGCTGGGGCTTTTGGGTCTGGTATTCACCGGCCTCGCAGCAGCGCTGCGGCTGCTGCCGTTCGTCTTGCCCGCAACCGTTCGACTGATACGGCGCGCAATGTTGTTGTCCTTCCGTCTCTACGCCGCTGTCCTGGCAGCCGTTGCACCGGCGCTGAAGGCTCGTTGTCATGTTGATATCTATGCGCTGCCATGGCGATTGCTGGCAACGGTCGCCCTCTCCCTGTGTATCGGGCTCGTGAGCATTCTCGTAGCCGGCTTGCCTGCCAGCCAGCCTATTCTCACAATCTGCGTTATCCATGGGCTCCTGGCCGGCCTGCAATCGGGCCAACCAGCCAGCCCGTCGGGTTTCCAGATGGGAGATCGACAGTGATGACCAATCTTGCTGACCTGATGCGAAGCACCTCTCCGGCCACGCTGAGCGAACGCGTTCGGTCTACGCACTGCTATTCGATCGGGCAGCCGGGCGTGGGCAAGTCGCGCGTCTTTGAGTCCTGGATTATGCAGGACATTGCGGCTGGTCATGGGGTCGCAGTCCTGGACCCACATGGCGACCTCTACCAACATGTCTTATCCAGAACCGCCCTGTTATTGTACAAGCAGCCAGACCTCGCCGAACGCGTCATCCTCATAGATCCCACGATCCGTGAGTGGACAGTCTGCTTCAATCCTCTGGAGGCCGTCCAAGGATATTCGCCCGCTCGCCTGGCGTCCTTCCTGACCGATGTTGTGCTCAAGATCTGGAAGCTGGATGCAAGCTCAGCGCCGCGCATGGTGCGTTTGCTTGCCTTCAGCTTTCAGGCACTGGCCGAGCTGAACTTACCTCTCGGTGCCCTGCCGCGTTTCCTCTACGACAAGGATATGCGCGCAGAGCACCTGCAGCGTGCCCGCAATCGCGATGTTGTCGATTTCTTCGAGTTCGAGTTTCCCAAGAGCCCAGCAGCCGCTCAGCAATGGGCAGCGCCGGTGCTGAACAAGATCGGCGCACTGCTCTTTGACCCTGACATGCGACTGATGTTCTCAACCAAGTCCACCATCAACTTCCGCCAGGTGCTGGACAAGAACCTGGTGCTATTGGTCAACCTATCGAAGGGCGTACTGGGCGAGGAAAACAGCTCGCTGCTCGGCGCATTCCTTGTCGCTCATCTGCAGAAGGCGGCTCTGTCTCGGGCCGACGGCCAGCATCGTTCGCCGTACTACCTCTACCTGGACGAGTTTCAGAACTACACGACCGACAACATCCAGGACATCCTTTCAGAATCGCGCAAGTATGGCCTGTCACTCATTCTCGCTCACCAATACCTTGATCAGTTGGCGGCTCCGCTGCGCTCGGCTGTCCTGAATACGACCGGCACGATAGCAGCTTTCCGCATCGGTTATCAGGACGCCACTGTCCTGGCCCACGAGATTTTCCCGCCAGGCTTCGGCGCCAGATCGCAACACGACGTCGAGTGGTTGCGCATGGGGCAGTTGCAGATTCCTTACTTGAAGGACAACGTGACCGTACCATCCCTTGCTGATCAGGTTCATCGACTGACTGACCTCAAACCACGAGAGTTCTGGGTGAGGATAAGAGGGGCATCTCGCCCCTTCAAGCTGCGGGCGCTGGACATGCCCGATCCCGTCATGACAGACGAGGCTTATGAGGTGCGCAACCAGTTGTGCGCCTTGTCCGGCAGACTATACGGCCGGCTGAAGAGTGACCTACGAAAGGAGATTGACAGTGAGCGAGACTATCGTCGCAGCAAACCCATTGCAGACTATGAAGACGCTTAGGCTTCCGCGTTACAAACGGGCGAAAGAGCCTCCGGCCATGACGGTCACGGATCGGGACCTTCTGATTCTCCGCCACGTGGGCGAGTACCGCATCATGACGCGCGAGCAGATTGAGCAACTGCTGTTTCAGCCGGACGCAGGTCAGGACCACCCGACCAAGACCAGCATCTGCCGGCGGCGTCTGCGCTTGCTCTACCATAATGGATATCTCGAACGTTTTCCCGCGCCGGTGCGGGCGGGCGCCTGGGCATGGCGTCCTGTTTACCGTCTGACGGCCAAGGGTGCACGCCTCATCTCTGACAGTGACAGCACGCCGGAGCCCGGCTATTGGGGCGCCGGTTTTGACCGGGATCAACGCCGAACGAAGGTGAGTCTGCTGTTCCTGGAGCATACGCTCAGGACTAATGATGTCAGGATCGCTCTGACCCTGGCCGCCCAGAGTGAGGGGTACAGAATCGACAAATGGCTTGATGACGCCCAGCTCAAGGCGGAACACATGCGAGAGTATGTTGTCTTGAACGTGTCACAAGGACGCAGCCAGCGCGTGCCTGTTCTGCCGGATGCCTATGTTGTCCTGCGCATCGGCGACAGGAGAGCCCATTTCTTCCTGGAGCTTGATCAGGCGACGATGAGCAACCCGCGCTGGCGAACGCGCGTCCTTGCCTATCTCGCCTACGTCACGTCAGGGAAGTATGAGGCGCGCTACCAGACGCGTAGCCTGCGCATTCTCACCGTCACCACAACGGCCAAGCGACTGGCCAATCTTCGTGCCACGACGGAGAAGGCCGGCGGCGGACGGATCTTCTGGTTCACAACGTTCGCAGAGGCCATGCATGAGGGAATCCTGTCCGAGGATATCTGGAGGGTGGCTGGCGGCAACGACTGCAGCGCATTGATCGTGTAGGAGCGATGGACTGTATGCTCGTACGAGGAAGAGTCACAAGGGATAGAGAATGGAGAATAAAAACGCAAACCAGTCGGGGGCAGTATGCCTAACACAGCGTATGGCAGCCCGCAGCCGGCAGACCGACGCTGCTGAGGAAACGCCGCACAGTCGGGGCCGCCGGCTGAGCAATAGTGGCTGGAATGCCTCAACACCAGTTTTTCGACGGTTTGCTGCAGGCTCGGACCCATTGCTGTTGTGAAAGCAAGGGCGCACAGCATGCCTATCGGTAGTTGCACATGGGTGATGGGGGTGCTTAGCACACCATGTGCAGAGCAAGACCCTGCTCTCACAGTGCCGGTTGCGTCCAGCACAACCGCCGGAGGAAGGCTGATGGAGAGGAGCTGTTGCAACTGGTCCGGATCGTGCAGCATTAACAGAACCAGAGCGGCCTGGAGGGCTACTCCTCCTCAGGGAGGTTTCAACACATGGGGAGAAAGATAAGTCTGGGGTGCCGCTCCACCACAGCTTGCGCGCCGCATTGGTGTGGAGCCACCTATGTACAAGGAAAGGAGGCGTATATCATGTACCGCATTGAAATGGCTTTCGGACACATGGACTGCAACGGGCTGACGGTATCCTCTGAGCAGATCACACGGGCAGAGAACCTGGCGCTTCGGGCTTTTACCATGCAGTTTCATGGCGCCCAGCTTTACCGCCACCCAGGTGGGTATCACGGCGATGATAGCCGCGTCATCATGGAGCCCAGTACCACCGTATGGGCCTACTCCCCGGACGCCGAGCCACTCGTTGCCCCTCTCTCCGATGCTGCACGCGAGATCGCTGCCATCCTTCACCAGGAGAGCGTTCTTGTAGTGATCATCGAGTTGCAGGGACGGATGTACTGGGTTCGTCTGGAACCATCGGGCGTGAGGGAGCAAAAGAGGAGGTTTGATCTTGCTGCCTGATGGAGCAGCGCACCATCTATCGCGGCAGCGACATCCACTCGATCGCCGATGATAAGCAGACAGACCAAGTGAACACGACAGTAGCGGCGATAGTCCGGATCGAGACCTGGGCCGGTGTCACCGGGCGACGCCGGCTGCCGGACGCTTAATGATCAGCGCTTGATTGCCTGGAAGCGGCAGATATTCTTTGCCTGTTATGCTCTGTGAGGCCGCCACCACGACGTCAAGGGTCACGACGAGCGACCTGGGAGTTGAAGGACCTTGGTCACTCTTGACTTTGTGGGCACCCTGGCGGCAGTCAGTTCAGTTGGGCAGGCAAAGCGTCATCTGAGAGGAGGCGAACACCATGATCTACCAGAACAGCACTGGTGAGCTCTGATACGAGTGCGGGAATTGGATCGACGAATTCGGCTCCTTCCCTGTCGGTGCTGAAGGCGATCTGCTGGACCGTGACCAGATCACAGGGGACGAGAAGCTGTATCGGAGTGACCGATGCGGTGTGATCGTCGACCTGGGTCACGCGCCAGTCCAAGAGGAACCCGATGCGCCAGTTCTTAAGAGCGAGCGGAAGGAATGGATCGGGGTGAGGGTGCCCAGGCGTAGTTTCCTGGCCTTCTGCGGGCACGAGATCCAACCCCTCTCCAGATTCCTGGTTACTTGGGTCGGCGAGCGACTCCCGCGGACGTACGCTCAGCCTGTGCGCCAAAGTTCTTGAAGGCACTGCTCCAAACCAGACTATCCGACAGCAGGGGCTAGTCGTTAGGGATATGCCGTCCGGAGGGTGGTCTTCAGGCCATCCTCTGGCGGCTCTGGCTGCTTTCGCAGGTGCAGTGGGACGGCGTCATTTTGGGATCTGCGCGGACGTGCGTCTGCACCCTGCGCTGATCGGTAGATGAAGCAGCATGCGTTCCCAAGAGGCGAGGCCGTTGGTGCGTGACGATCCCTGCAGTTCGCGCGGCAGGAAGCGGATATACTCTCTTTGCACAACCTGGTAAATGATCGTATTAAGGTTTCCACGGGAAGGACGACGCCAGCCCAGATGGCTATCACCCGCGCTGAGCGGTCGTTGTCAACAAGGAGCACACCCAAATGAACTACGAATTCAAACTGGCAATTGAAGATTACATGCTGTACTGCCGGACAGGCGGCCTGAGCACACGAACGATGACGTGGTACCGACAGAAGCTCGACTACTTCTTCCGGTTCATCGGCGAGCAACGCGGGCTTTCAGACGTTAGCTGTGTGCAAAGGCCCGACATCCTCCGCTTTATTGAGCATCTTCAGCAAGATGTCAAGGCCGACGCCAACAACCCCAAAAAGCCAGCGACGGAGCGCAAGCTTTCGGGCCACACCATTCAGGGCTACGTACGCTGCCTGCGCGCCTTTTACCACTGGCTGGAGAACGAAGAGCTCATCACAAAGAACCCGATGAAGGGAGTGCGCCTGCCCAAAGCGTCGCAGGATCTCATGCCGTCGCTATCGGCAGAGGATGTCAGGCGCACCCTATCAAGCATGGAAACTAAGTCGGCCCTTGGCCTGCGCAACTACGCAATTCTGGTTGTCCTCTTTGATACGGGCATGCGCGTGTCCGAGCTTGTTGGACTACGCATGTCCAACGTCAACCTGCAGGAAGGCTTCTGCAAGGTGTGCGGCAAGGGCGACAAGGAAAGATTGGTTCCTCTGGGCTTGACCGCTCAACGAGCGCTCTGGCGTTTCATACGCAAGGCGCGGCCAGTACAGCCTGCCGAACCCCATACTGACTACCTCTTCCTGAGCGAAAAGGGTAAGCCAATCAAGCCCGGTTGGGTGTATCGCATCGTGCGGCGACAGCTTGAGGCGGTAGGTGTGCAGGTGAAGCGATGCGGCCCACACACCTGCCGGCATACATTCGCCCGCCTCTATTTGAGCAACGGCGGCGATCTGCTGACTCTACAACGCATCCTTGGACACACCAGTCTAGAGGTCGTCCGTCGCTACGTCAACTTGGACGCCGAACACCTTGTCAAACAGCAGCGGCTGCACAGCCCTGTGGACGTGACGATGTCAGCCGATCGGGCGCCACTGCCGTAATCCGGGCCAGCAACCGGGCCGTGTCTACTTTTGCGGCATCAGGTCCATGGGCGAGAACCTGCGGTGGATAGCGGCAACGTCGCTGGACGCCAGGTTCACATAGTTGCGTACCATCTCCAAGGTCGTGTGCCCCAGGATCTTCTGCAGCGTGAACAGGTCGCCGCCGTTAAGCAGGAACTTCTTGGCGAACGTGTGGCGGAATGTGTGCGGCGAGCAACGCACGCCCTCAAGGCCGGCGGCGTGGCCACACGCAACGACCCGCCGGTAGAACCAGCTTGCTGTCATGGGTTGACCCTCGCCGGTCAGAAAGGCGTCCTTGATCCCAGCATGGAAGGGCTTAGGCCTGTGCTGATGAACGTAGCGCCACAACACCCGCTGCACGTTGGCGCCAAAGGGCACAATTCGTTCCTTCCATCCCTTGCCCATGACCTTGAACTGGCCACGTTCGAGATCAACGTCGTCGATCTTCAGGTTAACCAGTTCGCTCAAACGCACTCCCGTGTCGAGTAGGATCAGCATCATGCAGTAGTCCCGGTAGCCCAACGGGTTCTTCTGGTCAATCGCCGCCAGCAACAAGCGAATTTGGACATCTGACAGGGTGGCGACAATCATCTTTGGCGCCTTAGGCATCTTGACGAACTTCATGGGATTTGCTACAATGTGCTCATCACGAACCAGCCAGGAAAAGAAGGCCTTCAGTGCCCGTGCATAGCCTTGGACGGTCAAAGGCGAGAGTTGCCCCGTCTGGGCCGGCTTGTATGGGTTCAGGGAATCTTTTTTGACCTCTGTGCGCAGATGCGTGAGAAAGGCCCTGATGTCGTCCGCACCAATCGTTGTGATGTCGAGCGAGTGATTGGTCGATAGCAGGTACTGCTTGAAGTAGGACAGTTTTTGCAGGTACCAGACGACTGTATTCGGCTGGCAAGCTTCGGCCAGGCAGGCGATGCGGTACCCTTCCATCAGTTTATCAAGGTCTGTGATCCGATTCATGCGTTCCCTCCTGGTGCAGGTGAGAAAAGTCCGCTGCACACCTTTGCGGACAGTTTTTTTCGAGGTCTTCTGCAGTGGGAAGGGTCAATGAAGGTAGTTTTAGCGTCGAATTGGCCCTTACATACTACCGGTAGTATCTCTCCATTCTTAAGGCACCATATGTTGTACTTCGCCGTGTCCCTATAGCTCAGTGGCAGAGCAGCGGACTTTTAATCCGTGGATCTGGGTTCGATTCCCAGTGGGGACACCACCGCACTGGTGATCATCCACAAGCCGCCCGTTCTGCACAGGCAGAATCATAACCCTCTGCTCTCTCCCGCCTAGCAGCTTGTCGGAGAGCCGATGCCGGAGGTCATTTCTACCGCAGAGACGCAGAGATCGCCGAGAAAGGGCACCGAAAACCATCAAAACCTCTGCGTCCTCTGCGTCTCTGCGGCGAGACAACTCTCTCCGACAGGCTGCTAGATAACTGCCTTGAGCCTGTCATACGTTCCGTCGAGCGACTCCGGAATGACCTTCGTCTCCGAAAAGATCGGCATGAAGTTCGTGTCGCCGCTCCAGCGCGGCACAACATGAATGTGCACGTGATCCGTGATGCCGGCGCCGGCTGCCGCGCCCAGGTTGACCCCCACGTTGAAGCCATCCGGCTGCATCGTTTGACGCAGCGCAGCCATGCCCTTCTTCACCAACTCCATCAGGCTGCCCAGTGTTTCAGCATCCAGATTCTCCAGGCTCGGCACGTGTGCATAGGGGGCGACCATGAAATGGCCATTGTTGTAAGGGTAGAGGTTCAAGATGATCAACCCCGTCTCTCCACGGTACAAGACGTAATTCGAGCGGTCCTGTGCCTGCGCCGCCGCTGCTTTCTCGCAAAAGATGCAGCCGCCGCCCTTCTTGGGCCCGGTCGAAACATAACGCAGTCGCCACGGCGACCAGATTCTCTTCATATCGTGCTACCTCCCAATTGCTTCCGTCCTTCCCAAACCGTGTAGTAGACGCTCCCTTGCGCCGTCCAGGAGCGGGAACAGGCAAGTTCTGGCACGGAAGAGGCCGCGCCCCACACGATCGCGAAAGCGCCATCCTTCCCAAACCGTGTCGTAAGGCGCTCTCTTGCGCCCGCCAGGCGGCAACGACAGCCCCCATTCCGGCGCGGAAGAGGCCGCGCTCTACACGGTCACGAAAGCTGACGCTCACCTTGCGCAGGCAGACAATTCAAGATAACGTTATGTGAACCACAGAACACACGGAACACACAGAAAAAAGCTGCGGCTGAGCGCATTAGGGTCTAGTCTGCGCCGAATTGCCCCGGCAAGCCCGCCCAGGGCCTTTCCGTATGTTCTGTGTGTTCCGTGGTCGTCAGGCTGCGACTATCTTGAAATGTCTGTTGCGCAGGCTCGGCCCTTGCCTTGTCGCCGAAAATGTGCTATACATGCAACCGTAGAGACTACGGAGGCATATGATGAGCAAGAATCGCGCTGCCCCCAGGCACAGGCGTATTGTGCGCGCCGTGTCGCCACAGGCGCCGGACGCCAAAACGGAAGCCACACCACGGCAGGAGGCGATTGTCGCCCGGCCGGCTCAGAAAGCAACTCCGCCGAGCGAAGCGCGCCCATTCATGGACGTTCGCATCGTCGCTGCTGTTGCCCTGCTCTTCCTTGTGCTCATCGTCGTCCTGCTTCTCTCGGACAGGAACTCCGCCCCCACCGCTGCGACAACACCCGGCCAGGCGCAGACGTCCGACAACTCGCCATTCGCCGGCATCGACCGCACAGACATTCAGGCGCTCATGCGCCGCGGCAAGGATCTCTACGACCAGAACCGTTTCGACGACGCCGTGATGGTCTACCAGGAGGTCATCCGCCTCAAGCCAGATAATCAGGCTGCACAGAGCAATCTCGGCAGCGCCTATTTTCGTTTGCAGCGACTGGACGAGGCGCTGCAGGCCTTCCGCACAGCCGTCCGCCTCAACCCCAACGACGCCGAGGCACGGCAGAACCTGGGCGCCGGTCTGGCGGCCACGGGCGGCTACGACGCAGCCATTACGGAGTATATCCAGGCCGTCACCCTCAAGCCCGACCTGGCGCCCGCCCATTACTCCCTTGGCGTCCTCTATCAGGAGACGAACAATAAGGCGAAGGCGATCGAGGAACTGACGCGCTATCTGGAGATCGGCACAGACAGTCAACTGAGCAGCGACGCCCGCACCCGCCTGCAAGCGCTCAAAGGCCCCTAGGATCCTGTCGGGGAGTGTTGTTTGACCGCAGAGACGCAGAGGACGCAGAGGTTTTTCTGGCTCCTTTGTGTCCTTCTCTCGGCGATCTCTGCAGTGTAAAAGAACCCCAAGCATCGGCTCTCCGGCAAACTGCTAGCCCACGCCCCTTGCTTCTGTGGCGCAGGCCAGGCAGTGTTGCCCTCTATTGGCCGATCTGCACCCGCCCCAGCACAACCGTATCCGCCGTTTGGCCACTGCCGCTGCTCTGAGCGGCCAAACGCCGCTGTGTCGCCCGGTTATACATTCCCAGCAGCAGCCGATATTGGCCGTCCGGCAGATTGGCCGGCACGTCAAGCTGGAAGGCATCCGAGATCACCTCACCAGGCAACCATGAGGTGGTCGGGACGTCGCCCCCGACGGGTTCGCTATCGCGCTGCGCCCAGATGCGTCCCTTCTCATCCACCAAATGGACAAAGACCACGTAGGCAACGTCCATGCGCGACAACGCCCGCCAGTACAACGTCATCGGCAACGGCGCTCCTGGCCTGGCGCTCTGCACTTCGCCGTCAAAGCCCAGAAACTGCACGTCGTCGCCCAATCGCTCATCCACGGCTGTGCCCGGTTGCGGCAGAGCCATCACATGCGGCCGCGCAACAACGGTGGGTCTGCCAATGACCAACTCCGTTCCTCCGCCGGTCAGGGCCAGCCGCTCCTTGCTGCGCCCCTTGCGCAAGCCAACCACGATGCGGTATTCGCCCCCCGGCGCATCGGGAGCGAGAAGGAACGACATCTGCCCCCGCAGCACTTCTCCCGCTGACCAGCGCGAGGGTGGATACTGCGCCGCCACCGCCGGCCCCTCATAGAGTCCCCATATTTTGTTCATCCGATCCCTGATCTGGACAAACAGAATCGGATCTTCGACAGTCTTGTCCTGCGCCTGCCAGAACAGATCCATCTCAACCACATGGCCCGGCTTCAGGCTGACCGGAAGGCGATAGCCCACCAGCCGCGGCCCACCCACAAACTGCGCCGCCGCCGGCGTCGGAATGTCCAGCGCCTGCACAGGCGCATGATAGCTGCTCTTCGTCACGACGACTGTGCCAATCTCTACTTCATTGCCCAGGCTGGCGCCGCCGCCATCGCTGAGTGCAAGCGCCGTGTTGCTGGCCTGGTCGAAAACGCTGAGCAGCATACGATACACACCGGGCGGCGTCGTCGCCGGAATGGCAAGCGCATGATGGTCGATAACGACAGCGTTGCTTCCCACTGCCGCTCCCAGCCCGAGACCGTTGCGCGGCTTGCTGTCGCGCCTGGCCCAGGAGCGGCCGGCGTCATCGGCCAGGCGGAGTCCCACCTGGGCGTCAGGCGGGAATGCCGAATCGCCGCGCCAGCGCAACTCGATCCCTACGCAATCTTTGCCGGCCTCAACTGGCTGCAGGCTCAAGGCAGTGCTCTCCAGCATGGCGCTCCCGCCCGCCACGATGCCCCGCTTGCGCGCCGGGCCCGCCTCGCCAAAAGCAAACAACTGCAGGCGGTGGTCGCCATACCAGCGCGCCAGCGCCGGATAGGCGGCATCGGTCAAGTACGACGTGACCGCACCTTCGAGCAAACCCCCTGCTCCCTCGAAGCTGGGGAACCACAGGCGGCCAGCCTGCCCCAGACGATCCAAATCCTGCCGCATCACCGCGGGATAGGAAGCCCACTCCACCGTGCGGTCAATGAACAGAAGTCGCGGCAACTGCCCCACAAAATAGGAGCGTACGAAGCCAAGCTGCCACGGATAGAGAGCAATCACGACATCATCAGGATGAGCGAGCGCTGCCATGTCGTGTACCAGCGGACGATAGTCGTGGCGGGCATAGCGCGGAGAGACGTAGAAGTCGGACAGCGTGGCCAGCGCAAACGCACCAACGACGGCCAGCGCCAACGGCATGGCTGCCCTCATCCGGTCGGGCAGCGACGCGGTCAGTCCCCACTCGATGCCGCGGGCGACCAGAATCAGCAAGAAAGGCAGACAGTACATGAACAGCCGTTGAAAGCCGGTCGGAGAGAACGGCCAGACAAGATTGACAATGTAGCCAAGCGCCACTGGAACAATGACGAGCAACGCCAGGAGGGCGCTCGACCACCGGCGCTGATCCATTACGGTCTCGCCCGGCGTCAATCCCTGCGACGGCGACTCATTACCACTGTTGCGCGGTCCGGCTTGAGTACGGCGCAGACCAATCGCCGCCCCCGCCACAGCAAGGGCGAGCACAGGAATCGCCCCGAGGGTCAGCAGCGTGCGGCCTGCCGAGGGCACACCCATGCCCAACGCCGCACACACCTGCCACACAAACGAAAGCGGATCCATGGCGGAGAATTTCTCGACCGCCACCTTGCCACCGACATAGGTTGCCAACGCTCCAGTCGCGCCAACCAGCCAGGGGACATAGAGAACAAAGGTCAGCGCCTGCAAAGCCAGCCAGCGCGCCAGCACACCCCACTGCCGCCGATAGCGGACCAGCACAAAAAGCGTCTGGGCAATTGGTACAAAAGCAGCATAGTACAGAGTGTACAGCGCCAATGCCGTCGTCACAGCATAAAGCAGCGGCGCCACACGCTGCCAGCGCGCGCTATCCAGAGAGGACCCGGCCCACGCATCGAATGTCTGCAACATGAAGAGCGTCGAGGCCACCGCCAGCATGCCCACGAGCGCGTACATGCGCACTTCTTGCGAATAGTAGACATGGAAGGGCGACACGGCTAGAAGCAGAGCAGAAAGCAGCGCCACTTTCCTGCCCATCAGCCGCGTCGCAAGGGCGTAGGTGAAGGCCACCGTTGCTGTTCCGGCCACAACGGAAAGAAGCCGCAGTGCGAACTCCCCCGGGCCGAAGAGCGCCATCCACACTTTCAGCAGATAGTAGTAGAACGGCGGATGGATATCGGCGGCGGTCGCCGCGGCCAGCGCGAGTGGGCTGAGACTGGCAAAATAGACGCTGTAGCCCTCGTCGGCCCATAGTGGTTGAAACGTCAGATGGGCCAGACGGAGCGCCAGCGCCAGAAGCACAATCACAGTTGCCAGTCGTGTTTCGTTCTTCATGCCACGCTCTTATGTCACCATAAACCTGGCGGGACCGGGGCTGTCATAAGCCCCCGCCTCCCGCCCGACAGCCCAGACATTTCAAGATAACGGTGCTCTTGAAAACCACAGAGTTGGTCATGCCCTCGTGGGCACAACCGGGCATGAAAATGTACTGCTATGTGGAGTACGACGAGAGCCTGCCCCGCTGTATCGGGCACTCCTGTCGTCGTTGCGACGAAGGGATTCGTCGCACTCCACAGACGCATTTTCAAGCTAGTACACAGAGTGAATTGCATACGCGTACACGCGCATCCCATTGGCATCGGGAGGAGTCAAAGCGTCCGGCCAAGGGATGTTCTCCATGCACTTTGTCCTCAGTGGTGGAAGCACCACACTATCTCGAATTGTCTGTCCACAGCCACGGCCGATTGACCAGGCATCATATTTATGTTACACTAGCGCTCACATTGTCAGGCCAAAGGAGCACACCAGACCCATGTTTCTACAGACGTTCGTCGTCCTTCTCTTTCGCATCCTGGAATTCGCAGTCCTGATCCGCGTCATACTCTCATGGATCAACCCGATGCCGCAGCAGGGCAATCCCATCATCGCCATTCTGTATCAGATAACAGAACCGATTTTGGCCCCACTGCGCCGCTTCACCACGTTTGGCATGGTAGATTTCAGCCCATTTGTCGCACTGATCGGCTTGCAGATGATCGAGCAGTTCATCGTGCGACTCCTGTCCACAGCGCGATAGAATTGATCGATGTGCCTGCGATCAAGACCACGGCGAGAGGCGTGTCACTTACACTGACAATCACGCCCCGCGCGGGGCGTGACGAGGTCGTTGGACTCGCCGGCGACGCCATCAAGATCCGTCTCAAGGCGCCGCCCGTCGAGGGTCGCGCCAATGAAGCATTGCTTGATCTTCTGGCCAGGCGCCTGGCCGTACCCCATTCAGCTCTGGCGATCCTCAGCGGCGCAACCGGGCGACACAAGGTCGTCCAGGTCACGGGCATCAACGCCGAGCTCGTCGCCCAACGCCTGCTTGGCGCGGAGTAGGATCAAGCCTGCACGCTCTGGCTGGCGACCCACTTCTCTTTGTGCGCCATGAGCGCCGCCCAATGCTCGCGGTCATGATCAGCGACGGCATTGAGCATCGACGGAACGAACGGCCGTTGCTCTGGCGCCGGACCCGGGCGCGTGAAGGCGTCATCAGGCAGGCCGGCAACCGCATCGAGCAAATGCTGGCGGACGGCAATCATCTCATCGCGGATCTGCGCCAACGGCATGTCCCATTTCAGTTGCGCCTCGTGCGCATTCCAGGCGTCGCAATCGGCAATGTCCAACATTGCCGGACGCTCTCCACGCATGAACTGCTCGATGGCGTGGGTGATCGCCACCTCCCACGAGGTAACGTGCGCCAGGATGTCCTTCGCTGACCAATCTCCCACCAGTGGCCGGCGCACAAGTTCATCCTCAGGCAAAGAAAAGATAGAGTAAAACAGCGTGGAGCGTTCCTGGGTCACACGGTGCAGCAAGACCTGTCTCGTGCTCAACATCGTCTTCCCTCCCCCC
>CAYOEZ010000098.1:0-16563 GCA_964402955.1 uncultured Ktedonobacterales bacterium | reverse complement strand
TAGCGGATGCGCTTGGTTACCTCAGTCTTGAGCGCGTCGTCGCGCTCTAGCTCGTAGAGCGCCGATTTGAAGCGGAAGAAACAGGACGCGCAGGGCGCAGCGACCTCAGCGAAGCCGCTCTTCTCGACCAACGCCAGATTCTGCATCGGCAAGGCAGCAGCAGTCACGTGGTCAGCGCCGTGGGCAGCGCTGGAGCCACAGCAGGTCCAGCCATCGGGTTCCACCAGTTTGAGGCCCAACACGTCACACACAGCACGCATCGATTCATCGAGCTCGGAGCTCAGAGAATGCAGGGAACAACCGGGATAGTATGCAATCTCACCGGGCCCGGCTTTGCGTTTGGGCTGGCGCGGCGGCCGGGCCAGACTCGGCAAGAGCTTCACCTTGCCCCTGGCCAGCATTCCCAGGCCCATGCCCACGTCCTTCAGGGGTTGGCGTGTGCGCAGGTTCATTTCCGCGATCAGTCCCAGCTCATAGGCCCGGCCAAGGATATTCGCATTGCGCAGGAAGACCTTGTGGAACGTGGCGACCTCTGGAACTCGGGGCTTGATCCCCTGCGCCAGGGCAATGGCCTTGAGCCCATCCATGATCTTGGCCAGGTCAATCCCCTGAGGACAGCGCGTGGTGCACGTCTGGCAGGAAGCGCACAGCCAGATAGCCTTGGAGTTGAGGACCAGGTCCTCCCGCCCCAGTTGCACGGCGCGCATCACCTGGTTGGGTGTCAGGTCGAAGTACTCGACCAGGGGGCATCCTGCAGAACACTTGATGCATTGATAGCAGAGATAGGCGTTCTCACCGGTCTCTTCCAATACAGCCCGTGCCAATTTAGGACTGATAGATGTTTGTGTCATAGATGTCTCCTACCCTGAGGCCGCAGCGGGCTGCGCAGGTGTTTCGGCTTTCGGCTCCGGCCGTGGGTACAGGCCCGCCTGCTTGACGATCTCCGGCACCGCCTCTTCCCACTCGATGGCCATGATGTGCACGCCGGCCACACCCGCAATCTCCCGCATCTGCTGGATGATCTCGACGCATATCTTGATGCCCTCTTCCCGCCACTTGTCTTTCGGCGTTTTTTGCATGCGCTCCAGAACCCCATCGGGGACGTCCATGCCAGGTACCTCGTTCTTCATGTAGCGGGTCATCCCCGGGGACTTCAGCGGCCCCACCCCGGGCAGGATATAGAGCTGCTTGTCTACACCCAGGTCGCGTACCATGTTCATGAATGTCTTGAACTTCTCAACATTGTAGACAAGCTGGGTCTGGATGAAGTCGGCTCCGGCACGGGCCTTCTTGGCCAGGCGTAGCGGCCGCCACTCGAAGGGATCGGCAAAGGGATTCTCGGCTGCGCCGACGAAGAAGCGTGGCTCGACTCCTTTGATCTCCTCGCCGCAGGCAAACTTCTTCTCATCCCGCAATGCGCGCACGATCTGCAGTAGTTGTAGCGAGTCCACATCATAGACGTTCTTGGCAGTGGTGTGGTTGCCGAACTTCTGGTGGTCGCCCGAAAGGCAGAGAATGTTGCGAATGCCCAGGGCATAGGCCCCCAGGATATCAGCTTGCATGGCCAGACGATTGCGATCGCGGCACGTCATCTGGATGATCGGCTCAAGTCCCTCATTAAGGGCTATAGTACCCGCGGCGATGCTGGACATGCGCACGATGGCGGTCTGGTTATCGGTGACATTCGCTCCCTCGACATAGCCCTTGAGGAAACGTGCCTTCTTGCGAATGACCTCAGCATCGGCGTTCTTCGGTGGGCCGAGCTCTCCGGTGACAGCAAAGCCGCCGCCCTTTAGCACACGCTCCAGGGCGCTGCCCGCCTTCCAGCCATTAGTACCATTACTCATGGCAACTCTCCTTCCCTCGCCAGCATCAGGTCTTCGCGGCTGATACGCCGTGGGCCGCCATCACGCGCCGTAGACCAGTCCTTCGGTGGCATAATGTCCAGCAGCTTCTCGAGCTGGCCTCTCTCTTTCATCCGCTTGACGATCATATCCCAGGCGCAGTCGGTCTCATCGCTAATCTCGCACTTGCCACCCGAGGAGCCGCCACAGGGCCCGTTGAGCAGGCTCTTCGAGCAGCGGGCAATGGGACAGATGCCACCTGTCTTATCCAGAATGCAGGCGCCACAGGCAGCGCAGCGCTCTGCCCACACACCGGCCTTGAGGGTCAAGCCCAGGAAGGATGTGTTCAGGCCAGGCAAGGCAACGGCATTGGGGAAACGCTCGGCGATGGCCTGGGTGCCTATACCACAGCCCAATCCCAAGACAGCATCGTACTGTCCCACCTGTTCTTTGATCGCATCCAGGAACTCCCACTCGCACTGGCGCTGCACCACGGCTTCGTCAATCTGCTTGGGGTTGCCGCCAATACGGCTGGCCATGCGCAGCGAGGAGGCGAGAATCTGCGCCTCTTTTTCCCCACCGGCGAAGCAGACGGTAACGCAGGTGCCACAACCGACCACCAGGATGCGGTTGTATGGGGCGATCATGGCTTTGATCTCTTCGAGGTTCTTTTGTTCGGCAACTATCATGCTATGCTCCTCCGATCATTGGTCAGACAGACTGCGCGACAGACTTGTATTCCAGAAACTGCTCACAGTGTGCTGCTTACTGCTTTCAGCGGATTCGGCCCCAGGTTCCGCACCCGCTCCGTGATCTGTGTGGCTGCCTCGGCGAAACGGTTGCCCATGGCCGACGACAGGTTGACCATCTCAAGCCGCTGACCACCGATGCCAACCGTGTCTAGTAGCTGGCGAGCGTAGGCCACTCGCCGCTTCGCCTCCAGATTCCCCACCTGGAAATGACAGTCGCCCTCGAGACAGCCTGCCACCAGGACGCCATCTGCCCCATGCTCAAAGGCGTCAAGAATGTAGGCGACGTCCAGCTTCCCCGTGCAGGGCAGCTTGACAACCCTAAGGTTGGGCGGATATTGGATACGTAGACTGCCAGCCAGGTCTGCCGCCCCATAGGCACAATAATGACAGCAGAAGGCGACAATCGTTGGCTCAAAACCTGTTGTCGTCATCATTCTACACCACTCCCGCAAACAGGGCATCCACTTCGGCCAGAACCTGGCCATCCCGGAAGTGCATGAGCTGAATCGCCTTGGCCGGGCAGGCCGCCGCACACAGGCCGCAACCCTGGCAGGCAGCCGCCTCGACGCGTGCTGCTCCCATGATGCCCCCCACTCCTGCCACGGTGCCGTCAATCAGGGGCACCTTGTATGGACACAGGCGCACGCAGGTAAGGCAGGCTGTGCATTTGGCGACGTCAACGTTGGCTACCACACCACCCACGCTCAGAACATCACGAGACAGGATGTTCGCTGCCCGTGCTGCCGCCGCCTGTGCCTGCATGATGGTTTCTTCCAGGAACTTCGGGTAGTGTGCCATGCCGGCCATGAAGATGCCTTCCGAGGCGAAATCCACAGGCCGAAGCTTCACATGCGCTTCCAGGAACCAGCCATCCTGATCAACCGGCACCTTGAGCAAGGAGGCCAACTCGCGCGACCCCGACGCCGGCACGACCGGCGCGGCGAGCACCACCAGGTCTGGCTTCCAGACAAGGCGCTCGCCAAAGCCCTCTTCCCAGGCCGACACCTCTACTCTGCCGCCTGAGGTTCTGTCCACCTGCGGTTGGTGGGCATCGTCATAACGCAGGAAGAGCACGCCCTTCTGCCGCGCCTCGCTGTGCAGGTGCTCTTTGAAGCCAAAGGTGCGGATATCCTTATGGAGGACCGTCACCTGGGTCTCGGGGCTGAGTTCCTTGACTCGTATGGCGTTTTTCAGAGCGACGGTGCAACAGATGCGCCCACAGTAGTCTGACGATGCGCCGGCGCACAGGATCATGGTCACGGAGCCTGGCTGCTGGAAGTATGCTCGGTTGCCAGCCAGGAGGCTCTCGAACTCTAGCATGGTCATCACGCGCTCGTCTTGACCCCAGCCATACTTGTCACCACGATACTCCTGCGCGCCAACGGCGACCACGGTCACTCCATGGCGTATGGCAGCTTTGCTGCCTTCCCTGGATCTCAGCGTACTCTCGAAGTTGCCCACGAAGCCCGTCGTGGCGATCAGCTCATGTTCCAGGTGCACGTTGATCAAGGGATGACCCATAACCCGCTTGACCAGCCCCTGGAGATAGCTCTGCGGGTCGCGCCCGTTCAACGGCACGTAGACATTGCGCAGGTTGCCGCCCAGGACGGGCGTGCGCTCCACCAGATGCACTGGGAACCCTTGCTCTGCCAGGGATAGGGCCACATTCATGCCCGCTATGCCGCCGCCAATGACCAGGGCACTGTGTTCAAGGGACTGGCTGACCTTATGCAACGGCTCCTGTCTGCACGCTCGCGCCACAGCCATGCGCACCAAATCCTCGGCCTTGGAGGTCGCGGTCTCCCAATCATGAGAGTGGACCCATGAACAGTGATTGCGGATGTTAGCCATGGCGAAGAGATACGGGTTGAGACCGGCCTGGCGCACGCTATCCTGGAAGAGAGGCTCATGCGTGCGCGGTGAACACGACGCCACCACCACCCGGTTCAGCCCTTGCTCACCGATCTTCTCGATGATGCTGGCAATCGAATCTTGCGAACAGGTGTAAAGATTCGATTCGCCATAGACCACGCCAGGCAGCGCTTTGGCGTACTCTACAACCTGTGGCACGTCAAGGAAGCCACCGATGTTAGAGCCACAGTGGCAGACAAAGACCCCCACGCGCGGCGGCTCGCCCGACACGTCGCGCTCTGGTGGGTAGTCGCGGACACGGACAAGCGTTCCCCGTGCTGCGGCCAGCAGCTCCTCAGCGCGTGCCGCGCCAGCGCTGGCCTGTACCACAGTCTCCGGAATGTCCTTCGGCTCCGTGAAAGGCCCAGCAGCATAGATTCCCGGCCGGCTGGTCTCAACCGGAGCAAAGGGAACGGTGTGGCAGAAACCGTAGTCGTCCAGACTCACGCCCAGGTTGCGGCCAAGCTGCTTCACCTGCTCCGACATGACCATGCCCACTGAGAGGACTGCCATGTCGAACTGCTCCTCCACAGGCCCGGCGTGAGGCGCTGAGCGCTCATCAGGCAGATGGCGCACGATGAGATTGTGGGTAGCCGGATCCTCTTTGATGGCCGAGATACGACAGCGGGTATAGTGTATGCCGTACTGCTCGCGGGCACGCCGGTAGTAGTCTTCATACCCCTTGCTGAAAGCGCGCATGTCCATCATGAAGACGTGGCACTCAGTGTCACGCTCATGCTCAACAGCCATCATGGCCTCTTTGGCTGCGTACATGCAGCAGACGGCAGAGCAATAGCTATGCGTCTTGTCCCGAGAACCGATGCACTGCAAGAAGGCAATGCGCCGTGGACGCTGACCATCGGACGGGCGCTGCACGTGACCATGCGTCGGGCCAGAAGCCGACAGCAGGCGCTCGAACTGCAGAGACGTGACCACGTTGGGATAGCGGCCAAAGCCGTATTCCTCGGAAAGTTCTGCCGGGTAAGCCTCATAGCCGGGAGCCAGGATGACCGCGCCGGTTTCAACATCGCGGAAGGTCTCCACTTCGTCGTGGTTGACGGCATTGGCCTTGCAGATGTAGACACAGGACAGGCACTCGGAGCACAGACCACAGGCCAGGCAGCGCGCTGCCTCGGCCTGAGCCTCTTGCTCGGTGTAGCCCAGTTCTATTTCGCTGAAGTCCCGTTTGCGCCGGGCAACGTCCAGGGCAGCCATCTTGACCCGTGGCTGGCGGCGGACCTCGCCCTGGGCTACGCGTTCCTCGATCTCCTGCTTGGTGAGCTTCACCACAGGCAACTCGGGCCGGGCGGGTGGTTCCAGTGCCTCGCCACACAGATAACGGTCAATAGATGCGGCCACGAGATGGCCAGCGTTCACAGCCTCGATGACGAAGGCGGTGCCAGTGACGCTGTCACCCCCGGCGAAGACGCCCGGCCGTGTTGCCGCCATGGTATTAGGATTAACAGCGATGGTCCGCCGCTGCGTAATGCCTACGCCCACATCGGGAGGAATGAACGCCAAACCGGCAGCCTGGCCAATGGAGAAGATCACCGTGTCGCAGGGGATCACATGCTCTGAGCCGGGTGCGGTCTCCACGGTCAGACGCCCCTCGCTGTCGAACTCCATGAAAGTGACGTTGAGGCACTCCACGCCTGCTACGTGGCCGTCCGCACCCAGGATCTGTTTGAACGAGCGGCCCGGGTGAAGGACGACACCTTCTTCCGCAGCCGCCTCGATCTCCCACGGGTGAGCCGTCATCTGCTGCCTGCTCTCCAGGCAGGCCACGTGCACTTCGTCCGCTCCCAGGCGCACGGCGGTGCGGGCCACGTCAATGGCCACGTTGCCGCCACCAAGAACCAGAACGCGTTTGCCCAGCTGCGGCGGTTTGCCGAGGCGCACGTCGCGCAGAAAGCTGGTGTTAACCAGCACACCATCGAGATCAGCGCCGGGTATGCGCAGCTTGCGTCCTTCGTGGGCGCCGACAGCAATGAGGACGGCGTTGAAGCCCTCAGCAAAGACATCGTCCAGGTTGGTCACTGTCGTGTTCAGGCGCAGATCCACGCCGAGATCGACGATGTCGGCGACCTCACGCTCGACAATCCAGGTGGGCAGGCGATACTCGGGGACACCGACCCGCAACATGCCGCCAGCCACAGGCAGAGCCTCGAAGACGGTAACGTCATAGCCCTTTCTGACCAGATCCTGGGCCACGGTCAGGCCGCAGGGGCCTGAGCCGATGATCGCCACGCGTTCAGGCCGCGTGCAGGGAACAGGTTGCACGGGCTGGCGAGGCTTCTTGTACACCTGGTCGGTGACGAAGCGTTTCAGGGCCGCGATCGACAACGGCTCGTCGATGAGGTTGCGGTTGCAGGCTGTCTCGCAGTGGTGGTTGCAGATGCGGCCACAGATGCCAGGGAAGGGGTTGTCTTCCTTGATCACGCGCAGAGCATCGTCGTAGCGGCCCTCACGGATGAGCGCAATGTATCCCTGGGCGCGCTGGCCGGCGGGACAAGCATCGCGGCACGGCGAGATGCCGCGCTTTTCGATGGCGAAGGCCGCGGGAATGGCTTGCGGATAGAGGCGGTAGGCAGCGTGGCGTTTCCCGAGGCCGGCATCGTATTGATTGGGAAGCAACACCGGACACACGTTGGCACAATCGCCACACCCCACACATTTGTTGACATCGATGTAGCGGGGTCGCGTGCGCAAGTGCGCCACGAAGTGTCCAGGTTCGCCGTCAACCGCCAAAACCTCGCTATTGGTAAGTATTTCGATGTTAAGGTGCCGTCCGGCCTCCACCAGTTTGGGCGCGAGTGTGCACATGGCGCAATCGTTGGTCGGAAACGTCTTGTCGAGTTGCGCCATATGCCCACCGATGGCTGACTTCGTCTCCAGCAGGTAGACCTTGAACCCCGCTTCGGCCAGATCCAGAGAAGACTGGATACCGGCGATGCCTGCTCCTACTACGAGCACTGCTCCGGTCGGTCTCGTTTCCTCCATGAGTAGTCCCTTTCTTGTTGACAACAATGGAAGGATGTGCTCGTCATGTTGGAAAGGTGACGAATTCCTTCGCAGGCCAGTGACTACGGTTTCTTGACTGGATTGGGTCCTAGCTTGCGCACACGTTCGGTCATTTCACTGGCTGCACTGGCGTAAGTCTTGCCCTGGCCACCAGACATGAAGAAGATGTCCAGTCGCTCGCCACCCACACCGATAGCATCCAGAAGCTGCTTGGCCCGCTGTAGCCGCCGTTTGGCCTGCAGGTTGCCCTTGACATGATGGCAATTGCCGAGAGGACAGGCCACAACGTACACACCGTCAGCCCCCTGCTCAAAGGCAGCCAGAATATAGCGGATGTCCACCTTGCCCGTGCAGGGAAGCCTGACCAGCTTGACATTGGCAGGATACTGCCAGTGCAGAGTTCCCGCGGTATCGGCAGCCATGTAGGCGCAGTAGATGCACGAGAAGGCCGTGATTTGCGGTTCGAAGCCATTGTCCGCCATGGCGGGCTGCTTTCCCTGCGCCGGTTCTCGATCGACTCGTTCAGGCATATCGTGTCACTCCGTACCGACCATGTCAGGAAGCCAACGTCCCAGCCCGCCGATCTCTGGCAACATGATCTGGGTGTCTTTGTAATTCACCAACTGGATCGCCACAGCCGGGCACTCGGCAGTGCAGGTTCCACAGCCCTGGCAGCGGACCGGATCGATGTACGCTGCGCCCTTGATTGCGCCGACTCCCATTTGCTGCGGCTCGACTCGGGGAATACTGAATGGGCAGATGCGCACGCAGGTCAAACAGCCTGTGCACTTTGTCTGGTCAACCTGGGCCACTACTCCGCCCGCATAGAGCGAATCCTGCATCAGGACGGTCATTGCCCGGCTCGCCGTCGCCTCAGCCTGAGCGATGCATTCCTCGATGAACTTCGGATAGTGCGCCACGCCGCATAGGAAGATGCCATCCTCCGTGAAGTCCATGGGCCGCATCTTCAGATGATTCTCCATGAAGAAGCCTTCGCTTGAGAGTGGCACGTTCAGGAGAGCCGCCAACTCACGATTGTTTTCCGCTGGCACAATGGCTGTACTCAGGACGAGAAGGTCAGGCTCCAACCGTAGCATCTCGTGCAGAGCTGGATCACGCGCCGCAACGGTCAGTCTGCCGCCGACAGCAGCGACCTCGGGCTGATGATCGTCATCGTAGCGCACAAAGATCACCCCACGGCGACGGGCTTCATTGTAGTACTGCTCTCGGAAACCGTAGGTGATGATGTTCTTGTACAGAACGATCACCAGGCATTCAGGATTGAGCAGCTTGATGCGCATGGCATTCTTGATGGTACTGGTGCAGCAAATCCGGCTACAATACTCCTCACCTCCAGGTGGCCGGACACACTGGATCATGACCACCTGTTTCAGAGTGCTGATGTTTTCCGGTTGGCCGATGATGCGCTCCTCCAGCTCGCTCTGGGTCATCACATGAGGGTTGCGGCCATAGAGGTAGACGTCACCATGCCATTCCCGTCCTCCCACAGCGACGATGGTGACCGCATGATTCACGGTGCTATCGTTCGGAGTCGCGCCCGAGCGGTGCGTACGCAGGACTGACGTGAACTCGCCCACATGGCCACGGTGTTGAATGATCTCGGTCTGGGTCATGACCCTGATGTGCTCGTGGCCCACAACACGATTGATGACATCGCGTAGGAGCCGCTGGGGGCTGTGGCCTTCAGCAACATAGTAAACATGGTGCAGATTGCCGCCAAGAACCGGGTCCTTCTCCACCAGGGTTACATCGACGCCGCCATCGGCAATAGCAAGAGCCGCTGTCATGCCCGATATGCCGCCGCCCAGGACCAGGGCCTGCCGCTGTGGGCTGAGGAGGATCCTGGACAGAGACTCCAGTTTGGCTGCCCTCGCCACAGCGAGGCGCACCAGTTCTTTGGCTTTGCGCGTGGCAGCTACTGGCTGCCCCTCGTGTACCCAGGCGCACTGCTCGCGCAGGTTGATCATCTCCATAAGATAGGGATTGAGTCCCGTCTCCCGCACGACGCGCTGGAAGAGAGACTCATGCGTCCGATGACTGCAGGCAGCCACAACCACCCGGTTGAGGCCGAGCTCGCCGATCACTGCCTTCAGACAGTCTGTTCCTTCAGGAAAACAGGCATAGTCCATTTCCCGGGCAAAGGCAACGCCCGGCAGGGTGCGCGCATAGGTCACCACGGCTGCTGTGTCAATCGTACCGCTGATACTTTCGCCACAACGGCACACAAAGACACCGGTGCGTGCAATCTCTTCTGCCACGTCTCGTTGCGGGGGAAAGCCGTTGCGCGGAAGGAATGGGTATTGGCGATCGACCTGTAGGAGACCAAGACGATCCCGCAACAGGCCCATAGCGCCACTGGCAGCACCACTCGCCTCGATGATCGTCTCGGCGATCTCCTTTGGTGAGGAGAAAGCGCCGCACACAAAGATTCCAGGCTGGCTGGTTTCCAGGGGCGCGAATTTGTCGGTCAGGCAGAAGCCAAACTGATTGAGATCAATACCTAGCTTCCGTGACAGCTCATCCGCACCGACCGGAGGCCGCGTGCCCACTGATAGGATGGCGAGGTCGAACTCTTCTTCTTTGTGCTGCCCGTCTTCACTCTGGTAGCCGACGATCAGGTTCTTGCTGTCAGCCACCTCACGGAGCATGGAGACTCGGCAACGGGTATACTGGACATTGTATTCACGCTCTGCCCGGTGCCAATAGGCGTTGTACTCCTTATTGAACGCCCGTTCGTCCATGACGAAGACCTGACAGTGGGCATCGGGCAGACGCTGTTTGGCCAGCATCGCTTCTTTGGTGGCGAACATACAACAAATGCTTGAGCAGTAGGGACGTTCCTGGTCACGAGAGCCGATGCACTGCAGCCAGGCGATACGCTTGGGGGCGGTCCCATCAGAGGGTCTCACGATCACACCCTCCGTCGGGCCAGATCTGCTGACGTAACGCTCAAACTGCATGCTGGTCAATACGTTAGGATAGCGGCCAAAGCCGAATTCTTCCAGATTGTGCGGCGAGAAGGGCTGATAGCCCAAAGCGAGGATGATGGCTCCGACCCGAATCTCTTCGCTCGCCGGTTGTTCATCCAGATTGATGGCCTGCGTGGGGCAGACGGAAACACAACGCCGGCAGTCGTTACAATAAGGCCCACGCTCGATGACGTAGGCATCGGGGATGGAACGTGGTGCAACCTTGTAGACAGCCTTCTGCATAGTCAGGCCCATCTGGAACGTGCTCGGGATTTCCACCGGGCAGGCCGTATTGCACAGACCACAGTTGGTGCAGCGCGCCGGATCAACATAACGGGGATTGTGGGTCAGCGTGACGGCGAAATCCCCCGCCTGCCCTGCAACGGCAGCGACCTCGGTATCGGTCATCACCGCAATGTTGGGATGGCGATTGTTGTCGAGGAAGGCAGGTGAGATGGCCGGCCGGGTACATCCATAGCCGTGATCTGAGGAACCACGGCAGAGCACGCAGTCGTGAGTGGGGAACATGAACCCCAACTGGGCGACGCGCCCGCCCAGGCTGGGTGTCTCTTCAACCAGATAGCACTTGATACCAACCTCAGCCAAATCCATGGCTGCCCGCATGCCCCCAACGCCCCCGCCAACCACGAGCACGGCGCCAGGGTTTCGTTCTGATTCCGTTGTCATCACAGTGTGTTGTACTCCGTTGCTGGTGAGCGTAGCACCACCGAGTGTTGTCCGCGTTCAGATTGGGTCAAAAAGAGGTCAGAAATACTCAAGACCGTGTGGCGGTACAGATTCTGGAAAGCCATAGACCCTCTTCGACCTGATTATACCACATTGTGTACGAAAATGTTAGGCCATCCGGCAATCTCTCTGCAAGGCGCAACGATATACATGTGTCGCCTTGTTCAGCGTTGGCATTGTACCATATTCCGCTCGATCGCGGTAGGACTCCGGTTGCCAGCTTGATCATTTTCGAACACTGGCGTGAACGGCTTCATCACCGCACCGGTAGGTCGCCAGGCCAGCAAACGGTGTCACCTAGCTTTGGCTGATTGCTGCGCGCACGGTCTGCACGTTCTTGATGCCGCCCTGCAACAACATGCCAAGGTCGGTGCCTGCGACGACGAAACGCATGCCCTTCTCAACCCAGGGCTTGGCCAGGTCGCCATTGCCCATGACAATGCCACAGGGCGTGTTGTGCTTCTTGCAGATGGCGATGACGTGATCGATCGCTTCGATTTCTTTGGGGTGATTGTGCTGGCCGGGCACGCCCAGGCTGATGGACAGGTCCTGCGGACCAACGACGATCACATCGATGCCTGGAACTTGCAGCGTCTTCTCCAGGTTGTCGATCGCCTTCACCGACTCCACCTGCGGAGCAATCAGTGTCTGCTCATTGAGCCAGACCAGGCCGGCGCCCCAGTCTGATGGGGGCTTCAAGTCGAAGAAGGCCGTGCCGCCACAACCGCGCACGCCCATGGGCGGATACTTAGCGTAGGAGATCAGTTGCGCCGCCTGCTCCGGCGTCTCGATGCGAGGGATGATCAGGCCATCGGCGCCTGAGTCAAGGGCGCTGGCAATCAGATGATACTCGTTGTCATTGGGGCGGACAATGGGCGAAATACCGCAGGCGCGGGCCATTTGCACGACAGCAATCAGGTTCTCCGGAGAAATCAGGTTGTGCTCAGTGTCGATGAACAGAAAATCATAACCGGCATTAGCCAGGACTCGGACGACCAAGGGGTTGGGAGCAAGGCCGATTCCGGCGCCGACAACGGTCTTACCAGCTTTCAACGCCGCTTTCACGGGATTCTCGCGCATGACTTCTCCTCTTTGATAAGAATTTGGGGTGTGCGTGCCATCACGAAGGCTCACCTCTGAACAGCCTACCCATTATACCACAAATCGTTTGCTGCGCGCGACGGAAGGGGCGAGGGACTACAACTCCCTGCTTCGATCGGACGCGGATACTCACGGAAACCGACACAGATCATCCACAGATCACTCTGTCCTATCTGCGAAAATCCGCGGCGTTTTCCGCGACCATCCGCGTCCCATCAAGAACGGGGGATCAGCATACCGTTGCGCACCTGTCGCCCCTGGAGTATAATGCACCTAGATTGAGCCTCACGGGAGGAGATGTGCGCAACCATTCCATTGGACGATGGGCAGACATGAGCAACGTGCGGCTGCCTGGCGTCGTCCTGCTTGTCATGCTGGGACTGCTCCTGGGCGGGGTGGCGGCGCTGCTTTCGCCTGTTGTCGTGGTTGCTGGATTGTTTGGCCTGGCAGCTCTCATAGTCCTTGTCTCAAGCATGCAGGCCGGATTCATCGCCATCATCCTGATTACCACCCTGCTGCCCTTTGCCGCGCTGCCGGTCAACGTCGGCTTTTATCCGACGTTTCTCGATATCGCTATTGTCGTCCTGTTGATTCTGTGGTTCTTGCGCCTGCTCGCCCGCCCCTATGAGCAGTTGCAGGGTTCGCCGGTCAACGCGCCCCTGCTTATCTTCATCGCCCTGGCCTGCGTCGCCTTCGTTCTCGGCACGGCCTACTCCATGTCACGCGACACCATCCGCCACTTTGGCGAGATTGTGCTGGCCTTGCTCGTCTACTTCGCCGTGATCAACAATGTACGCGACCCGCGCCAGATTCGCCTCTTCTGTAAGTTGATCATCCTCGGTGGATTCATCGCATCCGTCGTCGGTTTGATTCTCTATCTTCTGCCCGCCTCAACCAGCGCCAGTCTTCTCGGTTACCTGAAAGCCCTCCATTACTACCCCGAGGGCCAGGGCATCATCCGCTACATCGGCGACAACCCTGAGGCGCCGCGCCGGGCCACATCCACCGCTGTCGATCCCAATGTTCTCGGCGGCATGTTGATCCTGACCACCACACTGGCGCTCAGCCAGTTCTTCTCCAAGGCGCCTCTGCTGCGGCGTGAGTTGCTGGGGATCATTCTGGCGGTTAACGGGGCATGCCTGCTGGCGACATTCTCGCGCGGTTCGTGGGCAGGGCTGGCGGCGGCCGCGCTCTTCATGGCTGTTGTCCGTTACCGGCGCATGTGGGGATTATTTGCTATCATGGGGGTGGCGCTGTACCTCTTCGCTCCCCAGGCTGATGTCTTCGTCGGGCATCTGCTCTCCGGCGCGCGTTTTCAGGATCAAGCGGCAGCCATGCGCCTGGGCGAATACAGCGACGCGCTCAAGCTCATCGCCCAGTTCCCGGTCTTTGGCGTCGGCTTTGGCGCTGCGCCCAACATCGATTCCTATCTGGGCGTTTCCAACGTCTACCTGCTGATCGCCGAGGAGATGGGATTGTTGGGGCTGGCGTCGTTTTTCTTCGTCATTGCGGCCTTTTTCGGCTACGTCATGCCGCGCTTGAATAAGATGACCGATCCGGCGATGGCCGGCGCACTGCTTGGGCTGGTTGCGGCGCTGGTGGGGGCGCTGGTTGCGGGTATCCTCGACCACTACTTCTTCAACCTGCAATTTCCACATACTGTGACACTGTTCTGGCTGATCATGGGCCTGGCCATCGTGGTTGTGCAGAACAACAACACTGCGGCCACGGATGAACATACATGGAAAGCAAACGCACCAAAAGCCGGACGATCCGCAGATGAAAGATCGCGGACTCAGGAAAAGATGGCAGACCAACGATTGACCTATCTGCGCTGATCTGCGACATCTGCGGATCCCTTCCCTATACGCACGTGTGTTGTTCTCAGCACGGAAGCAACTTAGAATCGTTACCTGTGAGAATCCTTGTTGCTCGGCATCCATCTGCGACAATTCAATCTTTCGAGGTGCGACGTGATTGAGGTTGGCATTCTGACCATCAGCGACCGCAGCGCCCGCGGCGAACGATCCGACGATAGCGGCCCGGCCATTCACGAGATGATCGAGCACGACATGGGCGCTCACATCGCTGAGTACAAGATCATCCCTGACGATGTGGACGAGATCGCCGCCACACTCGCCAATTGGAGCGACGAGCTCAATCTTGACCTCATCCTGACCACAGGCGGCACCGGCTTTGCGCAACGCGATGTGACGCCCGAGGCCACGCTGCGGGTCATCGAACGGCGTGCGCCAGGTCTCGAGGAAGCGATGCGCGCCGAGAGTCTGAAGCACACCATCCACGCCATGCTGTCACGGGCCGTGGCCGGCATACGCGGCCAGACGATCATCGTCAATCTGCCGGGCAGCCCCAGGGCCGTACGCGAGAATCTGGCTGTCATTCTGCCAGCGCTGCCGCACGCCGTGCGCCTCTTGCGCGGCGAAGCTGCTGAAAGCGAGCACCGGCCGGCCGACCAATCGTGAGGGAGGCAACGTGAAAGAAACCCTTCCCGTCCGAATCTACACGGCGCAGGGCCAGCTTGAGGCCAATGTCATCAAGTCGCGGCTGGAGAGCGAGGGCATTCCTGTCCTGCTACAGTACGAAAGCCTGGGCGTTGTCTTTGGCCTCACCGTTGATGGGTTGGGGCAGGTGAAGGTGATGGTGCCGGCGCCGCTCGAGGCCGAGGCGCGTGCGCTTTTGGAGGAGTTCCAAGAGGACGACGGGCCAGATGTCACGTCTGCCGATAACATCTGAAAGCGACCAGGAAGACCGTTCCCGTCAGCACTGGCGAGCCTGGCGCAGGTACGTCGAGCGCTGCAAGAACGTCATACGTTGTACTGGCCTCGCAGGTCGTTGCGCTTGACGCGCAGAACCTCTCCCAGCATTTCGCGCGACTCACGCAAAAAGCTCTTCTGCTTGCCCCGTGTCACATCCTCTTGCTGCCATGCTACGGGAACTTCTTTGACGTGGTGTCCCAACTTCTCTGCCACAAACAGCATTTCCACATCGTAGGCAGTGACGCGCCACCCGGTCACATTTTGCTGCACATCCCGAAAAACCTGCAGGCGATCGAAAAGCAGGCGCAAGACATCGCGCCGCGCCGCCTTGAAGCCGCACTGGGTATCATCGATATCGTGAAGGATCAGGCTTTTGCGGAAGGCGCGAAAAGCCTGTGATGCCGCCTTGCGCAGCAGCGATGAGTTCTTACGCCCCGTCCCGCGCGAGCCTATCACGACGTCATAGCCCTGCTCGAAGTGCGGCAGAAGCTTCGTCACCTCGCTCAACGGAGCAGACTGATCCATGTCCGTCAGAAGGACGATGTCTCCCTGCACAGACGCCAGAGCAGCGCGCAGCGCAAATGGCTTGCCCCGGTGTGCATTGGCCCGGACGTGCATGGTGGGCCGGCCGGCGGCAAACTCTTGCACCAGGCGCAGGCTATCGTCGCTGGACCCGTCGTCGCTGACAATCAGCTCACTCGCATACGGTTGGCTGGCCAGGAAGTCCATCATCTGGCCCAGCACGCCACGCTCGATGTTTTCGTGCTCGTTGAAGCAGGGAACGACAACGGACAGATACATGATGTCTCTCAAATAGGACACATTCGGCCATCCCCCAGATCAGGCGATGGCCGAATGTGCTGCTATAGCACCGTCTGTGACGTGTCAGGCCAGCGCAACAGCGCATGGTGACTGAACGTTCACAGGGACTACTTGTCTTCTACTTTCTTTTCTTCTACTTTCTTTTCTTCGAGCTTCTTGTCCTCAGCCTTCAGCGGGGGTTCATCGTCCTTCAGTTCCTTGCGGAACTCACGCACGGTTTTCCCTATCGCGCCGCCAATCTCTCCGATGCGATTTGCACCGAAAATGAGAATGACGATCACGGCGATAATAATGAGCTCTGGTGCTCCAAGCGTGGGCATGCCGTCTTCCTCCTTTCAGGCGCAGACCAATCTGGCCTGCTCCAAGACTTTCTGACGAACTGGATTATAGCAGGTTGCAGCGGTGAATACAAGGGCAGTTTCTGACTTGTAGCAACCCCGTTGGACAGAGGCGTCGTCCCGCAGCACGTTCAAACGGCCAGCAGGCCATCTGGGCAATGGTGAAGACCGTCCTGGTTCGCTCCGCCAGGTACTGCTTGGGGATGCGCGGGAATGAATTCCGCTTCTAATACTACTACCGTACTTTACAAACTGACTTG
>CAYOEZ010000097.1:0-16577 GCA_964402955.1 uncultured Ktedonobacterales bacterium | reverse complement strand
ACTGCAAAAAGGTTGTGTTCGCCCAACCGTCATTGCGAGAATCCCATACCGCCCCATTGGTGGTATGCCTGAGGGCAGAAACTGTCTCTGCGAGGAGCGCTCCTCAGCGACGAAGCAGTCTCCCCCGCCGCGTGCAAAGGAGATTGCTTCGCAAAGGACGCTCGCAATGACAGCGGGGAGTTTCTGAGTAGGAGCGCCCTTTGCGACGAAGCAATCTCCTTTCGGCGCGAAACGGGGGAGATTGCTTCGCTCCGCTCGCAATGACGGGTCCGTCCAGACCTTCTTGCAGTGGGCACATGACAGTTCACCGATGTACGGTAGTGGTATTAGCAGGCGCCGGGACGTAAGCTATGAACGTACAGCTTCAGCAATCGCCTGGATGTGGGCCGGTGTGCTGCCGCAGCAGCCGCCGACGAGGCGCACGCCAAGGTCCGCATATATCTTGGCGAAACGAGCCATATCGGCTGGAGTGGCGTCGAACGTCGCTGCCCCATTCTCCATGCGCGGCACGCCGGCATTGGGCTGGGCAATGAAGGTCGCATCGGGACAGGCGGCAATCATGGAGCGGATGACAACTTCCGTTTCGGCGGGGCCGCGTCCGCAGTTTGTACCGATGATGTCGGCGCCCATTCCGAGCAGAGCGTTGGCTGCGGTGTCGGGCCGGATACCCATCATGGTGCGTCCGCCCTGGTCGAAGGTCATGGTGGTAATGACGGGCAGCAGCGACACGGAGCGCACGCCCTCGATGGCCGCGCGCATCTCTTCGAGGTCAAACATGGTCTCGATGATAAACAGGTCAACCTCACCCTCGACCAGAGCCTTGGCCTGGTCGGCGAAAACAGCGCGCGCCTGAGTGAAGGAGACGGTTCCCCAGGGCGCAACCATCTCACCCAGCGGGCCGAGCGAGCCGGCGACGAGGGCCTTACCGTCGGCCGCCTCTCGTGCGATGCGCGCCGCTGCCAGGTTCAGCTCGATGCAGCGTTCGCCCAGGCCGCTCTTGCCCAGGCGGATACTGCTGCCGCCGAAGCTATTGGTGGTGATGATCTGCGATCCGGCGGCAATGTAGGCGCGATGTGCGCCCATCACAACATCTGGGAAGGCCGTATTCATCTCCTCAGGCACACCGCCCGCAGCAAGCTTGCCGCTTGCCTGGAGCAGCGTTCCCATTGCACCATCGAAAACGACAGTACCTTTATTGAGCAACTTGTTCAGCGATTCGGGCATGCATGACCTCCTGGTCAGTGACCCTGAAGAACAACGCTACTGGTGTTGTGGTCTACTCATCCTTGCTCACGTTGTCGGCGTCTCGCCAGACCGGGTTCGGCCGCAATTGCTGCAGGTCAAAAGGCGTTTCCTGGTAAACATAGTAGTTGAGCCAGTTACAGTATAGCAGATTGGCGTGCGAGCGCCAGCGCACCACGGGCGTCGCATGTGTGTCATCAGCGGGGTAGTAGTTCTTCGGCACGCTAATGTCCAGCCCCTTCTTGACATCGCGTTCATACTCCAGTTTCAGCGTCAAAGCGTCGTACTCAGAGTGGCCGGTCACAAAGACCTGCCGGTCATCACGGCTGGCGACGATGTAAATGCCGGCCTCAGGCGATTCGGCCAGTATCTTCAGCGCATGGACGCGCTCGATGTCGCGGCGGCGAATCTCGGTGTGGCGCGAGTGCGGCGCGTAGAACACGTCATCGAAGCCGCGCAGGAGCTTCTCTTTGCGGCGTTTGACGTCATGTGGATACACGCCGAAGATCTTTGCCGGCAGCGGATATTTGGGTATGCCGAACTCATAGTACAACCCCGCCTGGGCGCCCCAACAGATATGGAAGGTCGAGAAGACGTGGCTGTGCTTCCATTCCAGTATCTGGCAGAGCTCGGCCCAGTAGTCGACTTCCTCGAAAGGCAGATTCTCGACGGGCGCGCCGGTGATGACCAGGCCGTCGAATCGCTCGTCCTTGATCTCGTCGAAGGTGCGGTAGAAGGTTTTCAAGTGCTCATCGGGCGTATTCTTCGATTTGTGTGTCGCAGGGTGGAAGAGCGTGATGTCTACCTGCAACGGCGAGTTGCCGATCATACGCAAGAGCTGAGTTTCTGTGTGAATCTTGGTCGGCATCAAGTTCAGGATGGCGATGCGCAACGGGCGGATATCCTGATGGAGAGCGCGATCGTATCCCATGACGAAGATGTTTTCGCTCTCAAGAACCTCTTTTGCCGGTAGATTGTCGGGTATTTTGACGGGCATATAGACCTTTCCTGCGGGCTCAGAGTGCAGATTTGTCCGGAAATGACAGGGCGTCAACAAAGTCATCGCTGAAGCTGGACATGGCGGACAACTCCACGTACTCAACCTGGCCGGGTATGACCCGGGCCGCCTCGCGCTCGCGGAAGGAGAGCAGGGCCATTTTCGCTCCCTCGCCAGCCGTATTACCGACAGCGATGATGCGCTCTCGTGGTACCAGAGGCACCAGACCGATGGCTCGGGCGCTGGCCGGGTTGATGTAGGAACCGAAAGAGCCTGCCAGCATGATCTGGTCGATCTGATCGTCGGCGATGCCGAGTGCACGCTGCAAGATGCTGATGCCTGACTTCATTGCTCCCTTGGCATACTGAAGCTCACGAATGTCGCGCTGAGTGATGATAACCGGCGCGCCGCCTGTTTCTTCGGCGGTGGCCACGATGAACGAACGCTGGCTGCCATTCTGCATCACCCTCTGCGCGAGCGCAGGTTCGACCACCTCCTGTGCTTCTTCTTGATCGAGGAGCCGCCCGTTTTCATCGAGCAGGCCTGACAGATAGAGTTGCGCCACCAGGTCGATCAAACCGCTGCCACAGATGCCCACCGGCTTCTCGTTGCCGATCACCTGCAGGCTCACGGCTGAACGGGTAATCGTGACGCCTTCGATCGCTCCGGGAGCAGCGCGCATGCCGCAGGTCATCTGTGCGCCTTCGAAGGCGGGGCCGGCCGCCGTAGAACAGGCCACGACACGCCGATCGGAACCGAGCACGATCTCGCCATTGGTTCCCACATCGATGAGCAGGCGCGTGCGGTGGTCGCGATCGAGGCTTGTGGCCAGGATACCGGACACGATGTCGCCGCCGACATAGCCGCCGATGACCGGGAATGTGCAGACCTGGGCGCGTGGATGCACGTGTAGCCCAAGCGCGCCGGCGCAGGTCCGGCCTGTGTCTTCGAAGACGGGGATGAATGGAGCTTCGGCAATGGCCGCCGGCGAGACGCCCATGAAAAGATGCTGCATAGTGGTGTTGCCGGCAATTATCACCTCGTAGACGTTCTCGACCGCCACGCCTGTGCGCGCCAGGATCGAGTCCATAAGCGTGTTCATGGTCTGGGCAATCTTCGCTTGCAACTCGGCCAGACCGGTGGGATTGTTGATGGTATAGCCAATGCGCGCAATCACGTCGGCGCCATAGACAGCCTGGCCGTTGAGGGAAGCCTCGACGCCGGCGACCCCGCCCGTATTGAGGTCCATGAGGTTGACGACAACCGTCGTTGTGCCGATGTCGCAGGCCAGACCATAGCAGAGGCCGGTTGTGTCGCCTGGCTCAACGTCGATCATCTCGGCGCCAACCAGAACGGCGGTGATGCTCCAATCGTTGGCGCGCAGGGCTGCGGGTAACAGGCGGGTGACCTCGATGCTGGCTGACATGCCATAGCCTTTTGCCTTGAGCGCGTCGCAGAGGCGGGTGAGATCGGCGCGCTGATCCTCGAGAGACGGTTGGGGCAGCACGAGGTGAACCTTGTGCACATTGGGGGCCAGGGCCACATGGCGGCCAGTACCGACAAGAGCGGCTTTGGGCTTGGCGAGGAGACGCGGAATCTCGACGACTGTCTCAGAGCGTACGACGACGCTGCACGAGAGTCGCCAGCCGTCGGCCAGTTCTTCGGGAGTCAGGTGGTCAACATCATCGGGCGTTTCAGCCTGGAGGCCTTTGAGAACGCGCACCTTGCACTTGCCACAGGTGCCCTGGCCGCCGCAAGCGGCATCGATGGTCAGTCCTGCCCATGAGGCGGCGTTGAAGACGGTGGTTCCACCTGGCACGTTGACGGCCTGGCCGCTGGGGCGGAATTCCAGGCGTATCTTGGCATCGGACATGTCGGCAGTATCCTTTTACCGAAAGTTTGCTGCCGACATTCTACTCTATGAGGCGTGTGTCGTCAAGGCGCGCCGTGTCGGGGCAGACATTTCAAGATAGTCGCAGCCTGACGACCACGGAACACACAGAACACACGGAAAGGCCCTGGGCGGGCTCGCCGGGGCAATTCGGCGCAGACTAGACCCCAATGCGCTCAGCCGCAGCTTTTTTCTGTGTGTTCTGTGTGTTCCGTGGTTCACATAACGTTATCTCGAATTGTCTGGCGTCGAGTCGAGGCAGCAGGGGGCACGTGCGCTGTGTCAAATGGTCTCGACGAGTTCAATCTCGTCGCGCAGCGGGATGCCGTCGTGGCCGACAAGCGGGATACTGGGCTTGAGTTGGCGAGAGACGTCAATGGCGTTGGGGTAGACCGCGGCGAGGCGGAAACCGCGCTTCTGGTAGAAGTGAAGGGCGGGGAGGTTGTCGTTGGTGGTGATTAGCCAGATGCGTGTGCAGCGGCCGGCGACCGCTGCCTTGACTGCCCCGATGAGCGCCGAGCAGATCCCCATGCGCTCGGCGAGGGAGTTGAGGGAGACGATTTCGCACGCGTCACCCTCGATGTGATAGGTGACGAGCCCGGCCGGCTTTTGGTCAACGATGGCCGCGAAGCCCGGAAGCGTGTCGGCCTGATGCACGCGGCCGCGCGAGACGATGATTGTGTCGCCCCACTGCTCACACAGCAGAGCGGCTACCCACGAGCGATCGGCAGTCTCCAGTGGGCGGATGGAGAAATCAGGCATGGCTTTACCCTCGCAACGGTGTCTATTGAGCGCGGCGCGCGCTAGAGGGCGTTCCAGCCTCGGCGCCTTCGAGAACGCGCACTTGCAGCAAGTACCCAGGCTACCGCATAAATAGTTCAGCGACATTGGACACGCCGCGAGCAGTGGCTCAGGCGCTTGTCGCCGTTCTGGTGCTCGTCAACGCGGGCCTGGCGCCGCCGTACACCCTGCCGTGATGCACTTGCGCAGCACGATGTCATCGATGTAGGCGCGCCCGCCCTTGGTGAACGAGCCGCGGCTGGTGTAGCTGAAGGCGATCCACACCTGCGGCTGCCCCATCAGGCTGCCCAGAGTGGGTACAGCCGAGAGATCGATGAAGGGACGCTGCCAGCCAATGGAATTGCCGGTGAAGCAGTCGCCGTAGAAGTGCGCATTGTCGGTGGATGCCAGGGCGCAGAGCTGGTCGTGGCGCGGGTTGTTATCCATCCACGTCAGCATGTAGAAGCGTAGCTCGGCAGCGCTGGCATCGGCCAGGCTAAACGGCCCGTAGATCATCCACGAATCGATGTCATCGAAGTACAACTGGGGATAGCAGTCAAGTCCCTGGCCGCTCCCTCCTCCGCCGATCGCCCATCCGCCGTAGTATCCCACGAAGTGGTCGCAGAATCGCTGTCCCCATACATAGTCGCCGCCTATCGACCCATTGCGGTCGACAAGTTGCCACGGGCCGGGGAAGCCACCCTCGAAGTCTTCGCTCAGAATGGTTACCCATACCGGCTCGGGTGTCTCTGTTGGTGTGGGCTCGAGTATCTCCGTCGGCGCGGGCTCGAATGTCGGCGTGACGGTGGGGGTGGGCGTGGCCGGAGGATAATTCATCATGATAACAGGCAGATGGATGGTCGTGGTCGCAACAATGCCTGCGGGGGCGAGCGATGGCCGCCCACTGCTGCTGTCAGCCGCCGGCAGGGTGAGCCGGCTCGGTGTGTCCGCGAATGCCTCACTGCTGGGCGAGGGCGCGACGGGCGCCGGGCGAGGACAGTAGTTGGTGGCGCAGGCGCGAATCAGCACATCATCGACATAGGCGCCCTCGGGCAGGTTGGTCGAGCCGTCGCTCAAGAACACGAAGGCAATCCATACGCGCAGCGCGCCGAGCATGCTGCCTGCTCTGGGCACGGCGGCCAGGTCAAGCGCCTGTTCCACCCACCCCGGGCTGACGCCCGTCGAGCAATAGCCATAAAAGTCATCTTCGTTGACCGAAGCCATGCGGCACAATCCGTCATAGCCGGTCTCCGTATTGAGCCACAGCTTGAAGCGTAGCTCAGCAGCGGTGGCCTCTTCGAGACTGAACGGTCCGTAGACCAGCCAGGAGTAAGAGTAGGGTGGATAGCCGGCGCCGCAGGCGAGATGTGATCCTCCAGGACCGCCGCCGACGGCCCAGACGCTGGCCGGCCAAGAGTTATAGCGGCAGCCGCTACGTCCCCAGAGGTAGTCTTGGTAGCCGTAGCCCTTGGATGGCCGCCACGGCCCTGGAAAGGCCCCCGGATTGGAGAAGTCGTCAGCGTACACAGTGACCCATCCGGATGGAATGGGCGACGGCGTCGCGCTGGGGGTTGGGGTGAGGGTGGGGGGCGGCACTACTATGATGACCACAGGGAAGTAGAGAAATGACGTATAGGTGATCGGAGTATCGACGGGATTGGCCTGCCCTGAGGAGACGAAGGCTGCCGGGTGAAACGGGACGCTGGCGGCGTGGCTGTCGTCAGCCGCTGTGGCAGCCCCAAAACCGGCAAGAATGAGGAGCACAACGGTAGCAAGAGCTTGTCTGGGCATTGGAGATTCCCCCTACCGCGCCTTATCACCCCACGCTATACGTGACCCTGCCCTCACGCGCCAGCACATACGACATATTGCCGACCTGACGCACCATGCCCTTCAATTCCATCATGGACAGGGTGGCGCTGACGTCCGCTGTGGCCATGCCGGTGGCGCGCACGATCTCATCCATGTGGCGCGGCTCCTCAGAGAGTTGCTGCAAGAGCGCCTCTTCGGTGGGGTTATCGGGAATCAGATAGCGCACTTCCATCTGCTGGCTGGCCTGGCTGAGGTTGAGCTCCTCGATGATGTCTTGCACGCTGGTGACCATCTTCGCGCCCTGCTGGATGAGATGGTTGGTGCCTGAGCTGCGTGTGGCGAAGATGTTGCCAGGGACAGCGAAGACATCACGCCCGTGTTCAAGCGCGAAATCCGCCGTAATCATCGATCCACTGTCTGCTGCACCTTCCACGACCAGGACGCCCAGGGAGAGACCGCTGATGATGCGGTTGCGCGCGGGAAAGTTGCGCGCTTCGGGCTGGGTTCCGAGAGGATAATCGGAGACGAGCGCCCCCTGCGCCACGATATCGTGCGCCAGGCGTGCGTGCTCAGGGGGGTAGACGACATCGATTCCACAGCCGAGGACAGCGATGGTGCGGCCGCCGGCGTCGAGGGCCGCGCGGTGTGCGATGCCGTCGACGCCGCGCGCCAGCCCGCTCACCACGGTAATGCGGCTACGCGCCAGGCCGCCTGCCAGTTCTGCGGCGGCTTCGCGTCCGTAGGCTGTGACGCGTCGTGTGCCAACGACCGCCACGGCCCACTCATCTTCTGGCAGCAGGGACCCCTGAACGTAGAGAACGGGCGGCGCGCCGGGGATGGGGCGCAGTAGCTTGGGGTAACCATCATCCTGCCAAGTGAGGACGTGGATGCCCAGCCCTGCTATTGTTTCCATCTCACTATCGAGGCTAAGCCGGCCGCGGGCCGCGAGTGCGCTCTCGATGGCGCGCCGGTCGAGGCCAGCAGCCGCCAGATCCAAGGCGCTGGCGCTCCAGGCCGCCTCCAGATCGCCGAAGTGGTTGAGCAAGCGGCGCACGCGCGTGGGGCCGATGCCCTGGATGAGATTGAACCCGACCCAGTACTTCAACTTGTGTGCGTCCACAGGCAACCTCTGTCAGGGGAGATGGGTCAGTGTCTTACGCCTCTTCCTCAGATTCCTGAGAATCATCCGCTGTTTCCCGGCTGAGCAAGACCAGCCGCACGAGAGATACGCGCAGCCCATCCAACTGCTCGACGCTCAAGTGTGCGCCCTCGATCGACACCTCGTCGCCCAGGCGTGGGCGGCGGCCGATCATCTTGAAAACGAGGCCACCCACCGTGATACAGTGTGGATCCTCCAGCTTCAGGTCGAAGCGTTTGTTGACGTCGGTGAGAAGAACTTTGCCGTTGATGAGCGCACTCCCGTCGCTCTGCGGCTCGATCTGGATCTCATCTTCGCCAATGCCTTCGGACATATCGCCGACGATTTCTTCGAGCAGGTCTTGCATAGTAACAAGTCCCGCGGTTCCGCCAAACTCATCAACCAACACGGCAATGTGTGTTTTTTGGCGACGGAACTGGCTGAGCAAGTCGTCAACCGGGATCATGTCCGGTGCGATGAGAGCGTTATGCATGATCGTCTTGACGTCAAAGGGCGTTTCCTGGCCGCAGATATGGGGCAGGATGTCCTTTACCTGTATCATGCCCAGGATATCATCGAGATTGGCGCCGTAGATCGGGTAACTGGTATACCTGTGCTGCGTCACTGTTGTGACAACGTCGTCGAGTGAGGCATCGAGGGGCAGGCAGACCATGTCGGTGCGCGGCACCATGACCTGGCGGGCCGTCATATCGGTGAAATCGAAGATGCGTTGGATGATCTCTGTCTCACGCTCCTCCAGCACGCCGCCTTCGTGGCTGTCATCGAGGATGATACGCAACTCTTCTTCCGAGTGAATCATCTGCCCATTGCTCGCTCCCCTGATTCCGGCCAGACGCAGGAGGAACATTCCAGAGCCATTGAGCAGGCGGATGAAGGGGCGGAAAATGCGGGCGAAGACGATCATCGGCCCGGCGACGGCTAATGCAGTGCTCTCCGCACGTTGCAAGGCCAACGCCTTGGGCGCAAGCTCACCCACAACGATGAGCAAGTAGGTGATGGCGACAAAGGCGAGCGCCACGGCCAGCGTATGGGCAACCGGGACGATAATGCTGGCGGGAAGGAAGAAAAGCCACGATTCGATAGTGCGGGCGAGGAAGGGCTCTGCAACCCAGCCCAGTGCCAGACTGGCCATGGTGATGCCAAGCTGGGTCGACGAAATAGTCATGTTCAGGTCTTTCAGGATGTCGGCAACCCGGCGGGCCCGCTTGTTGCCCTGGTTCGATAGCTCCTCAATACGACTGCGGCGTACGGTAATCAGTGCAAACTCTGCAGCAACAAAGAAGCCGTTGGCCAGGACCAGCGCAAGTACGATGGCAAGCTGGAAGAGGATCCACGGGCCAGAGTCACTCATTGCTACTCCTCATACAAACAGGGGAATGCCAGAGATAACGACCCCGACCATATTGTACCATAAAGCGCTTACAGGGACAAGTTGAATGAGACGCGTTCTGCCACAGACGACTTGACAGAGCCTACCTTGTCTCGCTATAATGCGTCTGTACACGGAGTGCTTCAATGCCGACGCTCTTGCGGTCGGTTTTTTGTTGCCATTCTCAGGCGCTGGTTGCGAAATGCAACGGCTCCTGTCAGACTGAGGGAACACAAGGTTCGCGTAAATGTCGTCGTAAGGGTAGGACAGAACGCTGGTTCTAGCCCCGGGACTTGTTCTGAGAGACACTGTGTACGCCTTGTGTTTGCCCTGTTCAGGGGGAGTGTTCCCACGACCATAACTGCTGAGTTTGCCCGCGTCACTCTTGCTCGTCGTCTTCTTCTGTGCTACCGCTGCACGGCGCTTGCTGTCATCCTGGGGTTCTTGTTTCTGGCGGCCCGCCCGGTTGTGCCATCCTACATGCTGGCGCAGCGCGAGAACATTCTAGCCAGCGCACAGCGCCATGGCATTGCCTCAGATGTGCTTGCGGCGGTGCTCTACAATGAGATGCTGGGGCAGGAGTCTCGCTTTCTGCGCACAGTCATCCCGGGCGATAACCCACTTGCCAGAGCGTTGCGCGAATCCCTGCTGGGCTGGCATTTCCTGACGCTCAAGCAGGCCCAATGGGCGCTCAAGGGCGTTGCAGCGTTGAGCGGCTTCAACACCACTGTCGGGCCTACCGGCATCCGCGTATCGGTGGGACGTGAGATACGCCGTGAGATCTTCGTGGCAGGAGGCCGCTACCAGCCATTGGGCCTGGCCGAGCGCCCGTCACTCGTTCTTGACCTGATGTCCACGTCCGAGGCGATCGAGTACCTTGCTGCCAACCTGCAGCGCGGTGAATGTCGCGCGACAGTGGCGCAACGAGGCGATTGGACTGTCTCAGCGCGCTGGCATAACACCGGCGTGACCGAGTATCGCGCAAGCGTCCCCCGCCCGATATGGGACAAGGGCACGAACTATGTTGCTCGTGTCAGCACCTTCTTGCCGGAAATGACCGCTCTGCTTCATGACCCTGTCGCCCCGCCTGTCTTGCGCGTGATGCTATCGGGTGCGCAGACCCTGGCGAAGGCGTCCAGCGCAAGCGCACAGACCAGTTTTGTGCACTGGGTGACATTGGTTGCGCGCCGAGAGTAGCATATTTCGACTGTTGATGGGAGTGGCATGACCAATCCTCTGTCAGCGTTTCGCTGTGTCATTATCGATGTCGATGGCGTCCTCCGCCGCAGCCAACAGGTATTGCCCGGGGCAGCGGAGTTTATACCCTGGCTGTTGCGCCGGGGTATGGACTACCGCATCGTGACCAACAACTCCATGCCGACGCTTGCTCAATACTGCGCCACATTCGCCGAGATGGGCATTATCACGGATGAGCAACACATCATCTCGGCAGGAACAGGAACGGCCTGGTATCTGCGCCAGGTGGCCCCGCAGGGCGGCAAGGTCTTCATCATTGGCCAGGATGGGCTGCGCCATGCGCTCCTGTCGGACGGCCTCTTTACCCTCGATGACCAGAAGCCCGATTTCGTCGTTGTCGCCATCGATCGTAGCTTCACCTACGAGAAGCTGAACCGCGCCTGCACGTTGATTCGCAACGGCGCCCGCTTCATTGCCGCCAACACTGACGCCACCTATCCGATGGAGGTAGGGGTGATGCCGGGCGCCGGCTCGATCGTCGCCGCGGTGCAGACCTGCGCCGGCGTGAAACCAGTTGTCGTCGGTAAGCCGGAGCGTGTTCTTTTTGACATGGCTCTGGACATGATGAACGCCCGGCGCGAGGAGACCGTGGTTCTGGGCGATCGCCTGGATACCGACATCGCAGGCGGTGTGGCCGCTGGTATAGCCAGCATTATGGTGCTGACGGGCGTGAACACGCGCGACGATGTCGCAAGCTCGCCGGCCAGGCCCACGTTTATCTTTGATGATCTCCCGGCCCTGATGAAGGCATGGGAGCAGCAGTAGGACCGCGCCAGAAGGAGAAAGGGGATGGAGTATCGCAGGCTGGGACGGACAGGGCTCAAGGTTTCGGCACTCTGGCTGGGCACGGCCAATTGGGGGCGCGAGATCACGGCTCAAGAGAGCTTTGCCATTATGGACCGCTCGTTTGAGGCTGGCATCAACAGCCTTGACACGGCGAATGCCTACAGCCGTGGCCTCTCCGAGGAGATCACCGGCAAGTGGATTGCCGAGCGTGGGCTGCGGCAGAAGATCATCCTGACGACAAAAGTCTTCGCGGCGATGGGCGACGGCCCCAATGATCGCGGCCTTTCACGGCGGCATATCATGGAACAGGCAGAGGCAAGCCTGCGCCGCCTTGGCACCGACTACATCGACCTCTACCTGTCGCATTTTCCTGATGCCACGACGCCGCTCGACGAGACGCTGCGCGCCTTTGACGACCTCGTCCGCTCGGGCAAAGTGCGCTATGCGGGCTGCTCGAACTACAATGGCTGGCAGGTCACGAAGGCTGCCTGGATCAGCGACCGTCTGAATTTGAACGCGTGGGTATGCACGGAGCCGCGCTATAATCTGATCTGGCGTTCGCCGGAAGAAGAGCTTTTCCCGGCCTGCGCTGACCTGGGCATGGGTGTCATTGCCTTTAGCCCAACCGCGGGCGGTTTCCTGGTGGGGCGCTACAAGCGTGACAGTATCATCCAGAGCGGCACGCGCTTTGCGACCGTCTCAGCCTACAAGGAGAACTACTGGAAAGAGGAGAGCTTCCGCTACGTTGACGCTTTCCATGCCTACTGCAAGCAGCGTGGCGTCGGCATGGCCGAGATGGCGATCGCCTGGGTGGCGAGCCATCCCGTGGTCACGGCCCCGATCATCGGCGTGCATACGCTCGAGCACCTGGAGCAGGCTCTGCGCTCGCAGGAGATCAAGCTGACGCAGCAAGAGCGGGACGAGATCGCCAGGCTGTAGGGAGCAGGGAGTAGGCAGCAGGTAAGAACAAGGCGGGCTACGCGCTCATTAGCGTCTAGCCCGCCTCGCTGTCAGTTCAGTGCATCTCGCATGTGCCGGATGCGAGTGGGATCATCACTGTACATAGAGTAACTCCGCGCCGGCAACGACTCTATCGCGGAAGTACGGGCTAAGCTCTTGCGGTATGCGCAATTCGACCGGGCGGTTGCCAATAATCTGTGTCAATTCGCGTTGCATCGACATCAAGCGGAAATAGCCCGGAATATGGCCCTCCTCGAACTCGACGAGCATATCAATATCACTATTGGGCCCGAAGTCCTGCCTGAGCACCGAGCCGAAAAAGGATAACCTGCGCATGTGGTGTTTCTGGCAGAAGCGGGCGATCGCCTGCCGGTCAACCGTCACCTGTGCCATAGCTTTCTCCCTTTGGCCTTCCTCCCACATTTTACCACCGGCGTGTGGCCAATGCAAGCGCAGGCAGCGCTGCCAGCGTCTCAATGCGGCTGAGGCGCATTGATCTTCGGCAGCGCGGCCTGGATGCGCTCGACGGCGATATGCAGATTGTCCATGGATGTCGCAAACGACATGCGCACATGCCCCTCGCCGGTTGGCCCGAAAGCTGTGCCGGGCACAGACGTCACCTGGGCAGTATCGAGCAGGCGCATGCTGAACTGCTCGGACGAGAGGCCAAAGGAGCTAATATTGGGGAACACGTAGAAGGCGCCCCCGGGCAGTGGACAACGCACTCCGGGCAGCTTGTTCAGCGCTGCTACCAGCCAGTCGCGCCGCCGCCTGTACTCCGCAGTCATGGCCGCGGACTCCTCGTTCCGTGTCAGGGCCGCCAGCGCGGCGCGCTGCGACACCGAGCTGGCGCAGCCGTTGTAGAAGCTGTGCATCTTGATCATCTCTGCCATAATGGGGCGCGCCGCCGCGGCGTAGCCCAGTCGCCAGCCCGTCATGGCATAGGACTTAGAGAAGGAGTTGAGAGTAATCGTGCGTTCGAACATGCCCGGGAACGCAGCGATCGAGTAGTGTACGGTCTCGTCGAAGATGAGGGTGCTATAGACCTCATCGGAGAGAACGGCGAGATCCTGTTCCTGAGCCAGAGCGGCGATCGCCTCCAGACTCGGCTTGTCCAGAACGCCGCCGGTCGGGTTCTGTGGTGAGTTGATAACGATCAGCTTGGTGCGCGGCGAAACCAGGCCGCGCAGCTCGGCCATGTCGGGTCGGAACGCGTTCTGCTCTCGTAGCGGATAATAGACGGGGACACCATCGGCGAGCAGGACTATCTGCGCATACTGCGGGTAGCCAGGGTCAGGCAGCAGCACTTCCTCGCCCGGGTTGACGAGAGCGACAATCGCTGCAAAGAGGGCGCCGGCGCCGCCAACCGTCACGACGACTTCGCCATCCGGGTCAACCGTCAGCCCGTTGTCATGCTGCAAGCGAGCGGCAAGGGCGCGGCGCAACTCCGGGTAGCCCGGCACCGGCGTATAGTGCGTGTACGCGCCGCCGTCCAGATCGGCTTTGACGGCGTCGCGGATGTAGGCTGGTGTCCCGAAATCGGGCTCGCCTATCTCCAGGTGGATGACATCGGGTATCTTCTGGGCCAGTGCCATCATCTTACGTATGCCAGATAGGTGCAGGCGCGATGTACGGTGAGCGAGCAACGAGCGGACGTGTGGTGTGGTCATTGATTCTCCTCGGGTACGGCGACGCGACACTTCTGAAGTTCTTTCTGCGTCTTACATTATAGCCGTTGCGGCAGATGGGCGTCAAGGCACACGGCTGCCAATCGTTCATCCTCACGGTAAGCCGTTTGCCGCGGCTGAGCGTATAAAACGACCCGCACAGGGCGTGATTCATCCGTGTTGATTTGTGCCAGCCGGCAAAGTGTGCGCCAAAATCGCTGTTGCGTTGCCGGCGAGTCACTGTTCCTCACAAGCAGTTTTTAGAGTAACACCAAATTGGGTACGCAGCCCCTTGACTTCGCATACCTCAAATAGTATAATATACGTTCGATTGGCGTAAATCCGCCACCCCCAAGGAAGCTTGGACAAGGAGCCTGTCAGTATGACAATTGAGATGGTCGCCTCACCCTCCATTGCGCCTCAACGTGTATCCTATGCCCGCAGCCCGAATGTTCTTGACATGCCCAACATGATCGAGATGCAGATCAACTCCTTCAACTGGTTTCAAGCCCAGGGCCTGCGCGCGCTATTGGACGAGATATCTCCGATCCAGTCCTTCAACAAGGACATGGAGCTGTATTTCCTGAACTATACCTTCGGCGAGCCCAAGTACTCTGTTGGTGAATGCCGCACACGCGATGCGACATACTCGGTTCCGCTCAAGGTCAACGTCCGCCTGGTCAACAAGACGAACGGCGAAATCAAAGAGCAAGAAATCTTCATGGGCGACTTTCCGTTGATGACCGTGAACGGCACCTTCGTCATCAATGGGGCTGAGCGCGTCGTCGTGAGCCAATTGGTGCGCTCGCCTGGCGCCTATTTCACGCTCGAGAGCGATCCGACATCGGGCCGCCAGCTCTGCTATGGCAAGCTCATCCCTAACCGTGGCGCCTGGCTGGAGTTCGAGACATCCAACAAGGATGTCATCTATGTTAAGGTCGATCGTAAACGCAAGATCCCTGTGACGACGCTGCTGCGTTCGATGGGCTTTGCGACGGACGAAGATATCCTGAACATGTTCGGCGAGGTCGACAACCAGCCGGACCATCCATACATCCTGCGCACGATGGAAAAAGAGCTGCCGGAGATGCGCAACGGCAGCGCCGCTGAGAATCAGAAGGCGTCGATCATCGAGTTCTACAAGAAGCTGCGCCCGGGCGATCCGCCGACCGAGGATAACGCACGCGAGTTTCTGGAGAACCTGTTCTTCCGCCCGCGCCGTTATGACCTGGGCGTCGTGGGCCGCTACAAGCTCAACAAACGGCTGGCGCTTGAGAACCCGCCGCCGCTGGAAACACTGATCCTGACCAAAGACGACATGATCCGCATCATCGAGATCTGCGTCCAAACCAACAATGGCGTCGCGGCGCCCGATGACATCGATCATCTCGGCAACCGCCGTATTCGCGCCGTGGGAGAGCTGATTCAGAATCAGTTCCGTATCGGTCTGCTGCGTATGGAGCGCCTGGTGCGTGAGCGCATGAGCATCCAGGACCCGGAGCAGGCCACGCCAGCCTTGCTTGTCAACATTCGTCCCGTTGTTGGGGCCATGCGCGAGTTCTTCGGTGGCAGCCAACTCTCGCAGTTCATGGATCAGACCAACCCGCTGGCTGAGTTGACACACAAGCGCCGTCTTTCGGCCCTGGGCCCTGGCGGCCTCAGCCGTGAGCGCGCTGGTTTTGACGTGCGCGATGTACATCATAGCCATTATGGCCGCATCTGCCCCATCGAGACCCCTGAAGGCCCGAACATCGGCCTCATCGGCTCGCTGGCTACCTATGGCCGCATCAATGCCTATGGCTTTGTCGAGACGCCCTATCGTCGTGTGGTCAGGACAGTCAAGAACGAGGCCGGCCTGTTGGTTGGTCACACCTTGCGCGAAGACGTCGCCGACCCGGCAACGGGCGAGGTGATTGCGCGCAAGGGGATGGAGATCGCTGCCGAGTTGGCGCAGCGCATCGCCGTTCTGGCGAAGAACGAGGCCAATACCCGCTTCGATGTCAAGGTTCTGCCGGTGGTGAGCGACGAGATCGTGCAGATGTCCGCCGATCGTGAAGAACAGTACATTATCGCGCAGGCCAACGCTGTTTTGGACGAGACGAACCACTTCGTTGGCGACCGCGTGTCGGTGCGCCACGGTAAGCGCTTCCTGCTCGAGCCGCCCGATCGTGTTGACTACATGGACGTGTCGCCCAAGCAGATCGTTTCGGTGGCGACCGCTCTCATTCCTTTCCTGGAGCATGACGATGCCAACCGTGCTTTGATGGGATCGAACATGCAACGCCAGGCTGTGCCGTTGCTCTGCCCGGAAGCGCCGATCGTGGCGACGGGCGTCGAGCATCAGACGGCGTGCGATTCCGGGCAGGTTGTTCTCAGCAGGAAAGCCGGGCGGGTCGTCGAGTCAACCTCGCTGCAGATCGTCGTTGAGAGCGACGGCAGTGAGCGCATTGTCTACCCGTTGGAGAAGTACCTGCGCAGCAATCAGGGCACGTGCATCAACCAGTATCCCAGTGTCGACAAAGGGGCGTGGGTGATGCCGGGCGACGTCTTGGCCGATAGCAGCTCGACCGAGTTGGGAGAGCTGGCCCTTGGCCAGAATGTGGTGGTTGCCTTCATGAGCTGGGAGGGATACAACTTCGAGGACTCCATCGTCATCA
>CAYOEZ010000096.1:0-16757 GCA_964402955.1 uncultured Ktedonobacterales bacterium | reverse complement strand
CGCGGCAGCCCTCAGTACAAGAGACGAAACTCATCCAAAAAGATGACGCTCACCCGTACTGGCCGCCATGTTTGACAAATCTGACAGCATGTGTTACTATTCATCTGCACATAGTATGTATATGCGAAGGAATTGTAACACATGATACCCGAAACAGACGTTACGCAGACAGAGCGCCTTCTGGGCATGATCCGGAAAACCGGCGTCCTGCGCGCGCGTGACTTGGCGTCGCTCGGCATCGCGCGCACTTACCTCAGCCGGCTTGTAGCACGTGGATTCATCGAGCGAGTGGGGCGCGGCCTGTATGTTGCGCCGAGCGCCAATGCCACAGAGCATCACTCCATCGTTCAGGCGATCAAGAGCCTGCCCAATAGCGTCGTCTGTCTGCTTTCGGCGCTGCAATTCCATGGGCTGACAACGCAGGAACCATTCGAAGTGTGGCTTGCCATCGATCGTAACACGTGGCGACCCCGTATTCAATATCCGGCCCTGCGCGTGTTTCGCTTCTCAGGCGAAGCGTTCAGCACAGGCATCGAGACGCATACGATCGAAGGCGTGCCAGTACAGATATACAGCCCCGCCAAGACCGTGGTGGATTGTTTCAGGTACCGCAACCAGATCGGACTGGATGTTGCGGTTGAGGCGATCAGAGACTATCTGCGGGAGCGCAATGGCTCAGTCAACGAACTCTGGCGCTATGCCAAGATACGGCGTGTCACGGGTGTCATCAAGCCGTACCTGGAGGCCATGATATGGTGATTGACATCTCTGAGAAGAACTTCGAGGCGACGATCGAGGATGCGCTGCTGGTAGGCGGGCCCGACGCGCGGGCCGTACGCGACGCCGCGCCGGCAGCGGGCCAGTTTACGCCCGGCGGCTATCACCGGCGCACAGCAGATGACTATGACCGTGCCCTTTGCCTCATCCCCCAGGATGCGCTCGACTTCATTTATGCGACCCAGCCCAAAGAATGGGACGCTTTCAAGAAGATGCTGGGCAACGAGGCCAGGGAGCGACTGCTCAAGCGACTGGCGTCGGAGATCGAGAAACGCGGCGCGCTGGATGTGCTGCGCAATGGCGTCAAGTGCGACAGCTCCCGCTTCCGCCTGGCCTGCTTTCACCCCGCCAGCGGGCTGAACGCAGAGCTACAGAGGCTCTACGAGGCCAACATTTTCTCGGTTGTGCGCCAATTGCACTATAGCCGGCGCACCGACGAAAGTGTGGACATGGGTATCTTTCTCAACGGTCTGCCCGTCATCACGGCTGAGCTCAAGAATCCTCTCAGCGGCCAGAATGTCACGGACGCCACCGCTCAATATCGGCTGCGTGATGTGAAAGAGCCGCTTCTTGCCTTCGGTCGCTCCCTGTGCCATTTCGCTGTCGACCCTGAGCTTGCCTACATGACCACCTCTCTGGCAGGGACAAAGACCGAGTTTCTGCCCTTCAACCGGGGCCACAACGGCGGCGCAGGCAATCCGCCCGTCTGGCAGGGATTCGCCACGGCCTATCTGTGGGAGCAAGTGTGGGCACGCGACAGTGTGCTCGATCTTGTGCAGAACTTTGTCCAGATCATCGACCTGGAGGACGACAAGGGTCGGAAAACCGGCAAACGCAAGCTCGTCTTCCCCCGCTACCATCAGCTCGATTGTGTGCGCCGGCTGGTCAGCGACGCGCGGGCCAAAGGGGCAGGGCAGCACTACCTCATCCAGCACAGCGCCGGATCGGGCAAGAGCAACTCCATCGCCTGGCTGGCCTATCAGTTGTCGGTGTTGCACGACGCGCACGATCGGCGCGTGTTCGACTCCATCATTGTCGTCACCGACCGGCGCGTGCTCGACCGCCAACTGCAGCGCACTGTGCGCCAGTTCGAGCACGAAGAAGGCGTGCTGGAGAATATCGACACGACCTCGCGCCAGCTCAGGCAAGCGTTGGCAGACGGCAAGACGATCATCGTCACAACTCTGCAGAAGTTCCCCGAAATATCTGGGAGGATAAGCGAGCTCAGCGGCCAGCGCTTTGCCGTCATCATCGATGAGGCACACTCGTCACAGTCCGGTGAGAGTACCAAGGGCATGCGTGATTTGTTGGCAGAGGATGAAGAAATCGAGGACGACCTTGAACAGCGCATTGTCGCTGAGATCAAGCGGCGCGGGCGGCTGCCCAACGTCAGTTACTTCGCCTTCACCGCCACGCCCAGGTCGCAGACATTGGAGCTTTTCGGCGAGCGCCAGCCTGACGGGACATTCGCTCCGTTCAGCCTCTACTCCATGCGCCAGGCCATCGAGGAGCATTTCATTCTGGACGTGCTGGAGAGCTACACCACCTACCAGACCTACTGGAACTTGCTCAAGACGATCAAAGATGATCCGCGCTATGAGCGCGACAAAGCCGACTTCCTGCTCAAGAGCTTCGTCGAGCTGCATGAGCACGCCATTAACGCCAAAGTGCGTATCATGATTGAGCACTTCGCCAGCCAGACCATGCAGCGCATGGGCGGCAAGGCGAAAGCGATGGTCGTCACACGCTCACGCCTGCACGCCGTGCACTACAAGCAGGCGATCGATCGTTATCTCATAGAACGAGGCTATACCTTCAAGACGCTGGTAGCATTTTCCGACAAGGTGACGCATGAGGGGCAGAACTACACCGAAGCAGGGATGAATAGCTTCCCAGAGACGCAAACGGCGGAGATGTTCAAGCGCGACGAATACCGCATTCTTATCTGTGCCAACAAGTTCCAAACCGGCTTCGACCAACCGCTGCTGCACACCATGTACGTCGACAAGAAGCTCGAGGGCGTGAACGCTGTGCAGACCCTGTCTCGGCTGAACCGCATGTTTGCGGGGAAAAGTGAGACGATGGCGCTGGACTTCGTCAATGACACCGAAACGATCCGTGCATCATTCCAGCCCTACTACGACCGCACGCTCCTCACCGAGGCCACAGACCCGAATCTGCTGTACGACCTGCAAACGCGGCTTGATCAGTCGCTGCTCTATACCCAGGCAGACGTTGACCGTTTTGCCGATGCCTATTTCCGCCCCACTATCGTCCAGTCAAAACTCTACGCCGCTTTGCGTCCGGTTGCAGACCGCTACACGGCCGCGGCGGATGAAGACAAAGCCAACTTCCGCGGCTCGCTCAAAGAGTATGTGCGGCTGTACGCTTTCCTCTCGCAGATATTGCCCTTCAAGGATGTTGACCTGGAGAAGCTCTACGAATTCGGTCGCCTGCTGCTGCACCGCTTGCCGGTAGCAAGGGAGCGGCTGCCGGAGGAGATTCAGCGCCAGATAGACATCGATTCCTATCGCATCGAGCACAAGAGCAGCGGTAGAATCACGCTCGACCAGGGGCTGGGCAAGTTGCGTCCGGTCCCGGTGGCTGAGGCCGTCACCTCCAGCGCAAGCGACGTCGAGCCGCTGTCCATGATCATCACCGATTTGAACGAACGATTTGGTACGCATTTTGCGCCCAAAGACAAGGTCTTCATCGAGCAGCTTGAAGCCAAGCTGAACGGCGACACGGCGCTGCAAGCGAGCGTAAAGGTAAACCCGCCCCAGAGCGCCCGTCTGACCTTTGATCACGTTGCCAACGACCGTATCCAGGACATGATTACCACCAACTTCGAGTTCTACAAGCAGGTGACAGACAACCCCGAGTTTGGCCGCCTGTTCTTCGATTGGTTGTTTGATCGCTATCTGAAACGCACGACGAACGGCAAGAAGTGAAGAAATACAAGAGGCGAAGGGCTCAATCCAGCCCTTCGCCTCTTACGCGTCCGATCTTGGCTTCTTCCTCCGCCTGAACAGCAGCCCCGACCACGTGGCGTCGATGGCTGCGACCTTGAAGTCCACCAGGCCGGCGGCCAGCCCGGCCGCGCGTACCCATGGCTCCGACACATCCGTCATCACCCCAGACGCCTTCTTGGGCCAGATGAACCAGATCGAGATGGTCTGCACGAGCGGCGCAAGGTTGGCGATGGCTTGCTGCAGATCGCGGCGCGAGCGCACAAAGCAGAGGATCAAGTCGGTGTCGGCGCTGGCCTGGCCGGCAAATTGCACACCGGCCGGCAGCTCGCCCAGCGTCTCCGTGAAGTCTGGAGGGCTATCGATAAGGGCAACCTGGAAGCCAGACTTAATGCCCAGCTTGGCCGGCAGCGGGCGGCCGCTGTAGCCGGCGAATACCGACTCCACCTTCTGCGGAGCGGACGGCGGATGGCGGATGGCGTCGCTCAGAGCAGGGAGGATGCCGGCCCAGGTGGTGAAGACAGCATCGGGGAGAAGCTCTCGGGTGCGTCCAATCCGGGCCGGGTCGTCGGCGACAAAGACGAGCGGAACGCCGCGCGTGGAGGCAAACGAGCGGATGGAAAGCCCAACATCGCGGCCCTGAGATGGCAGGCGAGAGAGATCAATCACGAAGGCGTCGGGCGGGGCGCTGCGCACCTGGCGAAAAAGCTCCGGCCCGGGCGGCAGATCAGTGCTTACCTCATAGCCGGCGGCTTCGAGACGACTTGCCCGCTCGCTGGCTTCGGCCGCATTCCAGTGAATCAGCCTGATCGTTGTCACTATCGTCTCCGTCTATGGAGTGCAGGCATGGCGTGCACATGTGGAGTGCGACGAGAGCCTGCCCCGCTGTATCGGGCAGGCTCTCGTCGCACTCCACAGATTACGGCCTTGCCCGGTCCGGGAAGACCTTGAAGTAGTCAATTCCCAGATTGGTGCGCTCGACCTGCCAGCCCGAGGCGTTCAGCGGGTCGTAGGTCAGAATGGCGCGCTGGAAGGCCTGGATGAGGATGCTGCGCTCTTTCTGATTGCCCTTGTCCACGATGGCCCAGATGGGCTCGGTGAGCGGCAGACCAACATCGTGCAGCCAGCCGCCGGGAGAGCGGGTGTTGCTCGAAAGCACGACCCAGAAGATGGCGGCCACGTTGTGGCCGGGCGCCGCTGTGACGTCGGGCGAGAAGGGGATGAAGACCGTGCCATCTTTGTTCTTATAGACGCTGCTCTTGAAACCCTTGGGCGGCGGCACCCGCTTGCTCTCATCCATGAGAACTCTCAGGCTTGCATAGGTGACAGTGGACTTGTCCCCGCCAACCGCTAGATCGGCGCCAGCGCGCACCAACTCTTCGCCCATCAGCCCATAGCTGAACTGCCAGGCCGGGTCTTGGGTCGTCTGGCGCATGTCTTCCAGCTTGCCCTTTTCAAAATACTGCACGCGCCGCGACCCTTCCCTGAACGCTTGCGTGAGCGCTGTCCCGAGCAGGCGCTGCCCGTCGTTGTTCTGATAGTATTCAACGAAGAGCGGGTCAATGGCCAGGCCGGCCGTTCCGGCAGGGCTGGGGACAAGTGATATGGTGATCGTGTTCACGCCGGCGGGCGCCTTGAACGCTGCATACGTGTCGTTGCCCACTGTCTCACGCCGCGCCGTTACCTCGCTGTTGTTTATGCTCACGGTCTTTGTCACACGTCCGGCGGGGATAAGCACACGCACGGCGATGTCGTTGCTGCTATTCGTGCCGTAGCGCAGCGTCAAGGCGGCGGCGCTGTAGGTGTAACGATAGGCGACGTAGCGGTCGGTTGCCGGCTGGTAGACGTGTACCTCACCGTTATGTGTGCCCAGGCGCGGCTCGATGCGCACACCGTCGCGCGAGATATCAACGCCATAGAGGCCCGCAATGATGGCTTCGCCCACGGTGCCTGCCGCGCTGGCGTAGCCCTTGGAGCCGCGCCCGAAGGCCGATGTGGGCAGCGACCATTCCCAGATGGCATTGGGATGAAGCGCCCAGTCAGCAGCGATCTGGTAGAGGTGCGTGAGCGCCTGGTCGGCGTAACCGTGCTCAAACTCAGCCGTCGTCTGCACGCCGCCCCACCAGTCCCACAGCCCGCCGTTCTGGTATTCGCCACGCCCGCGCTGCACCGTGGCAAAGAAGCCGCTGGGGTAGGCGGGGAACAGGCTAAGGCCGGGTTTGCGTGCGCCGGCAGCAATGCGCGTCTCCTCAAGCCTCTTGATGATGCTGCGTTCCTGTTCGTCTGTGGTCAGGCCACAATCGATGGCAATGGCGTTGCCGATTGACACCATGTCGTCTTCGTTGAAGTCGCGATGCGTCAGCGGCGTGATGTGGATATGCAGGCGGTAGTAGCCGCGTTCGGGCATCCACAGAAAGCGATTGGTAGCCTGGCGCAGGTCGGCGGCCAGCGCGATCAGCGTGCGGGCGCGTTCTTGATGGCCGGCCGCCTGGCTCATCTCGGCCAGCTCGCGTAGCGCCCGATAGGTCAGGGCCTGGTCGTAGATTGAGGCTGTCCAGTGATCGGTCCTGGGGTCCATCTCCGTCGGATCGAGGGCGCGCTCGAACTTGACATCGCCCCAATCGGTGGTGTGGCCGCGCTTGATCAGGCGATGCCGGCCATCCAGGCGGCTGTCGTAGAGCCAATCGAGCGCTGCGTTCAGCCGGTCGAGCACGGCGCGCCCTGCCACGTCTTTCTTGAGCCATGACACGCCGCCGCTCACCTTGTAGTACTGGTAGGCAGCATGAATGATGCTCGTTTCCTCGTCCGAGACCACCGTGTTTTTCTGCCTTGTGCCATCGGGGGCGATGATGCCCGGCAGAGCGCCGGCGCCGATAAGCACGCCGTTGTTGTTGCCGGGTGTGAGCGGCTGCTCCTGATACTGGCGGGCAAGGAACTCCTCAACGCCGCTGCGCAGGTAGTCCTCAGCATAGAAATACTGGACTGTGGGCAGCATGGTGGCCAGGTCGCGCGCCCACAGCTTCTGGTAACCCTCGCCCGGGTAGAAGGCAGATACCTTGCCGCTGGCGCCCTTGAAGGTCAGCTCGCGCTCTTTGAGGGTCGAGACAATCAGTGTGCGCATCGCCTCGAGACGCGGTTCGTCGGGGAAGCTCCACGATGTGACACGGCTGTAGCCCATATCATCGGGAACAGGCGTTGCGGCGCCGGCGCGAGCGGCACTGGCGGCCGGAGGCGTGGCGCCGGGCGCGGCGCCAGGAACCTGCCATGTGGGCAGGATGTCGTTGTAGGGCGTCGGCGTGACCGGCCTGACAATGCCCGCGCCGCGACCAATGGCGGCGAGCGCGGGACCTGGCCCGCCCTGCGCCAGTGCAAGCAAGAGCACGACCACGCCCATCAAAAAACTGGGCCATTGCTTTCGCTGCGGTGAATGTGGACTATTCATCAATGGTATATAGACGGATTTATGAGCCGGACGTTATGGGAGCAAGGGAGCGAGCAGGGAGTAGGGAGCAGGGAGTCTACCGCCCACGCATTTTTGCACGGCCGGCTGTTCGCTGCCCCTCACTGCCTGCTCCCTACTCCCTACTCCCTGCTCGCTATACGTATTCGACAAACCCCGTCTCGTGCTTCTTGATCAGATCCCAGTTGTATGTCACGCCCAGGCCCGGCCCTTCGGGCACATCGACGCAGCCGTTTTCGTCGATGGCGTGCAGACCGTCCTCATAGTCGCAGGCGTAGATCACGTTGCGGGTATCGGGAACCTTGGGGTGAACGAGCGCCATCTCGTAGTAGTTGCTGTTGCGCAAGGCAGCCATCAGGTGGCGATGAGCCGGGCCAGGTGCGTGAACCTCGGCGTCAATACCCAGCCCTTCGGCAATGTGGGCGATCTTCAGACCGCCGGTGATGCCACAGTCGTAGAAGGGGTCGACGCGCAGGAAGTCGGTGGCGTCGGCGATCAGCAGATCGGCCTTGGGTTCGATGTTGCGCACGTGCTCGCCCATGAGGATGGGGGTCTTGATCAACTGGCGCAGCTTGCGATGGGCATATTGCGAGACGCCGCCATCCTTGAAGGGATCTTCCAGCCAGAGAAAGCCGGCCTGGTCGCAGGCGCGTCCTACCTTGAGCGCATCGGCGAAGGTGTTGTACTCGCAGGCCGGGTCAATCATCAGGTCCATCTTGCTGCCCACGCGCCGGCCAACGGTGAGTACATTGGCAACCTCCATACGGATGGGCGCGTCGCTCCAGCCGTGAATCTTGAAGGCGGGATAGCCCATCGCCAGGCACTGCTCGGCGAAGTCGGCGTAGGCCTCGGGGCTGCTCAGCCCGTCGGACTGGTGGTCGCCGTGGTAGGTGCTGGCATAGGCGGGCAGCTTCTTGCGCCAGCCGCCGATCAGCTCATAGATAGGCGCGTTGTAGAGCTTGCCGGCCAGGTCCCACAGGGCGATGTCGACCATGCCCATGCTCATCTTGTCGTATTTGCGCAGGGCACGCTTGACGTCGTTGTAGATGAGCTCGCGCTCGAGGGCGTTCTTGCCTAGCAAATAGCGGGCATAGAGCTTGAGTTCGCCCACCTCCGGCGAGCCGCCATGCACGAACTCGCCGCTGACGCCGGCGCCGGTGTTGATCTTGATCAAGTAGGTCGTGCTCTTTGTGACGGCGCCGGGGGTGTACACGGAGTTGAAGCCCTTCTCGTCCGGCCCCAGTTCGCGCACCTCATACCAGAACTCGTGCACCTCGATGCTGGTGATAATCGGTTTCGATGACATGCGGAGCCTCCTTTAGAGGGGAAAATGGGATTTGGATTGGTGTGAGCGGTCAGCGATAGACGCAGCAGATGGTCGCCGCCGCCGCCGTTGCGGCAGCATCCACCAGCTCGTGCGGGACGCGGTCAGCATTGTTCATGTCCTGGTGATGGGCGACGGCGCTGGTATCACCGTTGCTCAATGGTTACCTCCTCATGGCCACTACTTCTTGCGCTTGTTCTCCTGCTTGTCCTTTGCGTCTTGAATGAAGCGCTCGACGCGTTTCTTGTCGGTGAGCATGGCAGCCAGCCGCTTGCGATCATCAATCATCTGCATGAAGAAGTTGCCGATGAATGTGGACGTGACGATCAACATGCGCGCATTGAGCCAGAACCACGATGGCTCAGGCGCAGCGGGAAACAGAAACAGCATGATGCGCTCAAAAATGAGAACCATGACAAAGGCCATGACCAGTATTTGCACAAGCGTCATCATCCACAAGCCAGGCGATATGCGCCCGCGGCGGAGCAACTGGTCGAGAAAGAAAACGCGGAAGTAGATGGTCGCGAGATGGGCGGCGACAACCATTTCCAGGAGTACATACACGATCAGAAGCCCGATCTGAGCAAGCATGGTCAGCTCGCAGTCATTAGAGTGTGCCTCAGTCGAAATCCGTCGGCCACTGCGGGTGGCGATAATGTTCAAAAAGCCGGGCGATCTGGGCGGGCGTCGTGCGCGAGACGGACAGATCCGGTATCTCGCCCTCGCGGAAGAAACGCGCTCCTCCCGTTTCAGTGCTGGTCGTCGCCTCCCCGCCGCTGATCTCGCAGCGGAAGAACAGCTTGTAGACGTGGAGAGGATGCGGCGGCATATGTCCCTGTATGCTGCGGTCGTAGACCGCCAACAGCTTAACCGCGCATGTCTGGTAGCCCGACTCTTCCAATACTTCACGTGTGCAGGCGATGCTGGGTGGCTCATTGACATCGGCCCAGCCGCCGGGCAGCGTCCACCGTCCCCCGTCGGCCAACTCTTTGACAAGCAGGATGCCGTCATCGCGAAAGACGACGCCGCGCACGTCGACCTTGGGCGTGGCGTAGCCGGTCTGCGCCTCAAACATGGCGCGGATACGCTGGACAGGCATGCCTGACCCGGCGGCCATCATCTCGGCGGCAATGATGTGAACGGCTTCGTAGCGCTCGCGGTCATAATGGTTCTCGCTGAACGTCAGCCCTGTCTGGGCAAGGGCCTGCAGCGCCCGCGCCCATTGCAGCCATTGCGGATCGTTATTGGGCGACATCCTCTCTCACTTCTGCCCTTTGGCCTCGTGGCCGGCAAAGTAGGGGCGCCAGGGGCCGCTGTGTGGGATGAACGGTTGCATCAGCGCCTGTTCGGCCTGAACGATGTGCATCAGGTCGTGTGCGGCCCACTCGTTGATCATCTCGTCCAGCGTCACTGGACCGAGCTCCTGATGCCGGACACGGCGCGCCAGGTCAGCAGGTCGCACGGTTGCCATCAACTCCATCGTAGCCGCGCGCAGGCGGGCAAACTCCTGCGCCAGCGCGGTCGCGCTCTGGGTGGTATCCGGCTGATTGCCGGGGGCGTCTGGATCGAAGCCCGGAAAGTCCTGCCCGGCCAGAAAGGCGCGCACGCGCAGCGGCATGACGTTCCGCTCGGTGGAGATGACGTGCTGCAGGCACTTGATGGCCGACCATTCCCCCGGCGCAGGCCGGCGCGCCAGCAGATCGGCGGGCAGCGCCTCCGCCAGCGCCGTCCAGCGTGCGGGAGATGCGGCAAGCACCGCTGTCACATTCGTGAGTAGATCGTTCACGGTACTACCTCCGTCTGGAGACCTGCGCGGTTGCCAAAGACCACGCCGGTCTTGCCTATCGCTGCGCCAAAAACAGGGCGAGCATCTGCGGCGACTGGAAGAACTCAGGATCGGATGTGTGGCCCTTGCCCGGAACGGTGACGATGTCTATCTGTCCGCCCAGCGCACGGTAGCGGCGCGCAAACTCCAGGCTGTTGTCCTCAGCAGGAACGACCGTGTCCTGGTCGCCGTGGACGTGCAAAATCGGAACACGCTGTTGGGCCAGCGGCGCCAGGCGATCAACCGGGCTGTATTGGTCCAGGTGCGCCTGCAACTCTGCCCCTGCGAGCCCATAGCCGAGCTGAGCGATCTTGTCGATGCCAACCCAGGTGTGTATGTCCGTGACGGGATAGATGGCGCCGACACATTGCACGCGCTCGGGGTGCTCGACGGCCCAGTTGTAGTGCATCAGCCCGCCGCGGCTCTGCGGCAACAGGCAGGCCTTTGTTGACAGATGGAACTCAGGGACAACGGCGTCGTAGAATGCAGTCTGAGCGGCTCTGCCGGCGTGGTTGCCATACGTTTCTCCGGTCTCCACGCCGGCGATGCAGAATCCCTGCGCCAGCAGTTGTGCGAAGAGCCACGCGTGGAGATCGTTGGGATAGACACTGTTGGCGGGATTGACGGCCGGGTCTGCTGGATGCGCACCAAGCAGCGCGGGCTGGTACCATAGCCAGGGGCGCGCCGCGCTGCTGCCGGCCTGCGCCGGCAGAATCATGAAGGCGCGCTTGCCCGCCACAGTGAAGTCCAGGCGTTCGCCGCCGTACTGCTGTGATGCCGTGATCGATGTGGCGCCCAGCGCCGGGGCGATCTTGGTCAAGGCAATTCCTCCATAATGGGACGCGGATCAACACGGTAACGTCGCGGATCTGCACCGATCAAAATGCTCTATCCGCGACAATCCGTGGCTCTTTCTGCGTCATCAGCGTTCCCTACTCCCTGCTCCCTACTCCGAATACACTGCCTGCTTCAGCCCAGTTAAATAGCCGATGGCGAAAAGGCGGCCAATGGATGAATAACCGGCGTTCTCATTGCTGTCGCCTTCCATCGTCGGCACGTGGTCGGGGCGGATGACGCCATCGAAGCCGATGTCGCGGTAGGCCCTCATACAGGCGAGCATGTCCGTCTGGCCCTCGTCGTGAAACGTCTCGACGAACTTCGTGACCACGCCGCGCACATCGCGCAGATGGGCAAAGAAGACCTTGCCTTGCTTGCCGAAGTGGCGAATGACCGCGGGCAGGTCGTCGGTCATCAGGGCAAAGTTACCCTGGCAGAGCGCGATGCCGTTGACCGGGCTGGGATACAGATCGAGCAGGCGCTGGTAGTTCTCGACGCTGCGCATGATGCGCCCCAGGCCGCGCAATGGCGACAGCGGCGGATCGTCGGGGTGCATGGCCAGCTTGACGTTGGCCTTCTCTGCCTCCGGCACGACGGCGTCGAGGAAGTACTTGAGCGAAGCCCACAGTGTCTCCTCAGTGACCACACCATACTCGGTGAGCGGGGCGTTCTTGATCAGCTCATAGTCGAAGCCGGTGGCGAGCGCGCCGCCGCGGGCAGGGACGGTGGTCGATGTGCGCGTCCAGTTGAACACGGGCATCCACTCGTAGCACCAGCAGGGAATGCCCAGCGCGCCCATGTTGCGGATGAGGGTGATGGCCGTGTCGATCTCCTCGTCGCGGCCGGGCAGGCCGAGCTTGGCCCTGGTCAGCGACGGGCGGCTCTCGAGCACGTCAAACGTGAAGCCGAAGTCCTCATAGGCCGTCTTCAGGCGCACGATCGAAATGTGGCGCCAGGGCAGGTCCTCTTTGGGCACGTTCAGCCCGCGGCTGAAATCCATGCCGCCCACGACATGGGTGACGCCGCACTGCTTGACCATCCGCCACAGCGGCGATGGCTTGGGGGGAAGAACTTCTGCGATGTGTAGCATGTGTGTCGGGTCTCGGGCGCCGAGGGCGGGGTGCAGGGTTCAGGGTATCGGGTATAGGGTATCGGCTCCGGAAACCGCTCGCCTCCTATATTCTATAGATAACGCGCCGGACACTGCGCCAGCCAACGATCTGCCACTGCTGACCTATACCTTTGCCATCGCACCGGCATACGGCGCGGGCGCGCCCCGCAGCAGCCCTTCCGTGCTCAGGTCTTCGTCAACATCGGGCCAGTGAATCCCGTAGCCGGCGCCCGCGATGCGCCAGTTCTGACGCTGAGCAGGTGTTGCATGCAGCAGGCGCGGGTACCAGGCAAGCGGGACAATGATTGTCCGCCCATCCAGCAGATCAACGCTCAAAGTATCTTCGGTGACATCAACGTTTTTGACGCGTTCACCTGGTCTGACGTCCGACGTGAACATACCATGCCTCCAGTAGCTCTGGTTGATGCTCTCGGATAGCTTCCTCGATCTGGCGCAGATCTCGCGGGCTATACCCCAGATTGCGCGCTAGTCCCACAGGATTGAGCCAGAACTTGGCTGATTGGTCGTCTCGATCAACATGCACATGCGGCGGCTCGCCCAGGTCATGGCTGACAAAGTACAAACGATACGGCCCGCTCCTGAGAACCGTTGGCATCGCGCTACCTCCCAGCGTCAGTTCGGCCAAAGCCCGACGCCAAAGTGGTCGGGCTGATTGGACTGAAGCCCTGCAGGCTGGCGGCCAGCCCCAACGGGGCTTCCGTTTATTCAGCAGGGAGCTTCTAGCTCCTTGCCTTCTTCCCCAGCGCGTCAATCGTCTTCTCCACCCGTCTCTTCCGCGTCTCCGGCTTCTTCGTATCTTCGATCGCCTGCACGTATTCGCGGCGGTGCGAGGGGCTGAGCTTGTCCCAGGCGGCGCGGGCGGCGGGGTTGGCCTGCAGGGCGACGTCCAAGTCGGGGGGTGTGGCCACGGTGCGTGGCTCGTCGTCGCGCTGCATGGTGATGTCCACCGCGTCGCCGGCCGTGACGTGCACGGCGGCGCGCAGGGCGGCGTTGACGCCCATATAGTAGACGCCACCGTAGGGGAAGAGCGAGGCGCGATAGGCGACGCCGTTGATCGTGCCGCAGACAGCGATGCGCCCGCGCCCGCCAAAGAGCAGCGGCGCGTCAAAGGGAATCACGACAAACGTGGCCTCGCTGGTCGGCCCGTCGGTCGTCAGAACGGCGCGAAAGGACTGGCTTGCGGGTGTTGCCTCGTCCATGCTGTTGTCCCTATGCAATCTTTGCGCGCGGAGCCGACCAGTCATCGTCGATAGCGACCATCGCCACCCCCTGCAGGCCAGGCGTGAGGGCATATCTGTAGATGGTGTCGCGGTTGATGTCGCCCGCCAGTTTGGATGTCAGCTTGGGGTAGGTCATCCAGAGGATGCCCTGGGGCGTGAGCGCCGCTTTCAACGCCGGCAGTGTCTCCTCGAGTTGCGTCTTGCGCGTGATGAAGCACTGGATGACGTCGGCCAGGCCGTGCAGCGTCGTTTCCAGGACGGGGTCTTCCGGCAGGTCGCTCATGCGCTGCGCGTAGCCGTCAGGGGCGTTGAGCAGGGCGAAGCGATGGCCCGGCTTGATCAGCATCTTCTGCACAATTGTCTTGTCTGACATGGCGCATCTCCCGCGTCGCTACTTGCGCTTCTTAGGCTTCTTGTTCAGCAGAGCATCGAGCTCCTTTTCCATGTCGCCATCCATGTAGCGCGCCCCTTCGGCCCATTCATGGGGCACCTGCGCACCGAAGACCTCGAACGGAACATCGAGCACGGCGTCGAAGATCGCGCACGCTCCTGCTTTGGCGTCAGCGTCGCCGTTGCCTGTCTTGGCCCAGCAGAAGAGCCAGCAGACGCTCTGAGCGCGCACGTGGCCGTTGTCGTCGACGCGCCAGTATTTACTCAGTCCTTTGCGGTAGGATGAGTTAGTCACGCTCAGCAGATACGAGCGCGCCAGGGCGGGTGCGATTTTCAGGCTAATTATTGTCTTGTCTCTTGGAACCATAGCTCCAGTATACAGCGGCGCGGGGCAGACGTCAACGCGCAGGCCCGCCAGCCAGCCTTTCGACCGGCTCGCGCAGTATTGTCTTCAGCTTCCCCGGATCGGCCAGGCGTGGATCGCCCATATAGATTTCGTGGTGCTTGCCACGATGGACGTAGCCGTTCTCACGCTCAAAGGCTTGCAGGCGGGCGATTGTCGCTGGCTCGTTGGCGTAGGGGCCAATGTGCATCGTCTGCAGCGCAAGTCCCTCATGGAAGCGAGCCAGGCGCAGGCGGGCCAGGGCGGGCGAGTCGCCCCGTTTCTTGCGAACCTGTTGCAGCGCCGCTTGGAACATCTCCTGGCTGATGTGGTCGGGCTGCATGATCATCAGCGTATAGCGCCAGTCTTGCTTGACGTTGAAGTCGAAGACGCCGGACTCTACCCACCACAGGCCTTCCAGCGCCATGACAGGGTAGTCGATGGGATTCCCCGCCCGTTTCTTCGACATGAACTTGAGCGTGTAGGCGGCCCCATACATGGCCTGCATCCCCGCCTGGAAGTCGCTCGACTCGGCGACCGCTTGCCCCGCCGAAATGCCGCCATCGATCATGACGAAACTGAACTCCGGGACATCCACGACCTGCACTGTCCTGGCCGACGGAGCATAGAGGCGCTTCCACTGCCTCTTGAGATCCAGCGTAATCATCATGAACTCCTCATTCAGCTCGATTGGTCATCTTTTTTCCTTCATCGTCTCGACAAGCTGCGGCAATTGCCCCAGGTGCTCGATCTCATCGTACGGCCTGTCGCCATCGGGTGGGGCGACGCTCTCGTGCTCCCACAGCAGGTGAGCAGGAACATGCACGGCGCGGCCGCCCAGCGCAACAACGGGCAGAATGTCCGACTTGAGCGAGTTGCCCACCATGAGAAAGCGCGCCGGCTTGACCTGATAGTGCTCCAGAATGGCGGCATAGGACTGGTGGGTCTTCTCGCTCACCACATCGACGTAACGGAAGTGCGCGGCGAGGCCAGAGCGCGCAAGCTTGGCCTCCTGGTCGAGCAGGTCGCCTTTGGTGATCAGCACAAGCGGATAGGCGGCTGCCAGGCGGGCGACGACGTCGCATGCTCTATCCATAAGCCGGACCGGCGCCGTCTGCATCTCTTTGGCCCAATCGATCATCGTCTGCACGTCGTTGCCGGCGATGCGACCGGTGCTGAGCGCGACGCCCGTCTCGATCAGGGACAAGATGAAGCCCTTGATGCCATAGCCGTAGTACTGCAGATTGGCAATCTCGATCTCGTGCATGAGGGGATCGATAGAGACGACACCATAGGCCGCCATTATCTGCTTGAAGCGGTTCTCGATGCCGCGGTACTGTTGCTCCGTGTCCCACAGAGTGTCGTCGGCGTCAAAGCCGATCAGGTCGAAAGCAGGTGTGTTCTTCATATCATCTCTTGGTACGATCGTATTGCATACCGCCGGCGACCATTCTGACGAAAGGCGGTTCGACAGCCGGCGATGTTAGCAACTCGTAGCGGTGCGGCTTGCGGTAGGCGTTGCCCCAGGCCTCATGCTCTCGGTATTGCCTGATGCGATCCATGTCGAAGCGCGCCAGGTAGACGCCCTCGGCGCCGCCGGCTTCTATGCGCGACGTGTCGAGCGAGCGCCCGCTATTGTCGAAGGCGACCGCGTCGTAGGCCACCGAATGGCCATTCTCCTGGGGCGCGGCGTAGTTCGCCAGGGCAACGCCGACCATGTTCTCGTATGCCCGCGCCCGCAATTGGCCAAGGCGATTGGCTTCCATCTCGCAGGCGTTGGGAACCAGGATCACCTCGGCGCCTTTGAGCATGAGGATGCGTGCGCTCTCCGGGAACTCGCGGTCGAAGCAGATCATGGCGCCGATACGCACCGACCCCTGTGCTGTGTCCAGGCTCGCCACGTAGAACTCGTCGCCGGGCGTCAACTCTGCCTCGCGGTCGAAGTCGCAGGTGTGGACTTTGGCATAAGTGAACACCAGGCGTCCGTGGCGGTCGAACAACGACAGCGCGTTGCGTGGGGCGCCGTCCCACGTTTGCAGGTAGGTGACGGCAATAGCCATGTTCAACTCTCTGGCCAGGGCTGCGAAGCCGGCGACGAAGGCGCTGTCACTGGCAACCGCCTGCGCCCGCCACGCCTCGCGCTCGCCAGGCTGCGAAACATCGGGCAAAGTGTAGCCGATGTTCCACATCTCCGGAAAGAGGGCGACGTCTGCGCCCATTGCGGCGGCGCGGCGGCAGTACTCCTCGCCCCTGGCGCGGTTGGCGTCCTGGTCGAAGCCGGACGCGGTCATCTGCAGCAAGGCGATCTTGATCTCAGCCATTTTCATGCCAGTGCTCCAGGTCATCGCTATAGGCCAGTCCCAGCGCAGCGCCATGCGGGTGGGCGCGGTCGCCGTGGAAGAACATGGTCCAGCAGTTTCGTTGCTCACGTGTGTCGAGCA
>CAYOEZ010000095.1:5258-16837 GCA_964402955.1 uncultured Ktedonobacterales bacterium | reverse complement strand
CCCAGCAGGCTGAAGATCTCGCCGTCGCCGATGGTGAAGCTGACGTCGTTGACGGCTTTGTTGTCGCCGAACGATTTCACCAGGTTCTTGACCTCAACAATAGGCGCCATGCTGGACCTCCTTGGTCTTCAGGAGCAGGGTTTTGGGGGTCAGGGTGTAGGGTATAGGGTTCAGGGTTCAGGCGTTGCGATGTGAATGCACGCTATGTATACATGAGAATGGTTGTCCTGTCAACTGCCGATTGCGGGGAGTAGAGACTGGCCGCATGGCCGGTTCTTGCCTGGCCAGATGGCCAGGAGGGATGCTGGAGCGCGAAGGGCGCGAAAGTGGCGAAAGCCACGAAACCCTGTTGGCGGCATTTCGTGGCTTGCGCGTTTCGCTCATTTCCTGTTTCGTGCTTTTGCGTCCGTTTCGCGCTCTGCGCGCGCCAACACTCTTCGTGCTCCTACGCCGCTACTTCACTTTCTGCGCCCGGAAGATGGACTTGGCTTCCTTACCATCAGCAAACTTCACGACATAGTCCGTCTCAATCCTGTCCCCGGTCAGGCTACCCGTGTAGCTCATCTCAGGGATTGCGCCGTTGGCCAGGCCCTTGAGCAACCCGACGATCTTGCCATTGCGGTCGATGGTGATGTCGTAGCTGCCCATGATCGGGTCGTTTCCCCTCACCACAGCGCCATTGACGTCATACGTGCCGATCATCGTGATCGGCGGCGGGTCATTCAGGCCAAGGTAGTTGCCGTCGAAATCAAGCGTGAGCGTGGCCGTGCGTTTGCCTGTGTCCAGCGCGACCACGACGCTGCCCGCGCCGGTCGCTCCGCTGGTGGTGTTGGTCCAGGTTCCTTTGTATGTCCCGGCATAGCGAGAGGCGACAAAACCCTCCGCTGCCAGGGCGCAGCCGGCCAGCACGACGGCTGTCAGGGCAAAGATCAACAAGCGTTTCATACCATCTCCTCCTTATAGTAAGACTGTGCAGCCAGGAGGAGTATAACACAGTTAATATAAGTTTGCAAGTCATGTATGGGCACTCTACCATCTGGCAATACCGATAGTATGTCAAGCGTAGGTCAGGCTTTCGTGCTTTTCGTCCGTTTCGCGATCTTCGTGCTCCAGCACTCCTACTGATACCTGTACTTCCTCCCCTCGTCCAGCATTGCCAGGTAGTTGCGCACAGGGATGTAGTTGGCGACGCTGTTGCCGGTGCCCAGCGCCCAGCCTCCGCCCGGCGCGCACTGCTCGATCACCCGGCGCGTGTAGCGGCGCACCTCGTCCTCTGTGCAGCGGCAGAGCACGTCCATGTCGATGCCGCCCAGCACGGCGATGCGCTCGCCGTAGATCTTCTTGGCCTCGCTGACCGGCTGGATGATGTCCTCGAAGGAATGTTTAGCGTCGATGCCGACGTCATCGATCAGGTCGTTCATGATCGCATCAAGGTTGCCGCAGGAGTGCAGGAGGAAGGGCATGTCGTGGGCGTGGGCAATCTGTACCAGCTTTTTCTGCCAGGGGAAGACGTAGCGGCGCATGGCGGCGGGCGAGATCATGGTCGCCGTCTTGTAGCCCATGTCGTCGCCCAGCCACAGCGCGCCCACATTGGGCATCTGGGCGACGGTGGAGAAGATGTTCACCAGTATCTCGCCCACGCGGTCGGCCACTGCCTGCACCAGCGCCGGGGCGTCGCCCAGCGCATACGACATGGGCATGTAGCCCATCAACCACATGATATTCTCGAGCTGCCCGCCCGGGCCTATCACGATGGCCTTCATGCCGTCGGGAACGTGGCGGCAGGCCAACTCCACAGGATAGTAATCGATCGTCTCCGGGCGCGGCCAGGGGAAGCGCTCGAAGTCAGCCCACGTCTCGATGGCGCCCTGCGATTCGTCTTGCCACATGCGTTGCTCGCGCGGCAGCGGGGCAGTGTCGGTGGCGGCGCTGCGTTTGCGCGGTAGATTGAGGCTGACGCCCACGCTGACGTAATCATAACCGGTGTCGTGGTAGAAGCGGATTTTCTGGCGCGTGGCGATCTGTTGCAGTTCGCGTTCGTACAACTGGTAGGCGGGGACCGGCTCGCCGATGACAGCTTCTATAATCTCGCGGTCGGCGAAAAGCTCGATGAAGGGCAGGTAGTCGGGCTGGCCCTGGCGCAGCAAAACCTTGCGCAGTTGCTGAAAGTCAGGCCGGGGTGTGGTGGGCATGGCAGGAACCTCCTCGTTGAGAATGGGGAATGCTGAGGGAATTATAGAGTATACGCCCGCTGCGGTCAAGATGCGCAGGGGTCTCTTGACCTGGCGCTGCTCGTCTGCTACACTTGATGCGTCCACTATTTGGCAGGAGAAGACAGAATGAAACTCATTGCACACGCTGCACAAGAGCCGGCTGTGACCACGCCCGACGGCGCACAGCGCCGCATTCTCAGCTATGCCGGCAGCCTGATGGCGGTACAGTTCACGTTCGCCGCGGGCGCCGTCTCAGCCTGGCACAGCCATCCCCACGAACAGATCGGCTACGTTGTATCCGGCGAGATCGACTTCATCATGGAGAACAAGAACGGCGGCAAGGACACCGTGCGCCTCAGCGCCGGCGGCAGCTACTATGTGCCGTCCAACGTCAAGCACAATATCGTCACCTACGCGCCAAGCGTGCTGCTCGACTGCTTTACGCCAGTGCGAGAGGATTTCCTGTCATAACCGATCGATGGCTGCACAGAGGGGGGATGGCAATGCCGATTATCGAAGCGGAGTTTATGGAGCTAAGCGCAGGGCTTGACCTCGATGTCTTTTGGGCGGAGAATGCGGCCTGCGCCGGATTCACGACGCACAAGCCGCGCTGCGCCCTCTCGTTCTCACCCGACGATCACTGGTTGTTCGAGTTCATGCAGGTCCCCTCAACCTTGCGTTATTCTAGGGACAAGCCCTATCGCGACGACCTGCATCGCCAGGTGAACCAGATCACAGTCCAGTATGTGGGCCGCGCCTTCTTTGAGGATGACACGTGGCAATACTCGCCCAAACGCATTGAAAACCTCTTCGGCTCCGAAATGGAGTATACCGAGGGTGGCACGGGCTGGCTGACCGCGGCGACCAACGATCCCGACGAGTTCGCACGCGTCCTCGACCGCGCTGAGGCAACCGACATCAAAAAGTGGGCGCTGCCCGCGAATTACCTGCGTGAGTGGGTGCAGCGTAAGGCCGCCGGCCAGCCGCTGCCGCTGCTGGGCACGGGCAGCCGCGGCCCGGCGACGATCATGACCATGGTGCTGCATGCGGAGGATGTGTTTGGCTGGATGTTCGACTACCCGGAGCTGATGCGGCGCTTTCGCGACATTCTGGCGCGCAAGATGGTGGAGTTGAACACCGTTCTGCGCACCTTCAGCGGCAACACCACGCCCGGTTGGTGGATCACCGACGACAACTGCGCCCTCTTCAGCCCCAGGCTATATCGGGAGTACTGTTTCCCTGTCTTGCAGACGGTGCTGGCGGCGATGGCGCCGGTCGGCTCGCGGCGCTATCAGCACTCCGATAGCTCGATGGCCCACCTGCTCGACCAGCAGCGAGAACTGGGCATGACCGAAGTCAATTATGGGCCAGATGTTGACGCCGGGCTGATTCGTCAGAAGCTGCCCAATGCACTCATCCAGGGCCAGTTGCCTCCCTTCCTCCTGCGCAACGGATCACCCGCAGAGATCAAGGCGCGCGTGATTGACGATTTCAAGAAGGCGGGCGCGGGCGGGGGCTTGCAGGTGGCGACGGCGGGCTCTTTGGCTGCCGGGACGGGTGTTGGCCGCATGCGCTGGCTGATGAAGCTGGTGCAGGACTATTGCCGCTACGATCGCTGACGGCGTGGTAGGTCAGTGTGGTAGGTCGGACATCCCTGTCCGACGTGGTTAACTGATTGCGACGTCAGGCAAGGATGCCTGACCTACTTCGGCTCATGGGGAGTGGGTGAGTAATCGCGACGGCAGTGGTCGGTCGGACATCCCTGTCCGACGTGGGCGAGTGATTGCACCGTCAGGCAAGGACGCCTGACCTACTGCGAGTAATCGCAGCGGCAGTGGTAGGTCGGACATCCTTGTCCGACGTGGGTAAGTCGCACCGTCAGGCAAGGATGCCTGACCTACTTCGGCTCATGGGGAGACGCTTGCATGAACATCGACAGCCACCAGCACTTCTGGAGCTATGACGCGCGGCAATATGCCTGGATGCGGCCGGAACAAGGCGTCCTCAAGCGTGACTACCTGCCGTCCGACCTGGAACCGTTGCTGCACGCCATGGGCGTCGAGGGAACGATCGTCGTGCAGGCGCGCCAGACGCTGGAGGAAACGCGCTGGCTGCTCGAATTGGCCGATCGCTATCCTCTGATCAGAGGCGTCGTCGGCTGGGTGGACCTGCGGAGTCCAACTGTGCGCGATGACCTGGCGCGCTTCACTGCCCATCCCCGGCTGCGCGGTGTTCGCCATCTTCTGCAGGATGAAGCTGACGACGAGTTTGCCCTGCGCCCCGCCTTCCACAACGGTATCCGCGCCCTGGCCGAGTTTGACCTGACCTACGACATCTGTATCTATGAGCGCCAATTACCCGAGGCGCTCTCGCTGGTCTATCATTTTCCCGATCAGCCCTTTGTCCTCGACCACATCGCCAAACCGCGCATCAAGGATAGATACTTCTAGCCATGGGCAAGCAACCTGCGCCGCCTGGCCCGCTTTCCCAACGTGGTGTGCAAGGTCTCCGGCATGGTGACCGACGCCGACTGGCAGGCCTGGACGCCGTCTGATTTGAGCGCCTACCTGGACGTCGTCTTTGACTGCTTTGGCCCCCGCCGCCTGATGATTGGCTCCGACTGGCCGGTGTGTACCCTTGCTGCTCCCTACGCCCAAACGATGGGCATCGTTACCGACTATATCAAAGCCTTATCGCCGCATGAACAGCAGATGGTCCTCGGTGGAACCGCGCGCATGGCCTACCGGGTGTAACAGCAAGACGAGCAAACCACTTGACAAATCAACCCACTCTTCCCTGCTCTTGCGCGCGGCGTGCATGAATGTTATACTTCCTGCACGCCGCCTCGTCGTTTGTGGCGAGGCCGCGCCGATCCTGGTCGCCATGTCAGGTAGGCATATGCCGCCAACTCGTTCTCTTTCTCATCGCATCTATAGCCTGTCGCCTCTGCTGCCCTTCTATGTGCTCGGTCTCATACCGGGACAGGTGTTGTGGCCTCTGATTTTCGTGCCTGTCATTCTCGGCGCTAACTTCGTGTGGGCCCTGGTACTGGCCACGGTGGCCGTGGTCATGATGGGAGAGACAGAGCGGGTGGGGCAGCATTCTCTCGTGCGCTATGCGGCCTGGGCAACCATCGCGGGGCTGATGATCAGCCTGGGGCATGATGTGACTCTTACCTGGCTCAGCCAGCGTGTCGATTTTCTGCTGGAAGCGCAGCCCTGGCGTTTGATCGGCAGCACCTATGTGGTCCCCGCTGCGCTCATTTTCCTCTACCACCTTCTCCTGTCCTGGCAGTACCTGCGCCTGCGCCCGTGGCAAGCCGTGATGATGGGGATCGTTTTTGCCGTCTTGACCGCGCCCTGGACGACGCTGATGTTTGTCAATTTCGGGCAGGGACGTCTGCCCGCATCCTCACAGAAGCTCTTGTGGCTGGCCGTGGCGGTGGCGGCGACCTCTCCCTTCCTTGCCTCGCTGAGTATGGTCACGATGAAGCGAGCGCTCGCTGCGCGCCGTCTGGTCGGCGCGCTCATTCTTGCTTGTCTGGCCCTGCTGACGGCAGTCGGCGGCGCCGACATCTGGGCGAAGGCCATGCTCACCCCGGCCATCGGCGCCGTTGCCATCTCCGGAACGATGGGCGATCTGGCGTTCGCCACGCGGGGGCGGGTTTACGCTGTTCAGTCGGTCACAGCCCAGGTACGATCACTGGGGCGATTGCGCGGGCAGGTCGTCGCCTGGTCTCCCAATGGACGGCAGCTTGTGGTGCAAGAGGAGAGCGCCGACGGCAAGCAGACGGTTGCTGTGATGGCAACGGACACGGCCGGGAGCGGCCTCGTTGTGGGCAGCGGCCAGGTGGCTGCCGGGGCGTGGTCGCCCGACTCGGCGAGCATTCTCTACACGTCGCCGACGGAGTCGGCGGCCTTGATTCACGTCGTGCGCAGTGACGGCAGCGGCGATCGCGTGCTGACGGAAGGTCGCAGCCCTTCATGGTCGCCCGACGGCCGGCGCATTATCTACTCTGGCCGGGCTGCGGGGCGGTGGCAAATCTGGGTGATGCTGCCCACAGGCGGCGACGCCATTCAGTTGACGAGCGATGGCGGCGAGGATCCCATCTGGTCACCCGATGGACGTTTCATTGCTTATACGCAGAACAACCGTGTTCAGGTGATGGATGCTGACGGCGCCAATAAGCGCCGCTTGCCCGTCGACAGCACTGCGGCCGACGTGCGCCCGCTGCTGTCGTGGTCGACCGACGGCACGCGCCTGGCCTATGTGTATGCCTATCCGCCCGAGAGTGGCCGCCCCACGCAGTTGTACATCTGGGAAACGACGATGCCGGCGATTCCTGTTGGCGGGACGTTGCTGCCCTTGCAGCCTGTGACGACCCCCAGCGCGGGCGCCGGCAAGGGGCTCAACCGCAGCGGCGAATTCCGTGCGCCGTTTGCCTGGTCATCCGATGGTCTGTGGCTTGGTTTTGTGCGGCGCGGCGACCTGTGGGCGCTCAATATCAAGACGGGTGACGAGCAACGTTTGGTCGCTGCGGACAGTTTCGCCTGGGCCGCCAAGTCGCAGGGACTGGTTGTGCGACCGGCGCCGACCTATCCGCCGACGCCGACGCCGACCCCGCTGCCGGCGACGTTTGTCGAGTCGCCGGCCACGCTTGTCCTCGATGTGCGCGACGCGACGACGATCTATGCCGGCATAGCCTTAGGCGTTGTCAGGAAGATCGGCAACGGCGGGTGGTTCCTCAGCACGACCGGCATCAACTACCCGACGCGGGTGGCGGCGCTGGCGCTCGACCCCACGGATAGCAAAGTGGTCTATGCCGGAACAGATGGCCAGAGGGCTATCGCCGGGGCGCTCTACAAGAGCAGCGACGGCGGCACGCGCTGGTCTGCGACCGGCTTGAAAGACGTCGATGTCTACGCTATTGTTGTCGATCAGCGGCAGGCCAAGAACCTCTATGCCGGCACGAGCAAGGGGGCGTACAGCAGCACTGACGGCGGCGTAACTTGGAGCCAGCGCAATAGCGGGCTGAAGACGACCATCGTACAGGCGCTGGTCATCGACTACTCACCACAAGGCAGCGGGCGTGGCTCACCCGCGCCATCTGGTGCAGTTCTATATTTGGGCACGCGCCAGGGTGAGGTCTATAAGAGCAGCACAGGCGGAGCGGAGTGGAAATCGGTGCAGACCTTCAATGCGCCGGTGACGGCTCTCGTCATCGATGTGCGCAAAGCGGTCACGGTCTTTGCCACAACTGAAGATGGTCTCTTCAGTAGCACTGATGCAGGGGAGACGTGGAATCAGGTTAGCGGTGGCATCTGGAAGGTGCGCTTGCTGGGTCTGCTTGCATCACCCAAAGAGAACACGGTCTATGCCTATGGTGTGCAGGGTGTCTTTGTCAGTCATGATGGCGGCGTCAACTGGGGGCCTGCGAGTTCCGGGCTTGAAGGCACACAACCGAGCTCGTTGGTTACTCACCCGACCGATCCCTCCATTCTCTATGTCGGCACAGACAAGGGTGTGTATCGAACCGCAAATGGCGGGGTGACGTGGATCCGCTGAGCGGATGCGCCGCGGCTTGCCGGATCGGCGTTGTTTTGGTGGAGATCTGAAAATATCGTAGCAATGCCTTGACAACACCCCCATAAAAAAGATATACTGAATAGTGTAGTTTCAGGCACGGACGGTGTCACGTTCTGTGTGTGCGCCTTTTGTGAGGGGTATATGGCTCAGCGTTCGCCAGTGGTGATAACGCGTGTTTTGCGTCCGAAACGGCGCTCTGATGTCCTACATCGACCTCGGCTGCTGGACTTCCTTCACGAACACATCGATCGCAAGCTCATCCTGCTTTCGGCTGCGGCTGGATACGGAAAGACATCGCTTCTGATCGACTTCGCTCATGACAGTGATCTACCGGTCTGTTGGTATACAATGAGTGAGACAGACCGGGATATGCGCGTCTTCGCTGAATACCTCGTTGCCAGCGTGCGCCAAATCTTCCCCACGTTCGGCCAGCGCAGCGAAGCCTTCCTCGCCAGTGTGGGCGGCGGCAATCTGGACCCCGGCTCCCTGGCCAGTGTGTTGGTCAACGATATCTACAACGATATTCCTGACTACTTTGTCATTGTCCTCGACGACTACTATCGGGGCGAAGTCGAGGGCATCAACTTCCTTCTCGATACGCTCCTGCAAAACCTGCCCGACAACTGTCACATCATACTGTCCAGCCGCAGCATTCCGCGCTTCACCCCCAAGGGTATGGCGCTCATGGTTGCCCGGCGGGAGATTGACGGTCTGGGCACCAATGACCTGCGCTTCGCTGCGGCTGAAATCCGCGCCCTTCTGGCGCAAAACTACAACCAGCACATTCCTCTGGAGCAAGCGGAAATGCTTGCCCGCGAGGCTGAAGGGTGGATCACAGGCATTCTTCTGACCACGCACAGTTTGTGGAAGGGGCTGTTTGCCAGCCTGCTCGAGGCGAAGGGCGCCGGCAGCAGGGTCTATGAGTATCTGGCCAACGAAGTCTTCGCCACTCAGCCACGGGATGTGCAAGATTTCCTGCGTCGTACGGCGATTCTGGATGAAATGACGCCGTCACTGTGCAATCGGCTTCTGGATCGTCGCGATGCGCGGCAGATGTTTGCTCTCCTTGAAGACCGCAACCTCTTTGTCAGCCATGTTGAGCGTGAGACAGAGGCATCGTATACCTATCACAACCTCTTCCAGAAGTTCCTCCAGGCAAAAGCCGAAGAAGCAGGAGAGACAGAGGGTCTCCATGCCCGCGCTGGCGCTCTTCTGGAGCGCGATGGCGATCTGGCTCAGGCGATCGCTCACTTTCAGGCTGGTCATCGCTACGGAGATGCAGCGCGCGCCATTGTTTTGGCTGCTCCCGCGGCTTTCGAGAGCAATCACTGGCACAGTCTGGCCGAGTGGATCGATGCCTTGCCCCCTGATGTCTTGAGCGACCAGCCGCGCCTGCTGTGGTATCGGGCCAGCATTCATGTTCAGTTGGGCCAACATGAAGCGGCGTCCGGCCTCTTTGATCGCTCTGACGTGGGATTCCGCCGTAATGCGGACCAGGTCGGTCAAGCTGATGTGTACATCACGCGGGCCAACTCCTATCGCCTGTCTGGACGTTTCCAGGATGCGCAGGACGCCTGCAAGCAGGGTCTTGCGTTGCTCGAGCAAGCCCCACCTGACCAGCAGATTGTCAAGAGCTCTGCTGAGGCGCGGCGAACCATTGGCATCTGCATGGTGCAGACGGGCAAGCTCGATGAAGGCACGGAGGAGCTGCGGCGATCGCTTGCACTCTATGAGGAGATTAGCGACAAGTTCGGCATCGCCAACCTGCACAGCGACCTGGGCACAGCCCTGCGCATGAGCGGCAACATGGAAGCGGCCGACCTGCACTATGACCAGGCAGTATCGCTGTGGAATGATCTGGGGGCGTCGGCCTCGTTGGCCAACACGCTGAACAATGTGGGCGTGGGCCACCATATGCGCGGCCAGTATGCCAAGGCGCTTGAAGTTTACGAGCGTGCGCTGGCGATCGCGCAGGAGATGGCCTTCTGGCGAGTGCAGGCGATTGTTCTGACGGGCATGGGCGACGTCTACCGCGATCTGGGGCAGGTCGACCAGGCCTTTTCGGCCTACAACGAGGCGCGTCCCATTGCCGAGCGGGCGCAAGAAGCATGGCTTGTCTCATACATCCTCGATGCGCTGGGCAATACCTATATCCAGACCGGCGATTTTGTGCGCGCCAATGAGTTGATTCGACAGGCCTATGAGCAGGCCCGAGAGCGGCGCTCACGACAGTCGGCGACGGTTTTCTTCGCCTCGCTGGGCGTCCTCTGCTACGAGCGTGGCGACCCGACGGCGGCGATCAAGCATCTCGTCGAGGCTGCCACTGTCTTGCAGGAGATTGGCGCACGCCGCGATCTGCCCAAAGTGCGCCTGCATTTGGCCAACGCCTACTATCTGAATGGGCAGTGGGATCCTGCTGTCGACACGTTGACGCTCGCTCTCGATGACGCCGTCGCCCTCGGTTACGATCAGTTCCTTGAGCCGATCGGCCGGCGCATGCTGCCGATGCTGGGCTTTGCTCTGCGCCATAGTGTTGATGACGATCATCTGACTGATTTTGTTGCCCGCGTCGAGCGGGGGCAGCCATCGAGTGTACCCGAAACACCGCCCGGCCCCATTGCGACCTCCAGCACGCCTGTCTTGAAGATCTACGGCTTTGGCGAGGTGCGTGTGATGCGGGGCGATACGCCGGTCGATCAGCGTCTGTGGGGTACGGCCAAGGCCAAGGAACTACTCTTCTATCTGCTGGCATTTCCACATCGGAGCAAGGGACAGATCGGGTCTGTCTTCTGGCCGGATCTGTCGACTGCCAAGATACGAAGCTCGTTCCATGTGACTGTCTATCGTTTGCGGCGAGCGCTGGGCGTGCCGGACTGTGTCCTCTACGATGACGATCGCTACCACTTTAACCAGCGCGTCGAGTACTGGTACGACGTGCAGGAGTTTGAGCGGCTGTATAACCAGGCCGAGCGTGTCAAGGAGAGTGATCCGGCTGCATACGAGGCGTATCTGCAACAGGCCGTGGCTCTCTACCGCGGCGACTTTCTGGAGAGCCTGAGCCCGGGTGGGGCAGAGTGGCACGCGGCGCAGACCGAGGCGCTACGTGAGAAGGCGATGCACGGATTGCTCGAGTTGGCGCGGCTGGCAGCGGGCCGCGGCGACTACGAACGTGCGTTGGAGTACTATCGGCGCATCGCCCGCCGCGATAGCTACATAGAGGTTGCCCATCGTGGGATTATGGACGCCTACGTGCACATGGGCGATCGCAATGCTGCCTTGCGCCACTATCGTGATCTGGAAGCACATCTGCAACAGGAACTGGGAGTTTCGCCGACGCCCGAGACCATAAGGCTGTACGAGGACATCCTGCGCAGTCAGGCATAGCGGATTTGCGCGTACGCCAGGCCGCGCGTGGCCTGGGATGCCGTAGAGAAGTCAGACGAGAAGGGTTGCCATATATGGTGGCGACCCTTTCTTGTTTTGCTCCAGTTTTATTTTGCTCCAAAACCTTAAGGTAATGTAAGCACTTCTGAAAGCAGGGCATGGTAGACTCTGAAGTGTTGGGAACAGAAACAAAACTCACGGTAGTAGGACGCAGCGAAACTGACTGCGGACCACCGCCAATCATATAGGAGAAACAAATGAAGCGCAATCCAGAGTCCTTCGGCAGCGTCAAGAGCAACCCGGAATCATTCGGCAGCATGAAGCGCAACCCTGAGTCCTTTGGCAGCGTCAAGAGCAACCCGGAATCATTCGGCAGCATGAAGCGCAATCCAGAGT
>CAYOEZ010000095.1:0-5158 GCA_964402955.1 uncultured Ktedonobacterales bacterium | reverse complement strand
GCGTCAAGAGCAACCCGGAATCATTCGGCAGCATGAAGCGCAATCCAGAGTCCTTTGGCAGCTAGGTTCTGATCGATCGAACTTATACAGGAAGGTCGCCTGATCTTCCATAGAGTAGCACATTGAGGACAAATAGATGAAAAGCATGAACCCAGAGTCCTTCGGCAGCGTCAAGAGCAACCCGGAATCATTCGGCAGCATGAAGCGCAATCCAGAGTCCTTCGGCAGCTAAGGTTGGCGAACGGTTCGTCACCCACCCGAGCCACAGTGGCTCGGGCCTAGTGGACAGCGGTCCGCTTGGTGTAGAGCACGTGTTCTCAATCCGAGCAACGTCTTGTTGGACAAGCTTAACAGAGCCAGACAAAGTGTACAGCTTTCCCGATAGTTACTCGGTATCATCACATTGAATGTACGGCTCGACTCTTCCCATGGGAAGAGCGGGTTTGTTCCACGAGGGGAGGATAGCGGTTATGGCTAACGACGGTTTGATTGAAATGTTGGGTGGAGCCGTTGTCGATCGTCAATTCCGATCGATGCTCTTGCACAACCCACAGTCTGTTTTGGGAACATTCGACCTGACAATGGAAGAACGTGAGGCAGTAGCGTCAATTCGAGCAGCAAGCTTTGAGGATTTTGCGGCGCAGTTGTATGCCTGGATGGTCGGGCAGGGCAACGGATATGGGTCGATTCGGGGACATGAGCAGCCAAAGCTGTCACAATTGCGCCCGATCAACGTCTACAATGTTGCAACGGCCATCACAGGCTGAAGAGAATCGGTGAGATGAGATGAGATGAGAGGAGCGGAGACAATGGTGCAATCGCCACCCCGCCAGGGAGGGCGACGGCGCTCGTTGCCGCACTCGACATCCGAGGTCGCGATTGCTATGACATTGGTCCCTGGCATCCAACACCTGATTGCGGCTCTCCGTGATAAGGATCGTTCGGTTCTGCAACACTCGGAGCGTGCCGCGCGTTATGCAAGCATGATGGGACGGGCACTGGGCTTAAAAGGGGGTCAGCTTTCTGCATTACACGATGGCGGTGTTTTGCATGACCTGGGCAAGTTGACAGTCCCCCAGAGTATCCTGGACAAGCCTGCCCCACTCAATGCGGAGGAATGGCGTGTCGTCCGTTGCCACCCAGTTGAGGGGCGCAACCAGTTGGCGGGCCGTATCGACAAGCCGGCTCTCGACGTTGTGCTCTATCATCACGAGTGGTACGATGGGCGCGGCTATCCTGAGCACGTCAAGGGCGATTCAATCCCTGTGCTGGCGCGTATCTTTTCGATAGCGGATGCTTTTGATGCTATGACTTCGGATCGTCCGGTGCGAAGCGCCATGTCGCCAGAGCAAGCGCGTGAGGAAATCCTCATGTGCTCTGGAACTCAGTTTGATCCCGTCCTTGTTGAAGTGTTCGACACTGTCTTTGAGCAGTTGCTCGAAGAACACAACAATGACAGGCAGGGCAAGCCGCAACGCGTGTTTGTGGCGCGGCCGGCGCCTGTGAATAGCACTCTGCCCAACAGACTATAGGAGTGACGCGGAGATCCGAGACGCGATGGGGAGACGCTAGCGCGGAGGCAGTTTCGCTGCCTCCGCGCTAACGTCTCCCCTTTGGCGCGTCAGGGTCTCTGCAAAGTCACTTGACAGGCGCAACGATGCGTAGGGGCAGGTCTCAGACCTGCCCGCCTGCCCCGTGTGGTCGGTGGGAAGGCAGGTCTCAGACCTGCCCCTACGCACAGACGGGCGACTCTGCGCAAGCCCTGGTTGGCGCGTCCGCCTTGTCGCATCCGCACAAATGTGCTATACTCCCCGCCGGAGGAATCCATATGCCAGATTTCAAGATCGTTTCAGACTATCAGCCCACCGGCGATCAGCCTGAGGCAATCACAAAGCTGGTGGACGGCCTCAGCAAGGGCCAGCACATGCAAACGCTGCTGGGCGTCACCGGCTCGGGCAAGACCTACACCATGGCCAACATCATCCAGAAGGTGCAGCGTCCCACCCTGGTCATGGCGCCCAACAAGACGCTGGCTGCACAGCTCTATAGCGAGTTCAAAGAGTTCTTCCCCGAGAATGCCGTCGGCTACTTCGTGTCCTACTACGACTATTATCAACCTGAAGCCTACATCCCGCGCACCGATACCTACATCGAGAAAGACTCTTCAATCAACGAAGAAATCGACCGCCTGCGCCACGCTGCCACCCAGGCGCTCTTCACCCGCCGCGATGTGGTGATCGTCGCCTCGGTCTCCTGCATCTATGGCCTCGGCTCGCCAACCGAGTATGGCAATCAGGTCGTCTCGCTCAAGGTGGGAGAGCGGCGCAAGCGCGACCGCGTCCTGCGCCATCTGGGCGACATCCAGTATGAGCGCAATGACATCGATTTCTCGCGCGGCAAGTTCCGCGTGCGTGGCGACACGCTCGAAGTGTACCCGGCCTATGAAGACCTGGCCCTGCGCATCGAGTTCTTTGGCGACGATGTCGAGCGCATCGTCAAGATCGACCCTCTGACCGGCGAAGTGCTGGCCAAACAGGAGAGCGTCGACATCTACCCGGCTAAACACTTCGTGACGACGCACGAGAAGCTGCAAGCGGCGGTCAAGCTGATCGAGAGCGAGCTGAAGGAGCGGCTGAGCGAGATGCAGGCGCAGGGCAAGGTTCTGGAGGCGGCGCGCCTGGAACAGCGCACCAACTTCGATCTGGAGATGATGCGCGAGGCTGGCTACTGCTCAGGCATCGAGAACTACAGCCGCCCGCTCTCAGGCCGCGCCAAGGGCGAGCCGCCGTGGACGCTGCTCGACTACTTCCCCGAGGACTTCCTGCTCTTCATGGACGAGTCGCATCTCTCTCTGCCCCAGGTGCGCGGCATGTACCACGGCGACCGCGCGCGCAAAGAGGTGCTGGTGGACTACGGTTTCCGCCTGCCCTCGGCGCTGGATAACCGGCCGCTCACGATCGAGGAGTTCGAGAAGCACATCAACCAGGTCGTCTTCGTCTCGGCGACGCCCGGCCCCTACGAATACGAGCACTCCGAGCAGGTGGCGGAGCAGATCATCCGCCCCACCGGGCTGCTCGACCCCACCGTTGAGGTCAAGCCGACGAAGGGCCAGATCGATGACCTGGTGATTCAGATTCAGGATCGGGTGAAGCGCGGCGAGCGTGCCCTGGTGACGACGCTGACCAAGCGCATGGCCGAAGACCTGGCCGACTATTTGCAGGAGATGGGCGTCAGGGTGCACTATTTGCACTCTGAGGTCGAGACGCTCGACCGCATCGACATCCTGCGCGATCTGCGCCTGGGTGTGTATGATGTGGTGGTGGGCATCAACCTGCTGCGTGAAGGGCTCGATCTGCCCGAAGTGTCGCTGGTGGCGATTCTGGACGCGGATAAGGAAGGATTCTTGCGCTCGTGGGGCAGCCTGGTTCAGACGATGGGGCGCGCCGCCCGTCACGTCGAGGGCCATGTCATCATGTATGCCGACGTGATGACTGACTCGATGAAGCGTGCGATCGAGGAGACGGACCGCCGCCGCCGTGTGCAATCGGAGCATAACGACGCGCATGGCATCACGCCGCTGGGCATCAAGAAGGCGATCCGCGACATCACCGCCAGCGTGCGCGCCGTGGCGGAATCACGGCCGGAGTACAAGACGGGCGCCGGTCTGCCGCGCGATGAGGCCATGCGCCTGGTCAAGGATCTGGAGAAGCAGATGAAGGAGGCCTCCAGGTCGCTGGAGTTCGAGAAGGCTGCCCTGCTGCGCGACCAGATCGTTGAGCTGCGCCGCAACATGGAAGAGGATGTGCTGCAAGCGAACTGGAAAAACTTCGAGAAGGAACGCGGTCTCGACGGCAAGGCGCCGCAGGCCGCCGCCAAGCGCGACTATAGCCCGCGCGGGCGAGCGAGGTGGCGAACGGGGCGGTGAGGGGAGAGAGGGAGATGGGGTGAGGGGGGATGGGGGGGACGCGAAGACGCGGGGACGCCTGGACACTTGGACGCCCGCTCGTCCCATCGCCGGCAGTTGTCAGGAAGAGAGGAGACTCATGGACACAAACAAGACCGGTCTTGCATCAATTGACGCCTATATTGCAGGCTTTCCGGCGCAGGTTCAGGAAACACTGCAGACGCTGAGGAAGGTCATCAGAGAGGAAGCGCCGGATGCTGTGGAGAGGATCGCCTACCAGATGCCGACGTTCGCGCTGCATGGCAATCTGGTGCATTTCGCGGCCTTCGCACATCACATCGGCTTCTACCCGACGCCGAGCGGCATCGAGGCATTCCAACAGGAACTGGCGGCGTACAAAGGCGCCAAAGGCTCCGTCCAGTTTCCCATCGACGAGCCTCTGCCCTATGACCTGATCCGCCGCATCGTTTGCTTCAGAGTTGCCGAGAACACGAGGATAGCGGAAAGCAAGGGAAAGAAGAAGACGTGAGGCTGCGGGGGCTGGAGCGCGAAGGGCGCGAAACGGAACGAAAGGCGCAGTGAGGAGGGGGGGACGAACTGGGCACATGACACGGAGGGTAACTCGGTGGTCTGGGCAGAATGTGCCGCACAAGAGTGCTGAATCCGGACGTGTGAATGGGAAATATGCGTGGAGTGGCAGGTTATACTAAGCTTGTATTCCAGGGTTACCGAATTCTAATCGAGAAAGGCCTGTTGGAGGCCGAAAACCTGACTCTAGTTGGCTCGGGAAGCGGCGCGACGTTGATCGTAGGCACCTTTGGAGCCAGAGGAAGTTGGCGGAAGCAGCAGAAAGTGGCCTTCTGACTCATAAACATGGTTCTCCAGCGCATCATCGGCCATACTACACGATTTCGGGGCGACTCGCACCGGTGCGTGCGCCCCCAAGCTGTACATAACTCGGTGATTGACCCTTTCGACGGCTCCCAAGGCAATAGGATTTCGCCAACCCTGGAAAACAGGCTAAGCACTACCACGTGAATGGAGGTTTGGATGACGAAACCCGCAGAAATCTTGATAATCGGTTCCGAAGGGCATGGCGGCGACACGCTATGCATGGACTGGCACGGACCGATCCCCAATATCGCGGACTTTCCGAAAGTTATCGTGGACATGACCACGATGCCGGAAGATGTACTGCCTTCGCTGTTCGTCTTGAAAGACGTCTTCCACAAGCAGATGCTGCTAGCTAAGGGC
>CAYOEZ010000094.1:0-17006 GCA_964402955.1 uncultured Ktedonobacterales bacterium | reverse complement strand
GCGGCAGCCCTCAGTACAAGAGACGAAACTCATCCAAAAAGATGACGCTCACCCAATGCCGGCAGACCCCTTGACACAGCCTCAAACGTGTGCTACAATCCTTCCGTAATATGGAAGCCATTCCATAATCTGGAAGTATCCTATGCCAGAACCTACCCTGCCCCTGCAGAGTATCCATCGAGCACTCGACATCCTGGAAGCTGTGGCCGACGCGAGAGAAGGCATTGGCGTCACAGTTCTGGCTCGCCAACTCGGCCTGAAAGTCGGTACAACAGGCAACATCCTTCGGGTGCTGCGTGACCGCGGCTATCTGGACCAGATCGGCGACTCAGCGCGCTACACGCTTGGGCCGCGCCTCTTTGTCCTCGGCAACTGGGGCTTCCGCCGATCCGACCTGAGCCAGGCAGCCACTCCGCCTCTACGCGACTTACATCAGGCCACCGGTGAGACAATCTTCCTCGGCGTCCGCAAACAGACATCTCTAGTCAACCTCATTATCCTCGACGGTACTCATGACATTAGCGTGCGCGCCGTCGACAAACCTGCAGCCCGCCTGCACTGCACCGCAATGGGCAAGATACTGGTTGCCTACGAGAGCGATGCTGTCCTGGATTCCCTGCTGGCCGAGACAGGATTGCCCGCACTCACCGATGCTACGATCACTGATCCTCTGCTTCTGCGACAGGAGCTCCGGAGCATCCGAGAGCGCGGCTATGCTCACAATTGTGGCGAAGATGCGCGTGGGGTATATGGTATTGCCGCTCCGGTCTTCTCTGCTCACGGCGATGTTGTAGCCGGTGTCTGCGTCGGTTACCCAGCCGAGCGCTGGCAAGCAACCTACGAAGAAGACCTCATTCGGCGCGTGATCGCCTGCGCTGCCGCCATCTCGGCCGGTCTCGGCTACGTGGCTCCAGGCTAGGCACCCCGCCTACCACAGACACGCCGACGCGGCGCTATTATTCAAGGAGGTGAGAGCTGGCCATCTGTGTGCTCCAGACATCGGCGACTGGCACGAGCAAACAGCACGCTACCGGCCAGTTCCATCTTCTGGGATCAGCGCGTCATATTTGTACCACTTGTCGCATCACTCGCAGTACCACCACTCGCATAAGGAGGCTCCCGTGTCTAGCACAAAGAGATCTGTCCCGCGCCGCCAGTTCCTGATCGCCTCAGCGGCTGCCACGGCCGGCGCGATTCTTGCCGCGTGCGGCGCGACGCCCACAGCGACGCCTATGCCCGTGCCGACGGCGACTCCCGTTCCCCCCACAGCCACCAAGCCGCCCGCGACGACCGCGCCGACCGCCGTCCCGCCAACTGCTGTCCCGCCAACGGCGGTTCCACCGACCGCCGTCCCCCCAACTGCCGTCCCGCCAACAGCCACCGTCGCCGCACGCAATCTCAGCGGCGAGGTCGTGATCGGCCGCACCGGCTTACCCGAACCCTGGCAGGCTGTCGGCACCGCCTACACCAAGGCCAACCCTGGCGTCAAAGTCACCGTGGACATGAAGCCGAGTGACGGCTATTGGGAATGGGTGCGCTCGCAGTTCGCCAGCGGCACGCCCAAAGTGTCCCTCGCCGCCAATAACGGCGTGCTCGATCTCGTCAATGCCGGCCGTTTTGTCGACTTCCGCCCCTACTTCGCGCAGAAGAACCCCTACACCGGCAACGTCTGGGGCGACGACCTGATGTACAAGAGCACGCAGCGCTTCTATGGCCCATTCGGTGAGGTGTGGTGGCTTGGCTTGGACACGATACGCACCTTCTTCATCTACAACAAGGCCATCTTCACCAAGGCCGGCGTTACCCCGCCCAAGACCTGGGACGAGCTGGTCAGTGCCTGCGCCAAGCTCAAGGCGGCCGGCGTAATTCCCCTCTGCGTGGCCGGCAACTACGACGCCACCTGGGGCGCAACCAACGGCTTCGCACGTTTCGCCTGGACCTACACCGACCAGTATACCCGCGATTGGATCAACACTGTCCGCGCACAGCCCGGCGACTGGAACTATGACGCCAACAAAGATGCCAAGTTCAAGTTCGACCCCAAAGATCCCTTCAACGATGACGCCGGCAACGTGACCGTCAACTGGGTGCGCCTGCTCAAAGGCATCCGCGACGGTCAGCTCCGCTTCGACACGCAAGCCTGGAAGGATCTCTACACCAACTTCGCCCAGGTCTTCCCCAAGTACGCTCCCGACGGCTTCTTCGGCCTGTCCGACGCCGAGGCCTACCGGTTGTTCCTGCAGCAGAAGGCCGCCATCTACTGGGGCTCCAGTGGCTTCATCGGCCAATTCGAAAACGATATTGCCACCCTGCGCAAGGGCGCAGCCAACGTGACACCGGTTCCCGAAGCGCAGCCGTTTGAGTATGGTGTCTTCAACACCCCATCCATGACGGGACCCAACGTGCAGGCGCCCGCGCGCTCGACCGAAGGCACCGGCGGCTATCTGGCGACGCCGGTCAAGGACGCCAAGCAGAACGCTGTTGAAGTCGACTTCTTGATGTTCCTCAGCACCCCGGCCAACTACCAGCTTTTCGTCGACGCACAGATCGCTGCCGGCGGCCTGGGCGCACTGCCCATCGATCCCATCTTGCAGAAGATCAAGCTGCCCGCCTCAGAAACGAAGAAGTGGCAAGTGCTGATCAATCTGCCCATGGTCGGCTCGGTACAGGGCGATACCAAGTACGTCTCCCGCATCGGCCGCGCTCTCTGGGACGATCAGGAGTCGGCCCGCGCCTGGGCAGATATCCTCACCAAGTTCCTGCAGGGCCAGATGACCGTCGACGCCTACGTCCAGGGGTATCAGAAGCTGATGCAGGACGCTCTACCCCGCGTCAACGACCGCTTTAAGTACACGCAGGCCGACCTTGACAATCCCGCCCGCCGTCCGGGCCAGTAAGACACACAACGGGTGCATAGCAATGGAATGTCCGTCTCCGGCGTTATGCACCCGTTGCTCCGCTCACCTGGCATTCGGGAGCAGCAAGCATGCAGAAGCACTGGCAGCGACTGATTCTAGTTTTCGCCATCCTGTTGGCGTTGGCCCCGCCCTACCGCAGGGCCGCTGCCGATGAGGGACCGTTCGCCTGGCAAGCGAAGATGGCCGACCGCGTCGCCAGCACGGCCATGTCCGCCGACGGCAGCATGATCGTTTACGGCTCGCGCAGCGGCGAGGTATGGATCACCAAGCCAAGCGGCGAGACGGTCGCGCGATGGCAGGCGCCCAACGCCGTCAGCGCCGTTGCCATGACCGGCGATGGCTCGCGCATCGCCGTCGTCTCGGACAACCAGCAGTTGTTCCTGCTCGATGTGGCAGCCAAGACCGTGTGGGACGCGCCAATCAACGGCTCAGGTGTCAGCGTCGCCGTCACCGCCGACGGCAGCCGCGTCGCCGCCGGCACCTGGGACGGGGCGATTCAGGCCTTTGACAACAAGGGCAGCCCGCTCTGGCAGCAGGTCGCCTCAGACCGTGTCTACGCGCTCGCCTACGCCGGCGGCGGCCACGCCCTGGTCAGCGGCACACGGCGCGGCATCGTTTCGCTGTGGGACGACCAGGGCAACGAGCAGTGGACCGTGCAGTCTGACACCGCGGTGCGCAGCATCGCCGTCTCGCAGAATGGGGAACTGATCGTCGCCGGCAACGAAGCCGGACTGGTGTACATCCTCGATGCACGCGGCGCCGTCTCCGTGCAAAAGGCCATCGCCGCCCGGACCTTGCGCGCCATCGCCATGGACACAACCGGCAGCCACATCGCCCTGGCAAGCGATGACGGCCAACTGTACGTGATTGACCCAACCGGCCAGATTTTGCTGCAGCAGACAGTGTGCGCATCGCTCAGCGCCGTCTCCATCTCGGCCAACGGCCAGCGCCTCAGCGTTGGCTGCGGCGACGGCACGGCAGGCATTCTCAACCTGACTAGTGCCCAACAGACGCAGGCGAGTACCCAGCGCACGCGCCAGCTCACACTGATCGGCGCCGTCCTCGCATTGGCCGCCGTCATCGCCGCCACGCTGTACCTGTTGCGCGCCACCGCCGCCGGACGCCGTCGCACCCAGGGATGGCATCGTCTGGTGCGCACCGTGTGGCAGCATCGCGTCGCCTATTTCCTCATCATCCCGTCGCTGACGCTATTGATCGTATTTAGCTATTATCCGGCTTTTTCCGCCGTGTTCCACGCCTTCACCAAGTGGTCGCCCGGCCTTTCCACCGAATACATCGGGCTGGAAAACTTCCGCAAGGCCTTTTCCGACAGCTACCTGTGGGTGGGCCTGGCCAACCTGGTGATCTTGCTCATTGCCGCCATGCTCAAGGTAACAATCATGCCGCTGGTGGCGGCAGAGCTAGTCTTCCATCTGCGCCATGAACAGGCCCGTTACGGCTACCGCATCCTCTACGTCCTGCCCATGGTCGTTCCGGCCATGGTGGAAACACTCCTCTGGCGCATGATCTACAACCCGGAGATCGGGCTGATCAACCAAACACTGAACCTGTTCGGCCTGGCCGAGTGGGCGCGTCCCTGGCTGGGCTCGGCACAGACAGCGCTAGGCGCCATCGTCTTCATGGGCTTCCCCTGGGTCGGCACGATCGCCTTTCTCATATACTATGCTGCACTGATGGAGATACCGGATGAGACGATTGACGCCGCCAAGATCGACGGCGCCACCGGCGCGCTGCGCATCCGCTACATCGACATCCCGCAGATCGCCCCCAAGATTGGGCTCATGGTGCTCCTGGCCTACATTGGGCGCATGCAGGGCTTCCAGGACATTCTTGTTCTCACCGGCGGCGGGCCGGCCAGCGCGACCTATGTGCCTGCGCTCGAAATGTATTATGCGGCCTTCCGCTTCGGCGATTTCGGCTATGCCTCAGCCATCGCCATGATGCTCTTCGTCGTGATCCTGTTCTTTACGCTGATTGGCCGGCGCCAGCCCAGGCAGGCATGATCAGAGCACAAGGGGAGATGGACTTATGAATAATGCTGCCCTGGTACGCCGGCGCGTGCCGCCACAACGAGCAATGGAACAGAGAATCATCCATTTTCTGCTGCTGGCCCTTGCCTTCTTCATGTTCGTGCCCATATTCATGATGTTGCTCATGTCCTTCAAGAGCAACGCACAGATCTACACACAGTTCTGGGCACTGCCGCAGCCCTGGCAGGTCGAGAACTTCACCAACGGCGCGCGCCTGATCTACCGCTACATCATCAACACCCTGGTACCCGACGTCATCTCGGTCGTGCTGGTCATGACCATCGCCTCGTTGGCCGGCTATTCCTTTGCACGGCTGGAATTTCCAGGTAAAGAGGTCTTTTATACCATGATCATTTCGCTGATCATGGTGCCTGCCATCTTGACGCTCATCCCCACCTTCGTGCTTATCCGCCAGATGGGGCTGATCAATTCAGTATGGGCGCTGATTCTGCCCTGGACGGCGCACGGACAGGTACTGGCGGTGATGATGACGCGCACCTTCTTCGCCGGCCTGCCGCAGGACATCTTCGATTCGGCACGCATGGACGGTGCATCTGAGCTGACCATCTTCGCCCGCATCGCCGTCCCGCTCTCCAAACCGATCCTGGGCACCGTGGCCATCTGGCACGGCGTGGCGGCCTACAACGACTACATCTGGCCGCTGATCTCCATCACCGAAAACAAGAAGCAGGTCGTCAGCGTGGCCTTGCAGCAATTTGTCAACTTCACCGGCGAGCTGCAGTATGGACCCATGTTGGCTGCGTACACCATTGCCACCATCCCAATCCTGATACTGTTCATCTTCGCCATGCGCTACTTCATCGCCGGTATCACCAGCGGCGCAGTCAAGATGTAGAGAGCACGGCACATGCATCACAATCTTACAAGGAGTAGCACAGATGCTGACTATCCACTATGCAGATACACACGAGCCCCAAATCGAACCGACCGCAGCCGGCCTGATGCTGACCGCGTCAAATGGTGGGACATCAGGCCCGGGCGGATCAGGTGTGATTCGTCCACTCCAAAGCACAAGCATCTCAAGCGTGCGCTCTGTGCGCGAAGCCCAGCGCGATCTGCCTGTCATGGGTGACGTTGATGTCCTGGTCTGCGGCGGCGGCCCGGCCGGCATCGGCGCAGCCACGGCAGCCGCACGAACTGGTGCGCGCACGCTCCTTTTGGAACGCTACGGATTCCTTGGCGGCATGGCGACCGGCGGTCTGGTCATACCGCACTTTGACTGCTTTCTTAACGATGGGCTCAACAAGGAAATCATCGGACGGTTAGCCGAGCGCAAGGCGTGGGGTGCGCCGCACTGGAAGATCAACTATGACCCGGAGCAGTTCAAACATGTGAGCGAAGCCATGGTGCTGGAGAGCGGCAGCGATGTGCTGTATCATTCGCTTGCTGTGGCTGCGATCATGGACGGCGACCGCCTGCGCGGTGCGGTGATTGAGACCAAGTCGGGGCGCTACGCGGTGGCAGCTAAGGTTGTGGTTGACTGCACCGGAGACGGGGACGTCGCGGCGCGCGCCGGCGCAGCATTTGCCAAGGGGCGCGACCAGGATGGGCAGATGCAGCCGCTGACCCTGATGTTCCGCCTGGGCGGGCTAAGCTGGGTGCAGACAAACGGCACAGAGCTGTGTGAGAAGATCGAGCAGGCCATCGCGGATCATGGGCATCACTATCGCCTGCCCTTCAAGCGGCCGTGGACACTGCACACACCAAATCTAGACGAGGTACTTGTGCAGTATGTGCACGTGCGCAGCGTGGACGGAACGAATGTGCGCGAGCTAACGCGCGCCGAGATTGACGCGCGTCGCCAGGTTCAGGCTGCCGTCGACTTCCTGCGCGCCCACGTCCCCGAATTCCGTAACGCCTATCTGATCGAGACGGCCTGCCAGATCGGCGTGCGCGAGACACGGCGCGTCTTGGGCGAGTACGTGCTGACCGGTGACGATTGTATCGCCGGGCGCAGCTTCCCCGACGCCATCGCCAAGTCATCGTTTGGTATTGATATCCACAACCTCGACAACCTGGAGCAAACAGGGATCAAGCTCAAGGGGGCATATGACATCCCCTACCGCTGTCTTGTACCGCAGAAGATCGAGCAGTTGCTGGTAGCAGGACGCTGCATTTCCGGCACACACGAAGCTCACGCCTCGTACCGTGTCAAAGGCCCCTGCCTGGCGACCGGTCAAGCCGCCGGCGCCGCCGCCGCGCTGGCTGTGCGGCATGACACAACGCCGCGACAGCTTGATGTAGACGCTCTACGCGCTGAGCTGATGCGCCAGGGTGTCAAGTTGGGCGGGATTGCTGTGATGGATCCCGAAACGGCAGGCCACAGATAGGTCAACTGCTCCCAACGGCCCAACCGCCAGCAGGCGTTGCTCCGGCCACCACACCCAAACCGTAGCACGCCAGCCACTACGCCGCTCTCGTCCCCTCTCCAGCCGCTACGGAGAGGGGACGTTCGTTTCCCCCTGGCGTAAAGTAACTGCTCACAGTTGTCTCGTTAACGTGGTTGATGTCGGGTTTCCATACCCGACGTCTCGGGTTGCTGGTCTGCCTGCGCTCGAACCAGGTGTCGACTATGGAAAGTCGACCTACAACTGGCCGCCTTACCCCAAAAGTGAACCATTTTCGGCGCAAAAACCTGTTGACATTCGCCCCCCAACCGTGCTATACTACAGGCGCGCCAAAACAAAGAGTCTATAAGGATTGCGAGAGCAACGATGAGGCAGAGCAACGTGTTGAAGGGGTCCTTCTTCTTTTATTACTACTACCGTCTGCGTGCCCATCGGCCTGCGCCTTCCGATTAGGGGTAGCGATACTCCACGTAACGGAAACCAGCCCTGGGCACGCAGAGTTAAGCGGCCCGGGGCTTTTTGTATTCTGTTCACAGTCCCCGTCTCACTGCCAGTCGTAGGTCAGGCATCCTTGCCTGACGACTCAGTTAGGAGGCCCGGGGTGAGAGTGGATCACACAACATCCACCAGGGAGGTCACATGCTCAAAGCCATCCGCGGCGCAGCGACCGTCCGCAGCAACACAGCGGACGACATCGAGGCGGCCACACAGACCATGCTCCAGGAAATCATGACCGCCAACAACCTGTCGGCCGGCCAGATCATCAGCGCGCTCTTCAGCCTGACACCAGACCTGAACACGGCCTTCCCGGCCGCCGCAGCGCGCGCCCTCGGTTGGACCGACGTGCCCATGATGTCCTGCCAGGAAATCCCGGTTCCGGGAGCCCTGCCTATGGCTGTGCGCGTCATGATCCACGCCGATGTTAATAGCTCCGTCCGCCACATCTATCAGGGCGGCGCAATTGCGCTCCGTCCCGATTGGGCGGCAAAGGAAGATTCGTAGCATCGAAATGTCTCTGCACGGCGAAGCGCTTCCTGTCGGGCAGGGACGCCCGACAAAACCCTGAGCAGCAGCGGGAGCAAGAGCATCACTGGCGGCATTCCCACTCACCGCGTTGACAGGTTTCAAGCACCGCAAAGGGGAGGTTCGTAGGATGATTCTCGTCATGAAGAAGGATGCGACAGAAACAGAAATTGATGGCGCCATCCAGGCTGTGCGCGAACTGGGCTATGGCGTGCATCTATCACGCGGTGAGGAACGAACTATCATTGGCGTCCTGGGCAACGATCGTCCCTTACAGGACCATCCTCTGAGTTTGCTCCAGGGGGTGGAAAAGGTCATTCCCATACTGGCCCCCTTCAAGCTCGCTAACCGTGACTTCCACCCCCAGGACACGGTCGTCACCGTCGGCGGCGTTAACATTGGCGGATCGATGGTTGTGACCATCGCCGGCCCCTGCGCCGTGGAGAGCAAGGAGCAGTTGCTCGAGACAGCCTGGGCCGTCAAGTCGTGCGGCGCACACATCCTGCGCGGCGGCGCCTTCAAGCCGCGCTCGTCACCCTACAGCTTTCAGGGATTAGGCGTCCCGGGACTCGAGTTGCTGGCCGAAGTTGGGCAGGAGGTTGGAATGCCGGTCGCCACCGAAGTCATCTCACCTTCCGACGTCGCAATCGTCTGCCAGTATGCCAGCGTGCTGCAGATCGGCGCCCGCAGCATGAGCAACTTCGCCCTCCTGCAAGAGGTCGGACGCACGCAACACCCTATCATCCTCAAGCGCGGCATGTCGGCCACCCTTGAAGAACTATTGATGGCTGCCGAGTACATCCTCGCCCAGGGTAACGAGAAGATCATCCTCTGCGAGCGCGGCATTCGCACCTTCGAGAAGGCCACGCGCTTCACGCTCGACATCACCGCCGTGCCCGTCCTCAAGAAGCTGTCGCACTTGCCCGTCATCGTTGACCCCAGCCATGCCACCGGCGCGTGGGAATATGTGGCGCCGGCGGCGCGCGCCGCTGTCGCTGTTGGCGCCGATGGGCTGCTGATCGAGGTTCACCCCCATCCCGAAAAAGCGCTGTCCGATGGGCCGCAGCAGTTGCGCCCGGAACGCTTCGAGCAACTGATGAGGGAAGTGCGCTCAGTCGCTATGGCCATCGGCAGGGTTGCTTGAAATGATCAATAGCATCAGCCAGGCGCGTGTGTGTATCGTTGGCCTCGGATTGATGGGAGGGTCGCTGGGCATGGCCTTGCGCAGCCGGCATGTGTGCCGCGCGGTCATCGGCAGCGCCCGCAAACGAGACGTCTGCCAGCAGGCCGTGGCGCTGAACGCCGTCGATGAAGCCACCTCCGACGCATTTGCCGCCGTGCGCCAGGCCGACATCGTCGTCCTCTGCGCACCGGTGCGCACGATCGTGCGTTTGGTCGCTGATCTCGGCCCACACCTGCAGCCCGGCGCCCTGCTCATGGACATCGGCAGCACCAAGGCCAGCATCATGCAAGCAGCCGAAGGCCTGCCGCCCTACATCCAGGTTGTGGGGGGGCATCCCATGTGCGGCAAAGAGCGCGCCGGCATCGCCGCCGCCGACCCCGACCTCTACCAGGGTGCGGTTTTCTGTCTCACTCCCCTGAAGCGTACGCGGGCCGAAGCCCTCTCACTGGCAGGAGAAATGGTACGGGCGATCGGCGCTCGCCCGCTCGTGATCGAGCCGCAGCGCCATGATGCGCTCGTGGCATCGATCAGCCACCTGCCCTATCTGATGGCAGCGTCTCTGACAACCACCGCTGCCAGCGTCGCCGCCGGCGACGCGCTGACCTGGCAACTGGCCGCTTCCGGTTTCCGTGACACGAGCCGGCTTGCCGCCAGCGACGTCGATATGATGCTGGATATTCTGCTAACCAATCGCCAACGCGTCCCTGCCCTCGCCCGGCAGGCCGCAGATACACTGCTGGCGCTGGCCACAGCCATCGAGGACGGCGATGAGACCACCCTGCGCGCCGCCCTCGCCGCCGCCCAACTCACGCGCCAACATCTGTATCAGTAGGTCGGCTTTCCATAGCCGACGCCAACATGAACGGAAAATTGTCCGGCGCCGTTCCTGTCGCCCGCAATCACATGGGCGGGACACTGTGACCGCACACATAAGGAGGCGCATTTGGCTACTCTCACCATACACCACAGCCAGCCTCTGCACGGAGCCTTGCCGGTTCCGGGCGACAAGTCCATTTCGCACCGCGCTCTCTTGTTGGGCGCCATCGCCGAGGGGCGCAGCCGGGTATCCAACTTTCTGGATAGCGCCGACTGCCAGGCCACGCTCTCCATCATGCAGTCCCTGGGAGTCAACGTACACACGGTCTCCTCCACCGAGTTGCTGATCGAGGGCCGCGGCCTGCACGGGTTGAGCGAGCCGGCAGGCATTCTGGATTGCGGCGGATCGGGCACGACCATGCGCCTTCTGGCCGGTCTGTTGGCGGGCCAGTCCTTTATGAGCATTCTCGCCGGCAGCCCCGCTCTGAGCCGCCGCCCCATGGAGCGCATTGCCGCGCCGCTGCGCATGATGGGTGCAACCGTCCTCGGGCGACAGGGTGGCAAGCTGCCTCCACTGGCAATCACGGGCGGCCATCTGCACGGCATTGACTACACTATGCCCGTCGCCAGCGCCCAGGTCAAGTCCGGCATCTTGCTGGCAGGTTTGTACGCCACTGGGCCAACGACCGTCCATGAGCCGGCGCCCAGCCGCGACCACAGCGAGCGCATGCTGCGGGCGCTGGGGGTCACTGTACACAGCGAGCGGGCCACAATCATCATTGCGCCGCCCACCTCTCCTTTGAGGTCATTTGACATCACCGTTCCCGGCGACATCTCGTCGGCAGCGTTCGCCCTGGTCGCGGCCTGTCTGGTTCCCGGCAGTGCGGTGACAACTATGAACGTCGGTGTCAATCCGACGCGCACCGGCCTGCTCGACGCTCTCTGGCGCATGGGTGCAGAGATCGCACTCGACGAACAGCCCCCTGCCGGCGCCGAGCCGGTCGCCCACATTCACGCTCGCTCGTCCAGTTTGCAGGCCACCGCCATCAGTGGCGACGAGATCCCTCGCTTGATCGATGAAGCGCCCATTCTCGCTGTCGCGGCGACCCAGGCCCGGGGGGTGACTGTCGTCAAAGACGCGGCCGAGTTGCGCGTCAAGGAATCCGATCGTATCTCGTCACTGGCCCAGGAGTTGCGCAAGCTCGGCGCGCACGTCGAGGAGTTCAGCGACGGCTTCGCCATCGAAGGCCCCACCGCACTGCACGGAGCGATCGTCGACAGCCATCACGATCATCGCCTGGCCATGGCATTGGCCGTCGCCGGGCTGGTGGCCGATGGCGACACCACAATCACCGACACGGCCTGCATCGTCGATTCCTACCCTGGCTTCGAGACGGCGCTCGCCCGCCTGGGAGCATCACTATGACAACCACGATCGCTCGATCTCCCTCTCCCTGCAAGGGAGAGGGCCGGGGTGAGGGTGTATCCTATCCCGCCACAGTCTCCGGCCCGCGCCTCAGCGGCGTCCTCGGCTGGCCCGTCGGCCATAGCATATCACCGGCCATGCACAACGCCGCCTTCCGCTCCCTGGGGCTGCACTGGCTCTATCTGGCCTTCCCGGTCCACCCACACGACATCACCGCCGCCGTGTTGGGCTTGCGCGCCCTGGGCTTCGCCGGCGTCAACGTTACCATTCCCCACAAAGTTGCCGTCCATGGCCTGATGGACGCGCTCTCGCCCGAGGCGATCGCCATGGGCGCCGTCAATACCGTCGTGATCGAAGATGGGCGCATGACCGGCCACAATACCGACGCCTATGGTTTTCTCACGACGCTAACCTCCTCCGGCTATGTCCCGGCCGGACGGCCTACGCTCATTCTGGGCGCCGGCGGCGCCGCGCGCTCCGTCGTCTATGCCCTGGCCGGCGCTGGCGCCCAGGTCACCATCTGGAACCGCAGCGAGGGCAGAGCGGCCGCTCTCATCACCGATCTGGCCCCCCATCTGCCCGGCGCCAGCCTGCGCGCCATACTATCAACGCAACAGGCGCTGTCGGCCGCGCTCGACAAAGCCGATCTGCTGGTCAACGCGACCTCGGTCGGCATGACCGGCGGGCCGCCGGGTTCTCCGCTGCCCGACGGTCTCCGTCTGCGTGCAGGCCTGACCGTGTTTGATCTGATCTACACACCGGCGCTCACCCCGCTGCTGCGCCAGGCGCGTGCTGCCGGGGCGCGCCCCGTCGGTGGGCTGGGCATGCTCGTCCACCAGGGGGCCAGGGCGTTCACGTTGTGGACCGGCTACGACGCGCCGGTGGCCGTCATGGAGCGAGCGTGTAAACGCGCCCTCGCCGACCGCCAGAGGAGAGCCTGAGGAGAGTAATGATGCGTTTTCTGACTGCAGGTGAATCACACGGGACTGAGCTTAGCGGCATTATCGACGGCCTGCCCGCGGGGTTGCTCATCGATCCCGCAGCCATCGCCGCTGCTCTGCGCCGCCGCCAGGCCGGCTATGGGCGCGGTGGGCGCCAGCACATCGAGCGCGACGAGGCTGAGATAGTGACCGGCGTCGCCCAGGGCCGCACCACCGGCGCCCCTCTCACCCTGCGCATCGTCAACCGCGACTATGCCAATCAGATCGCAAAGCCCCAGCCCGTGTTGACTGTCCCGCGCCCCGGCCATGCCGACCTGGTGGGCGCAATCAAGTACGGACACAGCGACCTGCGTATCGTCAGCGAACGTTCCAGCGCCCGCGAGACGGCTATGCGCGTGGCCGTGGGCGCACTGGCGCAGACGCTCCTGACCGAGTTCGGCGTGAGCATCGGCAGTTACGTGCAGGCGATCGGCGGCGTGCGGGCGACTGTGCCCGACCTGCCCTGGCCCCAGGTGTTCGCTTTGGCCGAGCAATCCGACGTGCGCTGCCCCGACGCTGCCGCTGCCCAGGCTATGCGCGAGCGCGTCGATGAGGCGCGCCGGCGCAAAGACACCATCGGCGGCGTCATCGTTGTCGTGGCGACGGGCGTCCCCGTAGGACTGGGCAGCTACGTGCAGTGGGATCGCCGCCTCGATGGCCGCCTGGCTGCCGCGGTCATGAGTATCCAGGCCATCAAGGGTGTGGAGATCGGCGATGGCTTTGCCCTGGCTGAACGTTTTGGCACGGAGGCCCAGGATGCGATTGCGCCATCTGCGGCTGCCCCCGGCTGGATGCGTCCCACGAACCACGCCGGCGGGCTGGAAGGCGGCATGAGCAACGGCCAGCCCATCATTGTGCGCGCCGCCATGAAGCCTATTCCAACCACCGCCACTCCGCAGCAGTCCATCGATCTGGCCACCGGCGAGGCCGTTCCCAGCCAGTACCTGCGCTCCGACACCTGCGCCGTGCCCGCGGCAGGAGTTGTGGCCGAGGCAATGGTGGCCTGGGTGCTGGCCAATGCCCTGATCGAAAAGCTCGGCGGCGACAGCATCACGGAGATGAAGAGCAGGGTGTAGTCACGATAGAGAGGAACGCATGGACATACGCACCAACACCGCCGCCAACATCATTCTGACCGGCTTCATGGGCACGGGCAAGACAAGCGTGGGTCGCGAGGTCGCTCGCCGCATGGGCCGGACGTTCATCGATATGGACAGTGTTCTCGTCCAGCGCCTGGGCGCGCCCATCGCCGACGTCTTCGCCCGCCAGGGCGAGGAGGCTTTCCGTCGGGCCGAGAGCGTGCTCTGCCAGGAGCTGAGCACGGCCACGGGCGCAGTCATCGCTGCCGGCGGGGGAACTGTCATCAACATGGACAATCGGCTGGCCCTCGGGCGTGGCGGCTTGCTGATCTGCCTCACCTGCTCGCCGCAGCAATGCTTGCGTCGTATCGGCAACCCGCAGAGCCGTCCCATGCTGAACGGCGGCGACCCGGCCACACGCATCGCCCAGGTGGCCGAAGAGCGCAGCCCCAGCTATGCCTCGATTCCCCGCCAGATCGATACCTCCGACCTGTCAATTGCTGAAGTTGCTGCACAGGTGATCGCCCTCTACGAGCGCGACAGCCACGAGCGCATCCAGACCGTACGCCACGACGGCGGCGGCTACGGCGCCTACGACGCCTACGATGCCGGCGGCGCCTACGACATCATCTACGGCGATGGCCTTCTGGCCAGCATCGGCCAGATCGCCGCGCAGCGCGGCCTGAGCGGGCAGATCGCAGTCATAACGAACACCACGGTCGGTCCACTGTGGGCCGATCGAACTGCCCGCAGCCTGGAACAGGCTGGCTTCAGACCACTCGTCCTGCAGATCGCCGACGGCGAGCAGGCCAAGACACTCGACACGGTCGCCCATCTCTACGACTGCCTGGCCGCGGCTGGCCTTGAGCGCAGCGAAGCCGTGCTGGCTCTGGGCGGCGGGGTCGTGGGCGACATCGCGGGATTTGTTGCCGCCACCTACCTGCGCGGCGTGCCGTTTGTCCAGGCGCCAACCACCGTCCTGTCGATGGTCGATTCCAGCGTCGGCGGCAAGGTCGGCGTCGACCATGCTCGGGGCAAGAACCTGATCGGAGCGTTCAAGCAGCCACAGGTTGTCGTGGCCGACTTGTCCACGTTGCTCAGCCTGCCCGCAGCCGAGCGGCGCTCTGGGCTGGCCGAAGCCATCAAGCATGGCCTCATCGCTGCGCCCGATATCCTCGATCGCGTCGAGGCAGCTAGCGCGCTCGATCTGGCTTGGCTGATTCCACGCGCTGTGCTCGTCAAGATTGACGTCGTGCAGGAGGATCCCTTCGAGCGTGGCCGTCGCGCCGAACTCAACCTGGGACACACCTTTGGCCATGCCCTCGAGAATCTGTCCGGCTACCGCCTGCGTCACGGCGAGGCGGTCAGCATCGGCATGGTGGCGGCCTGCCGCCTGGCGGCGCGCATGGGGGTATGCTCACCCGACCTGGCCGCACGCATGGAAGGCATCCTGCGCAAGGTTGGCCTGCCGGTTCGCCACGCCGGTTATCAAGCAGAGGCGATCTGGGCAGCCATGGCCAGCGACAAGAAGCGCAAGGGAGGCAAACTGCGCTTCATCTTGCCGGTCCATCCCGGCCACATGATGATCACCGACCAGGCGCCCCAGGCTCTAGTGCTGGAGATTATGAGGGAGATAGGAGAATAGCGATGTGCAACGTTCTCGTTCTACACGGGCCAAACTTGAACCTGCTGGGCAAGCGCGAGCCTGGCATCTATGGAGCTGTCACACTGGAGCAGATCAACGCCAGCCTGCAAGAGATGGCTACCCGCGACGGCGTCGAGTTGCGGATACTGCAGAGCAATCATGAGGGTGAGCTGGTAACGGCTATCCAGGATGCAATGGGCTGGGCCGACGGCATCGTCATGAACGCTGCGGCGTACACCCATACCAGCGTGGCCCTGCGCGACGCCATCTCTGCTGTCAAGCTGCCCGCCGTAGAAGTCCACCTGTCCAACATCCATGCCCGCGAGCCGTTCCGCCACACCTCGCTCATCGCAGCCGTCTGTACCGGCCAGATCTGCGGCTTCGGCTGGCGTTCGTATCTTCTTGGCCTGCAAGCCGTGCTGAGTGTGATTCGGGAGAAGAAAGGATAGGGTAGACGGGTATGGGGTATCGGGTACCGGGTACCGGGTATCGCGATTCGGATACGCGTCCATCTCGCCCGACACATCACTCCCGATACCCGATACCCAGTACCCGATACCCGCAGCCCTACGTCCTCGCCTTCGGATATGACCCCAATATCTTGAGGAAGCTGGTAACAAAGAGGAGATCGCTCAGCGCAGCGCGGCAGAGGGGATCCTCGATGTGCCCATCGAAGTCCACATAGAAGACATACTGCCAGGGCTGGTTGCGGCCAGGCCGCGACTCGATCTTGTTGAGGTTGATACCCCGCGTGGCAAAGGCCCCTAGCGCTTGATAGAGCGAGCCCGGCGTGTTGTGAACGGCAAACACCACCGACGTCTTGCTGTCGGGCCCAACCGGCGCGCTGCTTCGGCTAATCGCCAGAAAGCGCGTGAAGTTGTAGGGATTGGTCTGGATGCGGCGCGCCAGCACGGTTAGCCCATAGACCTGCCCGGCGCGCTCGCTGGCGACCGCCGCGCAACCCATCATTCTCTTTTCGCTGATCAGCCGCGCGCTTCCGGCCGTGTCATAGGTCGAGACGATCTCCACGCCCAACGCCCGCAGATACTCGGCGCACTGCGACAGAGCCTGGGGATGAGAATACACCTGTTTGATGTCGGTGAGCGTCTGTCCCGGCAAGGCCAGCAGGCAGTGGATCACCTCCAGGTGGTGTTCAGCCGTAATCGAAAGACTATGCTTGAGAAGGAGATCATAGGCCTCGTTGATGCTGCCTGCCTGTGAGTTCTCCACTGGCACCACGGCGCGCTCCACGCTGCCGCCTTCCACCGCCTCAAAAACCTCGGCCAGAGTGCGATAGGGCGTGGGATCTGCATCCGGGTACAGGCTCATGACCGCATCTTCGCTATACGCTCCGTGTTCGCCCTGGAACGCCACCGTTCGACTCATTCTCTCCTCCTGCATGCCTGCGTTGTTGGCTAAGGATACCATGCCCGTGCCAGACTGTCAACGACAAAACGGCATTGGTAGTGTCAACATTTGTGTGTAAGTTCTGCGATCGGCTTATCCTGCCACTTCT
>CAYOEZ010000093.1:0-17035 GCA_964402955.1 uncultured Ktedonobacterales bacterium | reverse complement strand
GCTGGGCGTAGCGCAGTGTCTCGTCTCCCTGCGCGACGACGAGACGGGTGAGGTGATCCCGCGCGCCGCCTCCGGTATGCCTGCCGACACGTTGCGCGGCGTGCGCTTTCAGCCCGGCACGGGGGTTGAGGGCGCCGTCATCCAGTCCGGCCGGCCCATCATGATCGGCGACGTGCGCAATGACACGCGCTTCATCCAGATCGGCGATTTCCCCGTCGTCTCGGTCATGTGTGTGCCCCTGCTCTCCGACGGCAAACCGGTGGGCGCACTGACCGCCACGAGCCGCAAACGCAACGCCTTCCAGGACGATGATCTTAACCTGCTGGCAGCCTTCGCAGACCAGGCCGCCATTGCCGTGAAGAACGCCGCCCTATACCTTCGCCTGGCTGAGGAAAAGCGGCGCACCGAAGCCATCATCCAGGGCCTGGGCGACGGCGTCATCGTCACCGATGCCCATCTGAACCTTGTCTTGCTCAATCCGATGGCGGCGTACGTCTTCGGGTTGAAGGAAGCGCCGCTCCCTTCCGCTCCCATCGCCACGGTCACGAACGATGCTCTGACTGCTCTGCTCAGCCGCGCGATTGACGGCGGTCAAGAGCCGGTGATGGGCGAGATTATCTTGCCTGGCCTGCGCCCCGACCAGCGGCAGGTCTATCACGTGCTGGCGACGACCGTGCGCGATGAGCACGATGCTGTGCGCAATGTCGTTGCCGTCTTGCGCGATATCACGAGCCGCAAAGAAGTTGAAGAGATGAAGTCCAACTTCCTCTCCGTTGTCTCGCACGAGCTCAAGACCCCATTGCATTCGATCAAGGGCTTCGTGGACATCATCCTAATGGGCAAGACCGGCCACATCAACGACACCCAGCGCGATTTCTTGACAACGGTCAAGAATGAGACGACGCTACTGCAAAACCAGATCAACGATCTACTGGAGTTCTCGCGCCTCGAAGCGGGACAGGTCAAGCTGCGCGTCAGCGACGTCTTCATGCCCGATATCGCCGCCGCGGTCATCGAGAAGCTAAAACCCCAGGCCCAGGAAGGGCAGATCACACTGGCGAGCGCATTCGACGAAGCGTTTCCGACCATCCAGGGCGATCACGCCCGCCTGGAACAAGTGCTGACCAACCTGGTGGACAACGCCATCAAGTTCACGCCGGCGGGAGGGACGGTCACGATCAGCGGCGATGAGCAGCACGACGCGATTTCCGTTTCTGTGCGCGATACTGGCATCGGCATCCCGCTGGCGGCGCAGGCGCACGTCTTCGATCGTTTCTACCAGGTTGACGGCAGTGCGACGCGTTCCTATCGCGGGACGGGCCTTGGCCTGACCATCTGCAAGCATATCGTGGAACAGCATCAGGGACATATCCGGGTGCAGAGCGAAGAAGGCAAAGGCAGCGTCTTCAGTTTCGACCTGCCATGCGTCATGGCCGCCAATGCCGACGCGGCCGTGCTTGATTTCAGCGCCTTCCCCAGCAGCCTGACAAAGGACGATAGCGAACAGCCGCTGCGCTAAAGCTGGCGCGAGCATGAACAAACTGTCATCCTCCCGCGACGCGATATTCATGGACCTTTCACTTGCACGGTGTACTCTTGCCCAGAGGTATACGCAAATGATCCGTGTTTTGAGTGTTTTTGGCACTCGTCCCGAAGCCATTAAGATGGCGCCCGTGGTCAAGGCACTGGCCAGCGACCCCGGCATCGTTTCGTGCGTCTGCGTGACCGCCCAGCACCGCGAAATGCTCGACCAGGTGCTGGCTATCTTTTCGATCACCCCCGATCACGACCTGAACATCATGCAGGAACGGCAGACGCTGTCGGGCGTCACCGCCAGCGCGCTGCTTGGCGTCGAGCGGGTGATCAAGGAAGAGAGACCTGACTGGGTCCTTGTGCAGGGCGACACGACAACCGTTCTCTCCGCCAGTCTGGCGGCATACTACCAGCAGGTTAAAGTTGGCCATGTCGAGGCCGGGTTGCGCACCGGCAACAAGTTTCATCCCTTTCCTGAAGAGATCAACCGGCGTCTGTCGGACGTCATGGCCGACCTGCACTTTGCGCCAACTGATAGCGCCCGCCGCAATCTGCTGCGCGAAGGCGTGAGCCCGGCCACGATCAGCGTCACCGGCAACACGGTGATCGATGCGCTGCTCGACGTGGTGCAGAAAGTGCGCCTCGCTGGCAGCAATCCTTGGCAGACGGCGCAATTGGAAGGCAAGCGTGTGATCGCTGTGACCGCCCACCGCCGTGAGAACTTTGGCGAACCGCTTGAACACATCTGCGCTGCTCTCCTGGAAATCGCCCACGCCTATGCGCATGATGTGCACATTGTGTATCCCGTACACCGCAACCCCAACGTCCAGGATGTGGTCTATCCGCGTCTGGGCAAGACGGCCAATATCTCCCTCGTCGATCCCCTGGAATACACAAGCATGGTCGGGTTGATGGACCGCTCCTATCTGGTGCTCACAGATTCCGGCGGCGTCCAGGAAGAAGCGCCAAGCCTGGGCAAACCAGTGCTTGTGCTGCGCGAGACGACTGAGCGCCCCGAGGCGGTCGAGGCGGGAACGGTACGGGTCGTTGGCACAGACATCGCTCGCATTGTCCGAGAGACGGCCAATCTGCTCGACGATAAGCAGAGCTACCTGACCATGGCGCATGCGATCAATCCGTACGGCGACGGCAAGGCCAGTGGCCGCATCGTGCAAGCGATTCTAGAGTACGCCGGACAGCCCCACGGAGGAGCCTGATGATAACCGTTCTCCTGCCTGCCTATAACGAAGAAAAGTCGCTGCCGCAACTGCTCGATCGCATCGCAGCCTACGGTCAGGCCAATCCCGCCGAGCCGTACCAGGTCATCGTGGTAAACGACGGTAGCCGCGACGCAACCGCGGCCATCGCTACAGAGTATGCGACACGCATGCCCGTCCACTTGATTAACCACGATGGCAACAAGGGCCTGGGCACGGCCATGAAGACGGGGCTGAGCGCCGTGGCGCGAGTGACGGGGCCGGGCGATGCGGTGGTGACGATGGACGCCGACAATACCCACGATCCAGCGCTGATTGGCGCCATGCGCAGCGAGCTCAACAAGGGCTACGATCTGGTCATTGCCTCGCGTTACCAAATTGGCGGCAAAGAGATCGGGTTGTCGTTGCCACGCCACATCTTCAGTAAGGGCGCCAGCTTGCTGCTGCGCTCCTTCTTCCCGATCGCCGGCGCACGCGACTACACCTGCGGTTTCCGCATGTACAGCGGTTTGCTGATGCAGCGAGCGGTGGTCACCTACGGGGACAAGCTCGTCGAAGAACAGGGCTTCACCTGTATGGCCGAAATCCTGATCAAGATGGCTCGCCTTGGGGCGCGCGTGTCGGAAGTGCCGCTGATCCTGCGCTACGACCTGAAGGAAGGCAGCAGCAAGATGAACGTGCAGCGCACCATTCGCCGCTATTTCGTCCTCATTGCGCACAATTGGCGGAAATAGGGTTAGGGTGTGGGGACCACGCTATGGCGGCTAACATAAATGGGCCGAGAATCGTGACGGGACTCACCAGCCCATTGGACAGGCATGATGTGCTGGCGCTGATGATTCTGTGTGTCGCCGCTTTGGGCGTGCGGCTCTATGGCCTCGGCAGCGAGAGCATCTGGCTGGATGAGGCGACGAGCATTGTCACCGCCAAGAGGACGCTGCCGGATTTGATTGCGTGGACAGCCGTGGATATTCATCCGCCGCTGTACTATATGATGCTGCACGTCTGGCTGGCGCTGGGCGACGGCGAGGTCCAGGTGCGCTTGCTCTCGGTCGTCTTTGGTACATGCAGCGTTGGCGTCCTCTATTTGCTCTGCCGGCGGCTCTTCAACCGCTGGCTGGCGTTCTCCGCCGCGCTGCTGCTCGTCGCTTCGCCGCTGCACGTCTGGTACTCGCAAGAGACGCGCATGTATGCCATGCTGACCCTGCTGGCGCTGCTCATGGCCTATTTCATGGCGCGTGCGTTGCTCGACGGCAAGCGTTGGGCATGGATCGCCTATCTCGTTTGCGCCATTGCGGCCCTCTACACGCACTATTATGCCTTCTTTGTGCTGCTCTTCCTCAACGTTGTGGCGCTCTACTTGCTCTGGCGGGGGCTAATTGACGGCAACGTCTTCTGGCGTTGGGTCGGGCTGCAGGCATTGGCAGGTGTCGCCTTCTTGCCCTGGCTGCCCACCATGCTCAACCAGATTCGCGCCGGCGGCGGCTCCTGGGTCGGGCGTAGCGGCGCGCCGGGACTGCGCGCTCTGGGAACGGCGGCTACCAGCTTCACGGTTGGTCCCGACTCGCAATGGTACACGCCATTGCTGCGCCGGGTTGCCTACGCCGCGTTTGGTCTCTTGTGCATTGTCGGCGCGCTCTCTCCTTTACGCCGTCGCCAGTCGAGCACAGGCATGGCCTTTGCGCTGATCTACCTGGTTGTGCCGATCCTGACGGCGTGGCTGATATCGCAGGTCAAGCCACTCTACTCAGTACGCTACCTCTTGCCATTCCTCCCTGCATACTATATACTCATAGCGCAGGGCCTCGACATGCTGCGTCCGGCGGGCAGCGGCGTAAAGAACGTACGCACCGTGCTGTCGGCGCTGGCTCTGGGCGGACTGCTGCTCGTGAGCAGTATCGGCGTCGTCGGTTCAGCCACACACCAGCAGCATGCCGACTGGCGGGGCATCGCCGCCCACGTCGTTGACCAATCCCAGCCGGGCGACGTCGTCGTTTTTGCGCCGGGCTGGAACGTCAAGCCGTTCGACTACTATGCTCACGGCCGTATTGCTGAGATCAGCGACACACCCATCCCCATCAATAGCGCAGACATGCGATCGCTGGTTGCCGGGGCGGCGCGCGGGCGCACGCGCTTATGGTACATCCAGACGATGGGACATTACTCCGATCCCAAGAATGATGTTGGAACGTATTTGGACGCGACCTTCCAGCGCCTTGAGCAGCAGCGCTCACGCGAGAACGTCGTTGTCTCGCTCTATCGCCTGGCTCCATAGCGGTCAAAGACTCCACACGAGGCAGAGCGTGACACGTCACAGCATGACCATGCCGGGGAACATCAACCGAATAGCCTTGCAGCGCTGGCCGCGCCATCTTGTCGTGCTGGCCGGCATCGTCATTCTCGCCACGGTGCTGCGTTTTCACGCGCTGGGGCGCGAGAGCCTCTGGTTTGACGAAGCATTCAGCACCAGCGTGGCCAACTGGGATCCGCGCTGGATTATCCTGAAGCTGACGGAGCTGGGGCTGCGTTCGACCGATCGCAACGTCTTTCACCTGATGTTGCACTATGCTCTCCTGTTGGGACAGAGCGAGGTGATCGTCCGTTCCATACCGGCCATCAGCGGCGTCCTGTCTGTTGCAGCGCTCTATGCATTGGGCAAGCGCTTGCTGGGACAGAGCACGGGCCTGCTGGCCGCTTTCTTGCTCGCCATCTCACCCATGCACGTGTACTATTCGCGCGAGGGGCGCGGCTATGCGCTGTTGGCGCTCTTCGGTCTGCTCGCGGCCTATTTCATGCTGCGCGCACTGGCCGACAAGAGCGCGCTTTCCTGGCTCGCCTACATTGTCCTGGCTGCGCTCGCCGCCTACACGCACTCCTTTGGCCTGCTCATCATCGCGGCGCTCAACCTGTTTGCTGTCGTGCGTCTTGCCATGCGGCGCTCCGTTGCGCGAGAGTTGGCGGTGTGGTTTGTGGCGCAAGTTGCGCTGGGGCTGCTGCTGCTGCCGCTCATCCTGGAGTTCACCGGCCAGACCAGCGAGGGCTGGGGAGCGTGGATCGAGAAGTACGGCGTGCCGACCATCAAGACGCTCGGTCTGACGATGGGGCAGTTCAGCTTCGGCGTGGCATATGGCCAGAATCGTGCGCTTTATGCAGTGGCGCTGGCTGTTTTCGCCATCTTTTGCCTGGCCGCGCTGGTTAATGTCCTACTTAGGCGGATGCAGCCTGGATGGTGGAATCAAGACGCCGAGCCGATGGCTTTTGCGCTGATCTACCTGGCAGCGCCCATTGCAGCGCTCTTTCTGGTCTCTCAGATCACGCCGCTCTACCTGGAACGCTATCTCTTGCCGTTTGTGCCTCCCTACCTGCTGATCGTCGCCCGTGGCATACTCACAGTGCGACAGGGCAAACTGCGCGTGCTGGCGGTGCTGGTCGTCCTGATCGTGACGATACCTGGGCTGCTGGCGGTCTATCAACCGGGGCAAAAGGAAAACTGGCGCGCTGGCGCTGCCTACGTCGCCGCTAACGTTGGCGCGAACGACATGATTGTGATCTATGACGCCTATGCTAGTATCCCGTTCAATTTCTATTACCACGGCGACATCCGGCAACTGCCGATCAGCCGCTTTGCCTCAGACGAAGAGATGGCGCAGCATGCCGCAGTCGTCGCTGCCATGCACGACCGGGTTTGGGTGGTTCTCAGCCATGCTGACGAGAGTCGCCTGAAGACGTTCTTTGAGGCCAGGCCGGGGGTCAGACGGACCGCGGAGAAACGTTTCCTCGGCTTGAGCATTGTCACATATGATGTGAGCCCACCGCCATGAAACGAATGCCGGTGCTGGTTTTTGTGCTCCTGGTTGTTGTGCTCAGCGTCGTCATGACGTACCCGCTGATCACTGACATGACCGGCGCCGTAGCCGGCCCGCCAGGAGACAATTTCGAGTACGTTTACAAGCTGTGGTGGTTTGAACACGCCCTGTTCGAGCAGCAGCAGTCGCCTTTCTTCCTGCCCCAGGTTTTCTACCCATTCGGCTATGAGTTGGCTCTTTCTGAGACGACGCTGGCCAACACCATCCTGGGCTTGCCGCTGACGGCTGCTTTCGGCGAGGTGGCGGCCTACAACCTGCTGATACTGTGGTCATTTGCGCTCTCGGGTATGGGAGCGTACCTGCTGGCGCGCCGCCTGACACGCAGTTCGACAGCGGCGCTCATCGCCGGGCTGGCCTTTGCCTTTCTCCCCTATCGCTTGAGCCTGGTGGGGAGCGGCCATCTGCCGTTATTGGGTACAGGCTGGTTGCCGCTCATGCTGCTCTACGAAGAGAATCTCATTCAAGGTCGCCGGTTACGTGACGGCGTCCTGTGCGGGTTGTTTTTCGGCCTGTTCGCCCTGTCCTCCTGGTACTATGCCTACATGGGGGCGCTGGTTGCAGTGGCCTACGCCGTCTTGCGGGCGCGCCCGTTGCTCTCCCTCCTGCGGGAGCCGCGCTTCTGGCGCTCGTTCTTGCCCGGGGCTGTGGTCGCAGCTCTTGTGATGGCGCCGGCGCTCATACCGTTCTTGAGCCTTTCGGCTCGCGGCGAGATCAGCAAGACAACACTGTCCTTGCAGTACATCGACACGTGGTCGGCCAGCCTGCCCGACTTCTTGTTCCCTAGCATCATGCACCCGCTGTGGGGAGAGCGTCTGGTTGGCATCTATCCGCAGAATGTCCATGAGAACCTGCTGTGGCTGGGGTTGGTTCCACTGCTTCTGGCCGGCTATGCTGTCGTGCACCGCAGGTCGCCTATTGTCAGCGTGCTGGCGATCATCGGCGTGCTCGGCCTCGTCCTTGCCATGGGCACGACCGTGCATTGGGCGGGCAATCCAGTGTATATTCCTGTTCCTGACGGCGTGGAGCGCATTTTCACCCGGCTCATGAATGGAATCACTGGCAAACTGGCGCTGAACCCGGCACTGTACTCGAGCATGCAGAAAGCGGGGTACATTGTTGTTCCTTTGCCGACGCTTGCGCTCTATCTCTTTCTGCCATTCTTTAGCGCCATGCGTGTATGGACTCGCTTCGGTCTGGTGGTGGGGCTGGCCGTGGCGCTACTCGCCGGCGCCGGAGCAGGAGCTATCACACGTTGGCCGCGCTGGACGAAGCTGACGCGCTCCGTGCTCGTTGTGGCGCTGGTTGCGGGCATCCTGTTCGATTTCGCGACCGTCCCATATCCGTTTGGCGTGTCGGCCATCGGCCCCCAGCCTGTCGATGAGTGGCTGAAGGCCCAGCCGGGCGATTTCGCGATTCTTGAGCTGCCGCCCGCCAAGACGTGGCACGGCCCACCGCTCTATGCAAGCATTGTCCACGGCAAAAAGATCGCTTATGGCTATGGCACATATATGCCCGTCGCCTATCGGGCATGGCAGAAGCGTCTGGCTAACTTCCCGGACGAAGAAAGCCTGGCGGCGATTCGAGAAGCCGGCATTCGCTATGTTCTTGTCGGACTGCACAGCTATGGCCAGAGAGAAGCGGCGATGCGCCAGCGCCTGGCCGCGACGCCCTGGCTGCGTCTCGTCTACACGGAGCAAGATCGGCCCGTCCTGAGCGGCGACCGGCTCATCAATCTGGTGCGCCCGTCCGGCTTTGTGCCGCCCACTGAGATGATCGGTTCCGTGCGCTATGCCTACCTCGTGGACGAGATCGCAGTCTACGAAATTGTTGATTGAGAGTACGACGACTACCATATTGCGTCTTTCTGCTGACACTCAAGGAGTTACACATGTCGCGTGGTGAGAACACAACGTCCACAACCATGCGCGGCGCGGTTATCGTCCCAACCTACAACGAAGCCGAGAACATCGAGCGGCTCGTCACACAGATACTCGGTCTTGGGCTCAACCTGCAGGTCATTGTCGTTGACGACAATTCGCCCGACGGCACTGGCCAAATCGCTGATCGACTGGCGGCCGCTGACGAACACGTCTCCGTCGTGCATCGCGCCGGCAAGCTTGGCCTGGGCACGGCCTACATTGCCGGCTTCAAGACCGCCATCGAGCGCGGCGCTCCGCTTGTCTTGAGCATGGATGCAGATTTCTCGCACGATCCAGGCTACATTCCGGCCATGGTGGACCTGGTCGCGTCCTATGATCTCGTCATTGGCTCACGCTATGCGAAAGGAGGCGGCGCGCGCGATTGTACCTTCATGCGCAGGATGCTCAGCCGTGGCGCCAATCTTTTTGCCAAGATCAACCTGGGACTGAAGGCCCACGATTGCACGGCTGGTTTCCGCTGCTACCGGCGCCACGTGCTCGAGGCGATAGAGCTTGATACCATTTTCTCAAGCGGATACTCGTTTCTAGTGGAGATGCTGTACCGCTGCCAAAAGAAGGGCTTTACGGTCGGAGAAGTGCCCATCATTTTCGTCAACCGCCAGCAAGGAGCTTCCAAGATCTCGCGCATGGAGATATTCAAGGCAGTCTATACGGTTCTGCGCTTGCGCTTCACGCACCTGCCCTGGGATGCGCTGCTTGCAATCTACCGGCGGCGTCGCCGCTCTGCGCAGGAGAGCCGTCGGCGAGGTACAATCAAATGAGTGATAACCGCATTGTCGGCGTCATCCTGGCGGCGGGCAAAGGCAGCCGTATCCAGCCTCTGAGTATGAGCTTTCCCAAGCCGCTGCTGCCGGTCTGCAACAAACCCATCATCCAGCACCAGTTGGAAGACATGAAACGAGCCGGCATCGATGAGGTAATCATCGTCATCGGCCACCTTGGCGAGCGTATTGTCGCCCATTTCGGCGATGGCGCATCTCTTGGGATCAAGATACGTTATGTAGAGCAGCAGGAGATGTTGGGCATCGCCCATGCTGTGGCGCAGCTCGAGAATGTGATTTCGACGCCGTTCCTGCTCTCGCTCGGCGACATTTTCATTGTGCCCCGCAATCTGGAGAACATGGTGTCGATGTTCTGGCAGCGCAAGGCGGGGGCGATTCTAGCGGTCAAGACCGAGAGCGATCCGGCGGTCATCCAGCGCAATTTCGCTATCGTCCTGCATGCCAGCGGTACTGTCACGCGGGTCATCGAAAAGCCACGCTACATCCCATCCAACCTCAAGGGCTGCGGCATCTACATGTTTGACCTGGCGATCTTCGATGCCATCCGCCGCACTCCGCGTACGGCGCAGCGCGACGAGTATGAGATTACCAATTCTATTCAAATCCTGATCGAGGACGGCTTTCCCGTCTACCCTGCCGAGGTAGTGGAATGGGACATGAACGTGACCTATCCATGTGACCTGCTGACCTGTAACCAGCGCCAGCTTGCTCGTCTCGGCCTGCCCGGTCTGGTGGCGCCCACGGCCAACTTGCATCCCGGCGTCCAGGTTCATGGCTCTGTTATCGGCGACAACGTGCGCATCAGCCAGCCAATCAGCATCACCAACTCGTTGGTCTTCGCCGACGTCGCCATTGACCAGAGCACAGACATCACAAACATGTTGATCGCACCAGGTCTGGCGATCGAGTGCCATGCCTGATGATTGCTTTCGATTCTCCGTGGAAGTACCCGGGCTTCAACGACATGCACGTGAGCATAGGAACACAGCCTGTGACATCACAAGACCCTGCACCCCGACGCGTTCTCATCATGCCTGCGCACAACGAGGCAGGCAACATCGAACACGTCATCAAAGAGATCCGTGACGTTGCGCCGCCGCTCGACATTGTCGTCGTCAATGACTGCTCGAGCGATGATACGGCGCAGCGCGCCGCGCGCCTGGGGGCGACTGTGCTCAGCCTGCCCTGCAATCTTGGCTATGGCGGCGCGGTGCAAACGGGCTTCCGCTACGCTGTGGCGCACGGCTACCCTGTCGGCGTGCTGATGGATGCGGACGGCCAGCATGACCCGCATGGCATCGTCGACCTGCTGACCGTTGTCGAGGCCGGCGAGGCTGATATGGCGCTTGGCTCGCGTTGGCTGGGACGAATGGACTACAAGGCCGGGCCAATCCGGCGCATGGGCATGTCCTTCTTTCGCTCAATCGTCTCGTTCCTGATTCACCAACGCGTGACCGACCCGACATCAGGCTTTCAGGCTGTCAGCTACCGCCTGATGCGCTTCTTTGCGAGAGACAACTACCCGTCCGACTTTCCCGACGCTGATACGATCATCGTTCTGGCCTACGCCGGTTTTCGCTTAAAGGAAGTGCCGGTGACGATGCGCGAGCGTATGAGCGGCGTTGGCATGCACGCCAGCCTGCGCCCTCTTTACTATGTGATCAAGATGATTCTCTCGATTTCGGTGGTGTTGCTGCGCCAACGCACGCGCGCCGGCGCCCGCTACCGCGCTCAGCGGGCAACGCCGCCGCCCGACGATGCCGGCCAGCCGCGCCGAGGTTAGCCGATGCTGAACGCCCTGTCATTCGATATTGAAGAGATCTACCACGCTGAACTGGTGCGTAAGCATCTTCCGCCTGAGGAGCGCCGGTCTCGGGTGGAAGCGGCGACAGAACCGATTCTCGATATGCTGGCCAAACGCAATCTGCACGCCACGTTCTTCATCGTCGGCGACGTGTTGCGCGAGCATGTCGGATTTGTGCGTGCCATCGCCGCCGCTGGACATGAGGTCGGCTGCCACACCATGAGCCATCGCCCGCTGTGGGAGATGGGACCAGAGGCGTTGCGCGCCGATCTGCGTGAGTTCAAGACGCTCTGGCAGTCGCTATGGACGGAGCAGCGACCAGCGTCAGCGCCAACGCCACGCCTGTTCGGTTTCCGGGCGCCGACCTTCTCGCTGGTCCAGAGAACATGCTGGGCGCTGGATGTCCTGGCCAGCGAGGGTTTCTCGTACGATTCGAGCATCTTCCCTGTCGCCAACTACGTGTATGGGCTGAACGGGGGGCCGCTGACTGCCTACCGGCCCGCCACATCCGACCTGCGCCAGAACGATCCCGCAGGACCTATCACGGAGTTGCCCATGACAGTGTGGGAAGTAGTAGGACGGCGGCTGCCTGTCGCCGGGGGCTTCTATATGCGGGCCTGGCCGCTGCCCATTCTCCTCCATGCCCTGCGCCAGGTCAGCAACGAGCGGCCCATTGTGCTCTATGCTCACCCCTGGGAGGGGGACGCCGGGTCGCCTGTTATCCCCGGCCTGTCGCTGAGTGAACGCCTGATCACATACTACAACCGGTCGTCCGTCTTGCCCAGGCTGGCGCGCATCCTGGACGAATTCCCGTTCGCGCCCATTCGTGAGGTTCTGAGGGTGTCCACATGATCGCTCAAACGACCAACCGCTCCCTGCTGCTCATCTGCGCCGCCATCCTGACAGGCATCATGGCAGTCGATGGTGTGGCTGTCTGGCGAACGGTTAACAATCATGACTTCGCTGTCTACTACAAGGCAGCGCTGCGCTTGAGGACGGGCGGTGACATCTTCGCCGAGACGCAGCCATTCCGTACCCAGATCGAACAGGGTATCTCGACCAAGAATCGGTCGACGCCGTGGCCCTATGCATATCCACCGTTTCTGGCAGCGTCGCTTGTGCCCCTGTCCTTCCTGTCGCTGGCTATGGCGGGCAAGGTGTGGACAGTCCTCAGTCTGGGCGGTCTGGCTGTTTCGGTGTGGCTGCTCCTGCGCAGCCAGAATTGGTTAACCTTGGCCGGCTGTGTGGTCGGGTTGCTCATCGTCTACCAGTACGACCCGGCCATCATCGCCCTCCGGCTGGGACAGATGGATGTTGTCATCTTCTTCTTGCTTGTGCTGGCCTTTTGGTGGCTGAAGCACGGCCACGACGGGCGGGCCGGGCTGGCTCTGGCCGTGGCGATCGGATTCAAGTTCTTTTCCGGGTTCATTGTCGTCTATCTCCTATGGAAGCGGCGTTGGCGTGCGGCTCTGGTCGGCGGGGTCACTGGCGCCCTGCTGGCCTTTGGTTCCTTTGCCCTTGTCGGGTTTGATGGACTCAAGAGCTATCTCGACTTCTCCTCCATCTACACGAATGGTCCGTTTGCGGGCTACCTGTACCATCAGTCGCTCAATGCCATCTTCACACGCATGTTCAAGCCCAACATGTTCACCTACACTGCTGCGAACCTGCCCTGGCTGGCTGACTTGTTGACGGTGACGATCAGCGCTCTATTGCTGGTGGGCTTCCTGTGGCTCACGCGCCACGCCGTGTCAGCGGCGGAGCCGCGCTTTGACCTGGAGTACGCCCTGGCGCTGACGACGTTGCTGCTCGTCATCCCACCTGCGCCGCGCTATTCGTTTGTCTATCTGCTTTTCGGTTTCATCGTTGTCGCTGCTCACCTTGTGCGCAACGGCGGTTCCATCGTGCAGTTCGGCTTGTTCGGGCTTGCTTTCATTATGTCTGCACGGGTCGTGTACTTTCCGGTACGGATGCTGTGGCGGCTATTCCAGGAAGGGCAATGGATGATGTCTGCCATCTTCCTCTGGATTCTCCTCGCCTGGCTCCTCTGGAAGCCTGCCGTTGCGAAGGGAGATGCCTGATGGTCTTACGCACACGTTTCTTTGTCATCGCGTTGGCACTGTTGGCTCTCATTCTCGTCATCAACCTGGTCCGTACGCGCAAGCTGAAAGAGGAGTTTGCCATCCTTTGGCTCTTCACGGGTTTCAGCCTGGTGCTGATCCCGGTCTTTGTCGACGCGTTCGACTTCTTTGCGTTTGCGCTGGGCATCGAATACCCTCCGGCGCTGCTCTTTCTCGTGGCTCTGCTCGGCATGATGTTCATTTTGTTCCAATTTTCCGTCAGCATCTCGCGCTACAGCGAGCAGATCAAAGTTCTCACCCAGGAGCTTGCGCTGCTACGGCACCGCATCCAGGAGCTTGAACGCCAACGGCAAGCAGAACATGGAGATGCGCAAAAGCACTACGACCCTGAAATTCCCATGCGATAGCAAGTGAGGATCAACCCACAGATGACCACGGCCGACAGCCCAAACAAAACGTCTATCCGTACTGAGCTGCCAGTGATCACACTGCTGACTATCGGAGCGTTCATCTGGCGCGTGCTGTGCGTCGTCAGAATCGACCGCATAGTCTGGGGCGACGAGCCGTTCTACCTGTGGCTGGGGCGCAACTGGCTGACCGGCCACGGCTACACCTTTACAGGCTACCAGGACGTGCACCATACGCCGCTCTTCCCTCTGCTTAGCGGTATTTTCTACCTGCTGACTGGCGACCTGCAGGTGGCCAGCAACATCGTCTACGTCATCTGTGGCGCCTTATTCGTGATTCCCATTTACCTGATCGGCTACGAGATGTACGGGCGGCGCGCCGCGGTTCTTGCCGCAGTCCTGGCTGGCGTCTGGCCGGCGATAACGGTCGCCGTTCTGCACTGGGGCACGATGACCGAGCCGCCCTATTTACTTTTCATCTACTCGGGTATGTACTGTGGCCTGCTCGCCTTGCGCGAGCGCGCTCGCTGGCCGGCCCTGCTTGGCGGGGCATTCCTTGCCCTCGCCTACCTGACCCGGCCCGAGGCCATTGGCTACCTGGTCGCCATCATCGGGCTGATCGCCATCGTGCGACTGAGTGAGCGCAGGCTCTTCACCAGGCGCACCATGGCAACACTGCTGCTCGTCGTCCTGGGATACATGATCTTCTTCTTCCCCTATGCCTATTATGTTCGCCAGACGACCGGCGAATGGATGGTCAGCGAGAAGGCCGGCGTGACCTACGTTACCAGTAAGAGCCTGGCCTATGGCGATACGGTGACATTCGACAAGATGACCTGGGGCCTCGACAGCGCCGGCACAGAGGTCTTCTTCTTCTCACCTGAAAGCTACAATGTCAGTATCATCCAGGTGATTCGTCAGGATCCGTGGGACTTCGCCCGCCTCTTCTACGCCAACGTGCGCCGCTTCTGGAATTCGCTCCTCTCCATCCGTCTTTTCCCCTATTGGCTTCTGCCGCTGATTGTCCTGGGCTGGATGAAGAAGCCGTGGAGCAGAGATCGGCTCAAGATCGAGCTTTATCTTCTCGCGGCCATCAGCCCGGTGTTGGGCTTCCTGGTCTTCTTCATCCAGGATCGCTATATTCTGGCCATGGTTCCGGGCCTCATCATCTGGGCGGCCAGCGGGCTGAGTGTCGTGCAAGAGTGGCTGGAAGCGACGCTCGTGACGCTTGTACCTTCTGTCAAACCACGCCTGGCGCAGCTAGTCGCTGCTGGTTTGCCCCTTCTCCTTGTCCTTGCCTATCTGGCCGCCAGCGTGCCCACCGTCATACGCGCCGCCAACACCGGCTCGTGGCGGTGGGAACATCGCACTATCGGCTTATGGCTGCGAGACAATACGCCGCCGGGAGGCATCGTCGAGGCGCGCTATCCAGCCATCGCTTTCTATGCAGAAAAGCGCTGGATTCCCAGCCCAAATGCGCCCATCGCTGATGCGCTGCGCTACAGCAGGATCAAGAACGCCACGTATTGGGTCGTGGATCAGCGGGAAACAGCGAAACTACGGCCGCAGTTTGCTCCCCTCCTCGAGGGGACGGCGACGCCTGATCTCGTCCCTGTTTACACGGACACCTCGAGCAGCGAGAAGCTGATCGTCTACCGGGTTGTCGTGCAGTAGACCAGCCTTGCACCGGTCTCAGGTCTGTGCGCTCTAAGTTGGCCTTTTACGCAAAACTGCCTACTTTCACACTCTGGGGCTACCTTGTAGCAGATTGTGCCTTGCAGTATAATGTCCAGTGACGTGAAGAACCATATCCTTCTTGACAGGAGTACGAGTTTGCTTGACATGTTCTTTGCTCCAACATCTATGGCCATCATCGGCGCGTCGCGAGAGCCGGGTAAGCTCGGTTACGAAGTCCTACAGAATATGCTGAAGAGCGGATTCAAGGGCTCCATCTATCCCGTCAATCCCAACGCTTCAGAAATCCTCGGTTTGAAGTGCTACCCGAGCATCTTGGACGTTCTCGAGCCGGTGGATATGGTTGTTATCACCATCCCGGCCAAGTTTGTGGCCAAGGCTCTTGATGAATGCGGTCAGCGCGGCGTCAAAGGCGCCATCATTATCACCGCCGGTTTCCGCGAAGTCGGCAGCGCCGGCGCCCAGCTTGAGAGGGAGCTTATCAGGATCGGAAAGATGTACAAGCTGCGCCTGGTGGGCCCCAACGTTCTCGGCCTGATCGACACAGTGACGCCACTCAACGCCTCATTTAGCGCCCAAATGCCCAAACCAGGCACCATCTCGTTCTTGTCTCAGTCGGGCGCTCTCTGCACCGCTATTCTTGACTGGGCTGACGCCCACGACATAGGTTTCGCCCGCTTCCTGAGCATCGGCAACAAGGCTGATGTCAACGAGATCGACCTGCTCGAGGCGTGGCATGCTGACGGCAATACGCATGTCATTATCGCCTACCTTGAAGGCATCACCGACGGCGGGCGTTTCATCGATGTCGCCCGGCAGGTGACGCAATCCAAGCCGGTTATCGCCTTGAAATCCGGCAGCACTGGCGCCGGCGCACGTGCCGCGTCGTCGCATACGGGCACCCTGGCCGGTTCGGCTCGCGCCTACGATGCGGCGTTCAAGCAGTGTGGGGTGATCCGTGCCACATCGGTGCAGGATCTGTTCGACTACTCCATCGCCTTTGCCTATCAGCCACTGCTCCCTGGCGACCGCATCGCCATCGTGACCAATGCTGGTGGTCCTGGCATCATGGGAACCGACGCCATCGAGGACTCCGGCCTAAAACTGGCCTCACTGAAGGAAGAAACGCAGCAGTACCTGGCGGCCAAGTTGCCCGCCGCGGCCAACACCCATAACCCGATCGACGTCCTGGGAGACTCCCTGGCCGATCGCTATGGTATGGCTGTTGAGGCCGCCCTTAAAGATCCCAATGTTGACGGCGTGCTGGTCATTCTGACGCCCCAAGTCATGACCCAGCCGGTTGAATCGGCTCAAGCCGTCTGCGATGCGGTGGCCCGGCTGAAGGGCTGTGGCAAGCCCGTGCTGGGTTGTTGGATGGGGCAGCGCATCACCGAAGCAGGCGCCGCCGTGCTCAGCGAGCACAAGATTCCCAACTACCAGTTCCCTGAGCGCGCCGCCGCCGCGTTTAAGGCCATGTCCACGTACCGCAAGTGGCGAGAGCGCCCGCCGCTGGAGTTGCCGTCGTTCGACGTTGATAAAGCCAAGGTGAAGGCTGTCTTCGACAAGGCCCGCGCCGAGAGTCGTCTTGGACTGGGCGATTTCGAGGCGCGCGCGGTCATGGAAGCGTAAGGCCTCAAGGTCCCAACGTCGGTACTGGCCAAACCGTTCGAAAGAGCCGTTTAAGCCGCCTTAGCCGTAGGCCCTCCGGTT
>CAYOEZ010000092.1:0-17114 GCA_964402955.1 uncultured Ktedonobacterales bacterium | reverse complement strand
GTGTCTTTGACGCCAGGTGTGATCAGCTTCATGGCGCTGGACATGAGGACCTTCTGCACGCCATTCACGGTGAGGTACTGGTCAGAATCAACGCCGATGGCCATCACATTCACTTCGGGCTTGGCGCAGTAGAGCAGCGCGCCGTTGCCGGTATCGCCTCCGGCGCCGAAGATGACATCAGCCTTCTGGTCAATCATGGCTTTGGCCGTGCTGGCGCCCCACTCAGGATCAGTGAAGCCCTTGGCCAGACCGCCCGGATGGTAGGCCATGACAACCTTGATCGAGGGGTCAACGTACTTGGCTCCGTTTTCATAGCCCTTGCCGAACTTGACGACCGGGGGAATAACATCGGTGCCCAGCACTGCGCCAACGACCTTGGACTTGGACATCGATGCAGCCAGCGCGCCGGCCAGGAAGCCGGACTTATCCTCGTCGAAGATCAGTCCAGCCAGGTTGGGCAGCGCCGCGGCCTGGAACTGGTCCACACCGATAAACTTGATCTTCGGCCACTTCTTGGCTGCCTCGATCGTCTTCTCTCCATAGCCAAAGCCGGAGGTGACGATGACGTCGTAGCCGGCATCGGCGAACTGCTGGATGTTCTTGAGATAGTCTTTGGCATCGGTGGTTACGACGTACTTCACCTCAGCGCCAAGCTCCTTGCCGGCAGCCTGGACTCCTTCCCAACCTGCCTGGTTGAAGCTCTTGTCGTCGATGCGACCAACATCAGTCGAGAAGCCGATCTTCTTGACCGTTGTGCCGCCAGAGCTAGTGGTGGCCCCACAGGCCGAGATGACCAGAGACAGGATCACCAACAGCGACACTGCGATGAGCGCGAATCTGCGCATTTGACAGCCTCCTTGTTTCTTATGAGACTCTTGCCGAGGATCAGACGACCGCGAACCCGGGTAAGTGGTGCGACGACTTGTTGCTGTCATCACCTCCCTTGGATGGTCTACGCCGAACATGGACTGTGGGGCAGGGAGTGGAGTGGAGTGCGTTGCATGTCTATTGTAGCACAAAGGCAGCCGTTCGACAAGGGGAGGAGAAGGCGGATTTGGGATTTCCCGCCGACACGTATCTATGGTATAATAGGCGCAGCAGGTTGGTGGGGGTGCGGCAAGTCATGACGACGCTGAGCGTGGTCGTTATCACACTGAATGAAGAAGAAAACATCGCTGCCTGCCTCGACAGTGTGTCCTGGGCGGACGAGTTGGTTGTGCTCGATTCCGGCAGCACTGATGCTACCGTGCTGATTGCGCAGCAGCTCGGAGCACGTGTGTTGACACGTTCGTTCACCAATTACGCCGAGCAGAAGAACGCTGCCCTTGACCAGGCCACATGCGAATGGGTCCTTTCCCTCGATGCTGATGAGCGCGTGACCGCTGATCTTGCAGCCGAGATTCGCCAGGCAATTGCCAGCCCCGGCGACGCAGTCGGGTTTATGCTTCCGCGTCAGGATCTGATACTAGGTCGCTGGATTCACCACGGTCTGTGGTGGCCACAGCACAAGCTGCGCCTGGTTCGTTGTGGGCAGGGAGGGTGGCTGGGCAATGTACACGAGGTGCTGAAGGCCAACGGCCCGGTGCGCTGCCTGCACACCCCCATGCTTCACTATGCCAGTGACAGTCTCTCTGATATTGTACGTAAGACCAATCGCTACACAAGCATGGAAGCCGAAGCCTGGCATGCCGCTGGTGTCCGCCCCAGCCTGTGGAAGATGCTGCTCTATCCGCCAGTGTTGTTCGTCTATAGTTACGTGATCCGGCTTGGGTGGCTCGATGGGATGGCAGGACTGGTGCTTGCGCTGCTCATGGCCTACTACACATTCATCAAACGCGCCAAGCTCTGGGAGATAAGCGCGCGCCAGGACAAAGCAGGGGGATAGTGTGAACCTGGCCCACAGGCAGGGATAGATGCGTATCGGTCACATCACCTATCGGCAGCGGCCAGAGATCGGCGGCATGGAAACCTACGTCGGCATGCTGATGCGCGTATTTGCCGCCGCAGGTCACAGCCAGCGCGTTTACCAGACGCGCACGTCGATGGGCGGCGACGATGTGCGCATCGTGCGGCGTCCCCCCTTGCTCCCCAAGCAGATCGGCTACAGCCTGGGTCTGCTGGCGCGTATTCCTGATCTGGCTCACGAGGATTGCCTGATTGTGAGCAATGCCGAGTACTACCTGCCCGTGGCCTGGCATCGCGGCACGATTGTCCTCTCGCATGGCGCCACATGGACGGGAGACGCCAGCCCCCGCCGGCGACGTATACGCCGGCTTTCGGCGGAGATCGCTTTTCGCCGCGCCCGGCATTATGTCTTCAACGACACGTTTGCCATGCGTGAACTGGGGCTGGCGCAAACGCCGCAGACCGGCATGTTCACCGAGGTTGCCCCTGGCAGGTGGTTCATTCCCAACTGCGTGGACACGGAGCGGTTCTGTCCGGGCGTGGGCAGTGAGAGCCTGGCACGCTTGCAGCCCATTCTCGTGCCGCGCAACCTGACGTCTCCGCGCGGCGTCGATCTGGCAATCAGTGCTTTCGCTCAGTTCGTCCGCCAATACCCGCAGACGAGCCTGCTCATCGTTGGCGACACGCTCTACGATAACAAGGGGTCAATCCGCTACCGGGCCGAGCTGATGAACTTGATCACGAGTTTGGGGCTGACCGGACGTGTCTTTTTCCTGGGCTCGGTCGCTGGCCGAGATATGCCAGGCATCTACCAGTCTGCCCTCATGACACTGATACCAACCCGCGCGAGTGAGGGAACATCATTGTCGGCCCTGGAGAGCATGGCCTGCGGAGTGGCAACCATTTCTAGCGATGTCGAAGGCTTACTGGACCTGCCGACGGTGCACTGTGCTGCCAGTGCGGAAGCTCTGTTCCAGTCGATGATGGAGAACTTTCCCGATCGTGAGCGCATCGGACGCGAGCAACGCGCCGCAGTCGAGTCCGTTTTTACGATTGCGAACTGGAGCAAGGCATGGCTGCGTGTGAGCGAGAGCCTGTGAAAGCACAAGTAGAAGGGCGAACAGGATGAGAATCTGCATTGACATTTCTCCTGCTGTTCACCACAAGGCTGGTCTTGGCCGCTATGCCCAGGAGTTGACGGCAGCCTTGATGGCGTCTGGCGCCGAGAATGAATACCTTGCCTTCTACAATGAACCTGAAACAGCGCACATCGCGCCGCCGCTTGACCGTCTGCCTCGCTTGACCAGCAACCTGACCACCAAGCCATGGCGGATGCGTGTGCTTGTCTCGCACCTGGCGCGGCGCCCGCAGGATTCGCTGGCCAGGGGAGTTGATATCTTCCATGCTACAGCTCACCTTCTGCCGCGCTTTACCCGCGTCAAGACCGTCTTCACGTTGCACGATCTCGCCTTCCGTATCTGTCCCGAGACGCACACGCGCGTGAATCGCGTGTTTCTCAGTGCGGCCATGCCGCGTTTTCTGCGCGCTGCCGACGCAATCATTGCTGTCTCACAGTGGACCAAGGCGGACGCAATGCGCCTCTACGGCATCCCTGAGGACAAGATCACGGTCATCTACGAGGGCGTCCATCCCCATTTCCGGCCGCCCACGGCGGAGGATATCGCGGCGGCGCGCCGCAAGTACAACCTGCCCGAACGCTTCATTCTCTATCTGGGTACAATCGAGCCGCGCAAGAATCTGAGCGTCCTGCTCGATGCGTATGCACTCCTGCGCAGCCAACACGTCTGCGCTGACGCCCGGCTGGTCATTGCGGGCAAAAAGGGGTGGCTTTACGAGCCGTTCTTGCGGCACGTGCGTGAGCTCGGTCTGCAAGACGAGGTCTTGTTCCCCGGCTTCATTGCAGACGATGATCTGCCCGCTTTGTATGGCGCTGCGGACGTGTTCGCCTATCCCTCACTCTTCGAGGGCTTTGGCCTGCCTGTGCTCGAAGCGATGGCGTGCGCTGTGCCAGTTGTCTGCTCGAATGCCTCGTCTCTGCCCGAAGTCGCAGGCGACGCCGCGCTGCTAGTCAGCCCCCACGACACGGCCGCACTTGCCGCAGCGCTACAGCGTGTCCTGGCGGATGCTGAGCTACGGGTGAAACTTGTGACGCTGGGGTTGGCGCAGGCGCGCCGCTTCACATGGCAAGAAACAGCGCGGCAGACGCTGGCGGTCTACAATCAGGTCTATGAGAAACGAAATGGAAAGACGTGAGGGTACCTGGTACAAGCGAGGCATATGGCTGCTGTTGCTCCTCTGCGCAGCCGGTGTGTATCTGTATGCGCTCCAGGCCAAGAGCCTGTGGGTGGACGAGCTGTTCACCGTGCAGGTCGCGGGACGGCAGACGTTGGGCGATCTGCTGCGCGATTGCATCGAGGCGGAGCGGCGGCCGCCGCTGCACTTCCTGCTCGAGCACTTTTGGCTGCGTATCGCCGGACAAAGCGAGTTTGCGCTGCGCTTTCCGTCTGTCTTCTTTGCCGTGCTGAGCCTGCCGCTGTTGGCGCGCCTGGCAGGCCAGCTGGGCAAACGTGAGTGGGGGTTGGCGGCGGCGGCAGTCTTGGCGGCAATGCCCACCTTCGTCCTCTATAGCCGCATGGGGCGGGCCTACAGCATGGCTGCGGCAGTGGGGCTGCTGAGCACCGTCCTTTTCCTCGATGTCATGCGCCGCCCTTCGCGTCGGGTCTGGGCCGCCTACATCGTCGCTTCGATTATCTTGCTCTACACCGACTATGCGCTGCTGGCTGTGCTGCTGGCGCAGAACCTGTATATGGCGTACCTGGCGCTTGCGGACAGACGCGGAGACGCAAAGACGCAGAGACGCGGAGACGGCGTCCCCCCCTCTCCCCATCCTCCCCTCTCCCCATCTTTTCTTAACTGGCTGGCCGGCCAACTCATCCTCGTGCTGGCGTTTGCCCCCTGGCTGGCCATTGTTGTGGCGCAGGTGCAACGCGGCAAGCTGGAAGCCGACTTTGCGCGCGGACTGATGGGCTACCTGCTCAAGCTGGCGTATCCGGTCTTGTCGCTCAGCACAGGCGAAACGATCTTCCCCTGGAACCCGGCGGCGATTCTGGGCATCGCCTGCGTGGCGGTCTTGTTTACCGTGGCGGTCGTGGCGCTGATCAGAAGCGGCGCAGCGCGAGCCGCCTTTGCGCTCCTTTTCCTGATCACACCGTTCCTCTTCACGGCGATTCTGCTTTCGTCTGTGGCGACTGACATTACCTTCATCAACATGGCCAGCCGCACTCTCTTTGCCCTGCCCTTCTTTGCGCTGATCCTGGCGGCGGGCGTCATGGCGCTGCCCGTACGACCCTGGCGGGCGCTGGCGGTTGCCGTGCTGGCGCTGGCCTGGGGCGCGTCGCTCCTGAACTACTACGCCGGCCGTGATTTTCACAACCCGATCTATGTTGTGCCCATGCGCGAGATTGTGCAAGAGGTTATTGCCGGCGTCCAGCCAGGCGACGTCATCGCAAGCGATGTCGATAGCGGCTTCGGCTACTACTATGCGCTTAGCGGGGCAAAAACGCCGCACTTCTCATCATTCACCGAGAGCGACGCGGCGCAAACGGTCATCACAACTGGCCGCAGCCCGCGCGTGTGGCTGGTGACGCTGGGGCGCGATCGCACGCGCGTGGATGCGCCCGGTGAAATTTTCGCCTCGTGGCTGGAGCAGGGCTACCGCCTGGTTGAGAAGCGCGGCTATGCACCGGAAGATGAGCGCTATCGCATGCTCAAGCAAAAGCTGCTTAAGCGGGCCGACTACGAGTACAAGGCCAGTGTGCGCCTCTACGTGCGGAGGTAGGATGACGCCAGCGCAAGTTCAGGACTCGCGCTCCCAACGGGGAGATGGGATACGACACGCAGGGACATGGTTGGTTGTGCTGTGTCTGCTTGGGCTTGCGCCGCGTCTGTGGCTGGCCGGGCAGGATATGGCGACGCTGGTTGGCAAGGTCGTCGCCGACGACTTCTTCTATTATCTGACGATCGCTCGCAACCTGGCCGCCGGCCGCGGCCCCACCTTTGACGGCATGGCGCTCACCAACGGCTTTCATCCGTTGTACACCCTGGCGCTCACACCACTGCTGGCGTTGGCCGGCGAGAATCGTGAGCTTGGGGTGCACCTGGCCTTGTCGCTGGTGTCTATTCTGGATGTGCTGGTTGCCGCCGTGCTCTATGCGCTCGTGGCGCGCCAGGTGGGCCGCAACGCCGGAATCGTCGCCGCGCTGTCGTGGCTGGCCAACCCGTGGGCAATGACTACGGCGCTCAACGGGGTCGAGTCGGCGATCTATCTGCTGATGGTAGCCTTGACGCTGGCCGTTTACCTGCGGCTGGCACGGCAGGTATGGAGCGGGCGCAGGGCGGCCGTGCTCGTCGGCGTGCTGGGCGGGCTGGCGGTACTGGGGCGGACAGACGGGATATTCCTTGTGGCCGCGATCGGCGCCGATGGTCTGTGGCGCGCCTGGCGTGGCAGCGTGGCGTGGCCTGCTGTGGGGCGAGCGTTGTTGTTGATGGCGCTGGGCTTTGTCGTGACGACGGGACCGTGGTGGCTGTGGAACCTGGCCAACTTCGGCTCGATCATGCAGGTGAGCGGGCAGGCGCTGCTCTGGCAGTGGCATGGCGCCGATTGGCTGCGGCCCGGCAACTACCTGGCAGGAACGCTGACCGCGCTACGCCGTTTTGGTCTGCGCCTGGGCGTCTTTCTGGTGCAGATGTGGCCGCTGCTGGCGCTGGTGGTTGTGGCGGGAGTGGCGCGCGCAGGACGGGGGAAAGCGGGGGATTCACCCTCTCCCTTGCAGGGAGAGGGGACAGAGCGCACTGTGCAATGGCGCGATATGCTTGTGCCATTTGTCTACGTCGCCGGGCTGGCGGTGTGGTATGTGTGCTATTTCTGGCACATGCAAAACTGGTATGTGATGCCGTTGTTGCTGGTGGGGAGTCTGGTTACGGGCTACCTCTATCCGGCGCTGGCGCGTCTGGCGCGTTCGCTCCCGCTTAGCGGCGCGGCGCTCATTGGCGGCTACTTCGCGCTGAGCTTTGTCGCCATCTTCGCCGTCGTCTGGCTGACGAGGGGCTTTGGTTATCCGCACCAGGTACAGGGGCTACGCATTGCCGAATGGGTGAACGCACACACGCAGCCGGGCGAAACGGTTGGTGTGTGGAACGCCGGCGTGGTTGGCTACTTCAGCCAGCGCCATGTGGTCAACCTGGACGGCGTGACCAACAATGATCTATACCGTTGGGCGAGCGAGCGGGGCGTGGCGTTGTCTCCTGCGACGGTTGTTCCCTATGCTGCTGAACGCGCAATCACGTACATCACTGATTACGAGGACATCTTTGCTCCCGTTTTGGGCACGCCGGCAGGGTCGTTGCTGGTTGAGACGTACCGTCTGCCAGACACGTACGTTGTGATTTACCGTCTGCGGGAGCGATAGAAGCGCCACACGAGCGCGATAGAGGCAGGTATAGAAACCTGCCCTACTCAGCGGTGGTAGGCCGGGTTTCCATACTCGACATCTCGAGTTGCTGCCCTGCCTGCGACCCAAACGTTTGTCGACTATGGAAAGTCGACCTACAACAGACCGCCTTACCTCAACTGTGAACAGTTACAAACGGCAGTCGTTGGCGGCGCAATCCGGGGCGACTGCCGTTCTTGTTGAACTATCGTTGTTGCTCAGAGCAGAACTCTCGATAGACATCGAGCATATACTCGTAGTTCTGCAGTGGCATGCCGGGGAAGATCGTATTGGATGTGCCGAAAATGTACCCGCCTCCAGGAGAAGCTTTTTCGAGACAATAACGTGCCGATTCCCTGATCGCTTCCCTGGCCCCGTCCTGCAGCAGGCTGCACTGCACGTTGCCCATCAGGGCCATTTTCCCGTGGCAGCGCCGCTTGACTTCAGCAATGTCCATGCCGGCCATGGGATCGACCGACTGGAAACAGGCTGCGCCGAGCGAGAGGTAATCGTCAAGGATCGGCATGATGTTGCCGTCAGTGTGGACGAACGGCAACACGCCCAGAGCGCGCACGTGCTCGACCTCCCGCTTTAGATAGGGTGTGATCAGTGCGCTGAATTGAGCGGGCGCGATGAACGGTCCGGCGTTGAACGCCACGTCGTTGACAATGTGGATGAAGTCCGCGCCCGCATCGGCGAGCTCGTTGAACTTGCCGATCGCCGCTCGCTCCTTCTGCAGGGCGACGTCGTGCAGGTGCTGCGGCCGCTCCACGAGATCGACGGCGAATTGCATCCAGTCAGCCATGTGCTCGATGGACCAGACCGTGTCGCCGACAATGCTGCCAATCATGATGTCGTCGCCAAACGTGCGCCTGGCGGCGCGCACGCCGTCGGGGTCGCTCCACGGCCAGAACACGGCCAGTGCGTCCCAGCGGTAGCGCTCAACGATCTTCTCGTAGATGGTCATGCACTGGCCGATCATGCGCTCTTTCTGTGTCTGTGAGCAGCCCTGCCAGGCGTTGCGGTCGGGAAACTCCAGCCCGAACGCGTCACGCTCCAGTTCAAACATGACCTCAAAGTGCGGCGGCCGGTCGGGTTGCTCGAAGCGCAGAGCCTTCAGCATGCGTTGTTTGCCGTTCATGGCGCCTCCGTTGGCGGCCTGCCCTGCCGTTAATGCAGACAAATCAAGACAACGTTGTGTGAACCACGGAACACACGGAACACACGGAACACACAGAAAAGAACTGTGGCTGAGCGCAGTAGACTCTAGTCTGCGCCGTATCGCCCGGGGTCTTTCCGTGTCTTCTGTGTGTTCAGTGGTGATCAGGTTGCGACTATACGGAAGTCTCTGCCGCGAATGGCAGCGTACCGAGAACCACATACCGCCCACGTTGCGGTATGTGGTTCTCGGTACGTAGTGGTCTGCGCGTCAGCATCCAGCAACGCGTGTTAGGCTAGATTTCGCTCAAGGCTCCCACTTGCATCTGGAAGGTACGGGTCTTCTGCACAGATGGGCAGCACTTGGGATCATTGGGGCCGAAATCGACCACCTGCACGACGATCTTGCCGCCGTTGATGACCAGCGACTTGATCTGGGTACGGTCGCCAATCATGATGCGGCCGGCCTGGTAGAGTGACTTGTTCTTGTTGCTGACCGCGAACGTGTAGATGAATGTGCCTGAGCCGCCCGTGTTGGCCCACAGGATCACTGCCGCGTCTTTCTTGCCATCCTTGTCCAGGTCGCCAATGGCGGCGTTCATGAAGCCGACCTTGTTGACCATCGTGGCGCCATCGCCATACTTCTTCTCGTAGGCGCCGTTCTGCAAGGTGATCGAGCCAAGATCGGGCATGTCGTATGTGCCGTTCTTGAGCGCGTCCTCGGTCGGATCGTTGGCTGTGAGCTTTGCCACCAGTGGCCCCAATGGAGCAGGGGCTGCGCCGCAGGCGCCCACCAGCGTCGCCACGACGAGCAGAATGCTCAGAGTGCGCCATGTCTTCGTCATGATAATGACTCCTCATAATACCAGACCGCGTCTGGCAGAATTCGCTACATTGCAGGACGTTGCGCGCCGCGCCGTCCTTTCATTGCAAGGCGCAATCCTGCACCACGCTGACGCTATCGCTGCCCCCATTTGCAACGTAAACCCGCCCGTTGTCCGGATCGAGCGTCATTCCCTGCTCGGGCCGCACGCCCACGGCCAGCGTGCCTGCCAGCCACTGCGCCTGTGCGCTGTCGTATGTGTGCACGACCCCCACGCCGCCAATGGACGATGTCACAAGCACATGCCCGCTGCTGCCATTGGCTGCCGCCTGCCAGGGCTGCATGCCGCCCGCGGGAGACGTTGTCCCCAGCACGCTGCCGCTCGCGCCATCGATGATCGCCATGCGCCCGCTGACAATGCCCACCACGTAGATGCGGTTAGCAACAGAGTCCACGGCAACGCCGTAGGGAGCGCGGACGCCGGCGAGCGTGATTGTCTGTAGCACTGCATTATCCGTGCTGCGGATCACGGTCACACTATTTGAGCCGTGGTTGGCGACGTACACCAGATTTGTCTCCCGATTGGCAGCAATCATCGCCGGCTGGCTTCCGGCTGGCAAACGCCCGCCCATCACATGGTTGCTTGCCCCATCGATCACCGATACGTCGTTGCTGTCCCAGTTGGCCACGTAGATGCGATTGGTCGAGGGGTCAACGGCTACCCCGTTGGGCGACAAACCAACAGCCACGGTCGCCACGACGCGGTTGCTTGCCCCGTCGATCACCGATACGTCGTTGCTGTCACGGTTGGCGATGTAGACCATGCCATTGGCCGGGTTGTAGGCTGCCCCGTTCGGCGCAAGGCCTACCGCGATAGGCGACGTTAGCGCATATCCCGTTGTGCTGTCCAGCACGCTAACCGTTCCCCGCTGCCCTTGTTCCGTGAAATTCGCCACGTAGATGCGCCCTGGCGCAACCGCAATACCATGCGGTTCCTGTCCTACGGCCCACGTATCGACAATGCCAGGGTTGCACACGGTCGTGGGAGCGGCTGTCCGCGTCGGCGTCGGCAGTGCGGCAAAGTCGGCGATGATCACCGGCAGCAGGACACGCACAGATGCACGCGGAGGCGTCTCGGTCGCCGTGGCCGACGGGGTCTTTGTCGACGGCGATCCGGGCGTGCGCGTAGCCGATGGGGTGGACGTTGGAACAGTCGACGTCGGCGTGGTTGTGGCGGTCACTGTGGACGTTGGCCCGCCGGGCGTCGCCGTCGGCGTGCTTGTGGCGGTCGCTGTGGACGTTGGCCCGCCAGGCGTCGCCGTCGGTGTGGGGGAGGGCGATGCGCCGCCCACGACCACAATTGCATCAGGCGAGACGTTGCCTGCGCCATCGAGCGTTTTCACGCGCACTGTTTTGGGCAGCGGCCCATTGCCGACCTGCCACACGGTGCGCGTGGCAAAGGGCACAGGGTACGACACGACCAAAACGCGATCAAGGTAGAGGTCGGCTACACCCAGGAAGTGCGTGCGGAACTCCAGTTTTTCGCCGGCGCGCGGGTAATCAAACTCGACGGCCATCTCCTGATATTCGCCCGAGGCGCGGAAATCGCCGCCGCGCACCTCGTGCAGGCCAAGCATGGTGGGCGTCCCCCCCGTTGACGTGATCACATCGAGGCGAGCAATGAGCGCCGTGGTCAGCACACCCGTCGTCTTGAGCCTGAAATAGGCGCGATACTGGCCCGCCGGCAGAACGGTTGTCCACGGGCCATAGGTATTCGTGACAGGGTCAATGCCCGCCCGCGCCCGCCAGGCGGAGCCGTTGAGAGCAGCGCTGTCGCTGACAACCCAGCCCGGCTGGTAGAACAGCGACTCGCCTTCCCACACCCAGTCGTTGCTTAGCGCCATGCCGGCCAGCCCGCTGCCGGCGTCGCTGCCGCCCAGGCGCAAGGTCACCGTCGGCCCACCAGTGTAGACCGCGTCGAGCGCAGCCGTAACCGTTGGCGGCGTGCGGTCAAGCCCGATCAGAGCCGGCGCGCCGGCGGCCACGTTGCCTGCCACGTCGCGCACCGTCATGCTGATGCCTATCGGCGTGGAGATGCGCTGGTCAGGCAGTGCTGATACATCCCATACCGCCGTCCACCCGCCCGCGGCGCTGGCGTCGCTGCCGATCGTCGTTGTGACGCCGCCTGCCAGACGGGCCGCGAAATCGGCGCGGCTGACGCCGCTCATCGCATCGGTGGCATTGGCGCGCAGAAACATGCGGCTGCCCGTGAAATACCAGTTCGACCAGGGGAAGACGACGCTGCCCAGCGGCGGCTGATTGTCTGGAGTCGATCCCAGCGGCAGCTCAACGCTGACGCCGGTGTAGTAGTGCATGAGGATTTTCTGGTAGTCCCAGTTATGCTGCTGTGCCCAGCGCCTGGCGCCGTTTTGCGACATGCCCAGGCCGTGGCCGTAGCGCTCGAAGCCGAAGCTGACGGGATCTTCAACGGCGCGCAGGTAGGGATTCCCCCATGACGAATCAAGCGTGGGATCGCCATTCTCAGCCGAGTACATGGCGTAGACCATCCAGCCGTTGTATGAGAGGTACTGGCCGCTGGTGCTCCGGGAAGCAAGGTCACAGTTCGGATGCGGGCCAGGCCTCATCGCCTGGTAGGGCGACCAGTCCGTGATGTCATAGTCAGGGTATTTCGCAGCGAGGACATAGTACCATGCGTAGGCGCGAGCAGCGATGCTCTGGGCCTTTAGCGCTTCGAGCGGCCACGAGTCGCTCATCTCAAGGGCGCAGACGTGGGCAACGTACTCGTCGAAGTTGAACACTCGTATCTCGTCCGCCGGCCAATCTGGCCAGAAAGGGTTGCGCGCATCGTGTTTGACGCGGATCGTCGCCGGCGGCGTCAGTTGGGAAGACGGAACAGCAGAAACTGGTGACGCGGACACGGCAGGATGGACGGGCGCGGCGATGCACACAGGCACGAGGACCAGGATGAGAGCAGAGAGGAGAAAGAGGCCGGCGCGAGTAGCCTTCATGATTGGCCGCCCACCAGGAACATCAGGATCGCTGTCACACCTCAAACAACGTACAGACGCGCCACTGCGGTGCGCCATCTACTCCAGCATCCGTATGCTCGATATCTCCACGCGCGCCGCGGCCAGCAGGGTTCTGACCAGTTCGGCCTGCTCCCACAGAAAACGCACCGCCAGTGTGCAATCGCTCGAAAACTGGCGCGGCGTAGGAATGAGCTTGATGCTGAGGCCGGCCTGCAGTAAGACGCGCTCGCTACGTATCGCCGCCGACGTTGTGTGTACGAGAACAATGCCATACATGCTCATGCTCAGTGGCACGAAGCCCGTCGCTACGCCGGCGGAACGCGTGCACGTTTATCCCTTTACAAGGCGCCCCACAGCATCGACGGCCGCGTGTGCCTCGTCGACCGTCGTTGTGGCGCCGGGGGCAAAGCGCACGGTACCGCGGGGAAACGTCCCGATGGTGCGGTGCGCAGCCGGCGCGCAGTGCAGCCCCACGCGGCAGAGCACGCCAAACTCATCATCGAGCCGCAGGCCGATATCCGACACCTCCCGGCCTTCCACCGTGAACGACACCACGGCTGTGGAGCGCTGCACATCATGCGTACCGTAGACCGTGACGCCGCGCATGCTTTGCAGCCCATCGATCAACACCTGCGCCAGGCTCATCTCATGCTGCCGTATGTCGTCGACACTGCGCGCCATCACCCAGCGCACGCCTGCGCCCAGGCCGGCGATGCCGACGCCGTTGGGTGTGCCGCTTTCATACCTGTCCGGCAGATCGTCCGGCTGCTCTTCATACTCAGAGAGACTGCCGGTGCCCCCACGCAGCAACGGTTCCAGTTGCGCCACGTCCACATGATCGGCTATCACCAGACCGCCGCTGCCGGGCGGCCCTTGCAGCCCCTTGTGGCCGGTGAAGGCCAGCAGGTCAACGCCCAGCGCCGTCATATCAACGGGCAGCACGCCGCAGGTTTGAGCCGCGTCAACGAGCAACAAGGCGCCGGCGCGATGGGCAAGCGGAGCGATCTCTGCAACCGGCAAGATCGTGCCGGTCACATTACTGGCGTGGTTGATGACAATGAGCCGCGTCCCCGGCGTAACTGCCCGGGCCACGGCGTCGACAGCGAGCGTGCCATCGGCGGCGCACGGCACAACGCTCAGGCGCACGCCCTGCCGTTCCAGAGCACGTAGCGGGCGCATCACCGAGTTGTGCTCCATGCTGCTCGTGACCACATGATCGCCGGGGCGCAACAGCCCGCGCAGGGCCAGGTTAAGCGCGTGCGTCACATTGAGTGTGAAGATCACACGCAGTGGATCAGGCGCATTGAAAAGAGCAGCCACCGCCTCGCGTGCGTCATAGACAATACGCGCCGCCTCGATAGAGAGGCGATGCCCGGAGCGGCCGGGGTTGCCCCCGGCGCGCTGCAAGAAGTCGCTCATCGCCTCGGTCACGGCCGGCGGCTTGGGCCATGAGGTAGCGGCATGATCAAGATAGATCACGGGGTGTACTGCCTCCAGCGTCATCGCGCGCCGCGTGACCCGGACAGGGAGGAACCTCCGCCCGGGGCATGTGGCGCACATCTCAGTGCGGTGCGCCCAGCCGCACAACCTTGCTGCCGCGGCCAACCACCTCTTTCGTGGCGTCACTGGCGTCGACGATGAGTCGCGCCGTGCGCACCAACCAGTGATAGTCGTAAGCGCTGTGACCGGCCAGAATCACTACACAATCCTGCGCCGCCACCAACGCCTCATCCAGCGGCTGCGACGCAAGCGTCATCGGGCAGGGGAAGATCGCGTCGCCGCCGATGCCGAAATGGGGGATGTGCGGATCGTTGTACGTAACCTCAACGCCTTGTTTGAACAGCGTTTCGATGACGCGCCGCGCCGGCGACTCACGGGCGTCGTCGATATTCTTCTTGAAGGCCACACCGAGAACCAGCACCTTCGCCCCCTGGAGCGACTTCTTGCGCCCGTTGAGCGCAGCGCTGACCAGATCCACTACATGGTAGGGCATCGATTCGTTGACGGCTGCCGCCAACTCAATGAAACGGGTAGAAAAATCGTACTGGCGCGCCTTCCACGCCAGATAGTGCGGGTCCACCGGAATGCAGTGGCCGCCCGGCCCGGGGCCGGGCGAGAAGGGCATGTAGCCAAACGGTTTGCTCGAAGCAGCGTGGATGACCTCCCAGATGTCGATGCCCATGCGCTCGCAGAGCAGCGCCATCTCGTTGACCATGGCGATGTTGACGGCGCGGAAGGTATTCTCGAGCAACTTGGTCATCTCGGCCACGCGCGGCGAGGAGACAACGTAGACCGGGGCCGACAGACTGCTCAGAAGCAGGCGAGTGAGCTCGGCGCATTGGGGCGTCAGCCCGCCCACCACCTTGGGTGTGTTCTGCACCGTGAATCTGGAGTTGCCCGGGTCGACACGCTCTGGCGAGAACGCGAGGTAGAAGTCTTGCCCGGCCTTGAGACCCGACGACTCGAGAATCGGCAGCACGTCCTCTTCGGTCGTACCGGGATAGGTCGTGCTTTGCAGTACAATAAGTTGCTCACGCCGCAGATGCGCAGCGATGCTGGCGGCGGCACTCTGGATGAAAGAGATATCAGGCGCTTTCGATGCGTTGTACGGCGTAGGCACACAGATGAAGATGACGTCCAGGCGGCCGGCGCTGTCATAGTCTGTTTCAGCACGCAGCCGTCCTGCCTGCGCCTGCTCTGCCACCATTGCCGCGGCAATGTCCTGAATATAGCTCTCGCCGCGGTTGATGGCAGCCACTTTGTCGTGGCTTATGTCAATTCCGGTCACCGTATAGCCGGCGTGCGCCAGGTTGACAGCCAGGGGCAGCCCCACATAGCCCAGGCCGACGATACCAATAGTGGCAGACTTGTCGCTAATACGCGCAGCAAGCGTCATGACGAACTCCTCGTAGTGTTGACTTCCAGACCACCGAGTTCTCCGAGACCTCGGCGGTCTGCATGATTGAGGTTGCTCAAACCACTGAGGTCTGTGAGAGAGCCTGCCCCGCTCCATCGGGCATCTCGGTGTTTTAGGGACTGCGGTGGCGGAACTCCAACCGCCACAGGGCAAACAGACAGATGGCAGCCACGATCGCGCCGGTGAAGTAGCCCTCGAAAATGGTCGCCTTGAGCAGGAAGAGCGACGCCAGGCCAAAGGCGCAACAGACAAGGTAGAGGGTCAGCACGGCCTCGCGCCGGCTCAGCCCCCGATCAACCAGGCGATGCGAAGTGTGATCCTTGCCCGCGGTCGTGAACGGATTGACGCCGCGGCGCAGGCGCGAGATCGTGACCAGCGTCGTATCGAAGAGCGGCAAACCCAGCACCATTACGGGAATCATCCAGGTGACAATATCCTGATTCTCAAAGCGCAGCTTGATCGCCACCGCCGCCAGCACCAACCCCAGAAACAGGCTGCCCGTGTCACCCATGAATATCTTGGCCTGGTTGAAGTTGAAGCGCAGGAAACCCAGGCAGGCGCCAAACAGGGCCGCGGACAGGCTGGCGACCAGAATCTGATCGTTGCCGGTGGCAATGAGGAAGAAGAACGCGCAGGCGATCGAGACCGTGCCGCCCGCCAGGCCATCCATATTGTCGAGGAAATTGATGGCATTGCTGATACCGATCAGCCAGGCAAACGAGGCGATCAGGTTGAGCTCGGGCTGGTGCAGGAACTCAACGCGGATGCCGCTCCAGATGATGATAGCGGCCGCCAGGAATTGTCCCACGAGCTTGACGATCGCTGACAGCCCGCGCCGGTCATCCCACAAGCCAAAGAGCGCCACCACCGTGGCCGCGACCAGGATCGCCGCGAGCTGCGTGTACTCCGCAGGTGAATTCTTGTTGACGAGCAACAGCGCAGCCATGAAGCCGATGTAGATGGCTGCTCCGCCCAGAAGTGGAATCGGGGAGGAGTGAATATGGCGGGCGCCGGGCTGCTTGACGAAACCCAGCGCCAGCGCCACGCGCTGCGCCAGCGGCGTGCCGGCGTAGGCAATGCCGAGGGCAGCAAAGAAGATGATCATATAGACAGCCATGTGTTCGACCTCAGGAGTTCACGTTGGCCCATTGCTGCTGCAGGGAACCAACATGGTGCGGGTGCGCGGGAATAAATTCCGCTTCTAAGCGATCAGCGCCTGGCGCGGCTATCGGGCTCATCGTTGCTTCCTTGCTTATTCTTGGTCTTCTGATTCTTGATGTAGGCAATCACGGTCGGTAATGATGCATCGTTGTGCTTGACGTACTCAAAGCCCCTTGTCCACAGGTGCTCGCTGCCCATATCACCACGTAGATACGGAAACCGCTGGAAGATGTAGCGGGATGTGGATCCTTTCACCTTTTTCACGATCTCCGATATATCCTCCCACGGCGGTTTGGCGATGAGCATATGAACATGATTGGGCATCGTTTCCATGGCCATCAGTGAGTATTGATGCCTATGACAGATTTCATGCACCAGCTCGTGGAAGTATGCTTCGATGTCCCCTTGCAGCAGCGGCCGCCCGCGCCACACGGTGAAGACGATGTGGAAGTAGACTTGATCGGCCATGATCGTATCCTCGGTGTTAAGGCGCTCGAATTAATTTGGCTCCAGAGCCGGGTGCTGCATGGGGGAACGCGCCGCCCGTATCCAACGACAACTTCTACAGCGCGCCGCGGCGTCGCTTCTGA
>CAYOEZ010000091.1:12434-17143 GCA_964402955.1 uncultured Ktedonobacterales bacterium | reverse complement strand
CTATGCCGACGACCATCTCTAACTTCTTAATGGTTCTTGCAGTGGGCACATGGCATCTACGTTTTGTTTGAGGACGGGGAGCTCGCACATGGAGTTGCACGCATCGTGCGCATAGGCACGCACACAGGCGACAACCAGTTGCCCTCTCGAATCGCAGAGCATTTCGTCAAGGAGAACAAGGACCGCAGCATCTTCAGAAAGAACATCGGCCGGGCGCTGCTCAACAAAGATGGCGATCCTTTCCTTGACCAATGGGAAATCGACCTGACGACCAGAGAAGCGCGAACGATGCATGGGCAGCACATCGACAAGGACAAGCTGAGACAGACGGAGAAAAGAGTCTCGGACTACATGCAGCACAAGATCCGCTTCCTTTGCTTCGAGATAGAAAGTAAAGACGATCGCCAGCTCTGGGAATCTCGCTTTGCGGCGACAGTTGCGCAGTGCGCGGAATGCAGGCCTTCGCCCACATGGTTGGGACGGCACTCACCAAAGGCAAAGATCAGAGAGAGTGGACTATGGCAGGAACAACACATTGACGGGCAGCCATTGTCGCCTGCAGAGTATGGTGTCTTGACTGCAATTGTCGCCCAGGGCACTGCAGACGGGGAACCTGCTCCGGCGGTAGGCGCCTTCAGGACGACAAAACAGGCTGACCAGGAGAAACCTATGCTTCACGATGCACGGCTATGTTTCATCGGTTCCGGCGCAATGGGCGGGGCCATCATCAGTGGTTTGTTGAATAAGAAGGTTGTTGGGCCCGGTCAGATCATCGCCAGCGACCCGGTGGAGAAGCAGCGGCAAGCGATCACGGAGCGTTTCGGCATAACCGTTGTCGCCGGCAACAGCGAGGCGGCCAAAGGCGCCAGTGTGATCGTGTTGGCGGTTAAGCCGCAGGTGTTGCCCGCGGTGCTGCGCGATCTGCGCGGGCACGTCGACAAGGGCGCGCTTGTGCTGTCCATCGTCGCCGGGGCGCGCGCCAGTGCTATCGCCAAGGCTCTCGCCCACCCGTCCGTGGTACGCTCGATGCCCAACACGCCGGCGCAGGTCGGCGAGGGCATAACTGTATGGATGGCGACGGCGAAGGTCACGGATATCCAGCGCGAGCAGGCGCGCACGATCCTCACGGCGCTGGGCAAGGAAATCTACGTTGACGATGAGAAGTATCTGGACATGGCGACGGCTGTCAGCGGCACCGGCCCAACCTACGTCTTTCTGATGATGGAAGCGTTGATCGATGCGGCTGTGCACCTGGGCTTTTCGCGAGCCATTGCCAGAGACCTGGTTGTGCAGACGGTGCTCGGCTCAGCGATCTTTGCGCGCGACTCCGACCGGCACATGGCCGAATTGCGCAATATGGTGACCTCACCCGGCGGCACGAGCGCCGAGGCCCTGTACCAGCTTGAGAAGGGCAGCATACGCACCGTGCTCTCCAAGGCGGTGTGGTCTGCGTATCAGCGCTCGGTCGTCCTGGGCGACGTGGCCGCCGAAGCAATGGCCGAGGGGGAGACGCGGAGCGTGGGGGACGAGGAGATGGGGCGACGCGGGGACGCGGGGACGCGATGACGCCATGACGCTATGATGCTGTGACGCACTGCTCGATCTGCCGGTCTGACTACTGAGAGGAGGAACGCTATGGGGCTGCAAGAGACGATCGCCACGGCGCGGGGGCTGGCGCCCGCCGATGTCGTGCTCAAGAACGGCAATCTCGTCAACGTCCTCTCCGGTGAAATCTACACGACCGACGTCGCCATCAAGGGCCACACGATTGTCGGCCTGGGCTCATATGAGGGCAAAGAGGAGATAGATGTCACGGGCAAGTACATCTGCCCCGGCTTCATCGATGGGCACGTGCACATCGAAAGCTCGATGGTACCCATTCCCGAGTATGCCCGCGCCGTTGTGCCCCTCGGCACCACGACAGTCATCATGGACTGCCACGAGATCGCCAACGTCATGGGCGTGAGCGGCATCACCCTGATGTTGGCGTCGAGCCATCTTGCTCCGCTGGGTGTGTTCACCGTGCTGCCCTCCTGCGTGCCCGCTTCGCCGTTTGAGACCTCCGGCGCCATTCTCAATGCCTACGACCTGCAGTTGCTGATGGAGAAGCGGCGTGTTCTGGGCATGGGCGAGATGATGAACTATCCGGGTGTGCTCGCTGGCGACGCAAGCTGCCTCGACAAGATGAAGATGGTCGAGGTCCAGCGCCTGGTTGTTGACGGACATGCTCCCGGCCTGACGGGCAAAGATCTCAATGCCTATATCGCGGCCGGTGTACACTCTGATCACGAGAGCATGACGGCTGAAGAGGCGCGCGAGAAGGTGCGCGCGGGCATGTGGCTGATGGTGCGCGAGGCGTCGAATGCGCACAATCTGCTCGATCTGCTGCCTGTTATCAAGGATCTGCATCCGCGCCGCTGCATGTTCGTCACCGACGACCGCGATCCTGGCGACATTCTCCGTCTTGGCGACATGAACTATCTGGTGCGTCTGGCGGTGGCCGATGGCCTGTCACCCATTGCCGCCATCCAGATGGTGACCTGTAACCCGGCGGAATACTTCCACTTCCGCGATATCGGCGCGGTTGCCCCTGGCTACGTGGCCGATATCGTTATCATGGACAATCTGCGAGACTTTAACGCTGAGTATGTGATTAAGCGGGGCCGCATCGTCGCATGCCAGGGGCGCGCCTTGTTCCAGGTCGAGCGAGCTGACTACACCGCGGCGCTGAACAGCGTTCGGGTCAAGCCTTTAACCGGCGAGAGCTTCCATCTGCCCGGCAAGCCCGGCAAGGCACGCGTCATGGGTGTAGTGACCGATCAGTTGACGACCGAGTTGCTGTGGGAGGACGCTCCGCTGCACGATGGTCTGATCGTGTCAGACCCGCAGCGTGACATCCTCAAGATCGCCGTCGTCGAGCGTCACCATGCGACCGGCAATGTGGGTGTAGCGCTGATCAAGGGCTTCGGCTTGCAGGAAGGGGCGTTTGCCTCGTCGGTGGGCCACGATGCGCACAATATCGCGGTCGTGGGCGCCAATGACGCCGACATGCTCTGCGCCGTGAACAAGGTAATCGAGATGCAGGGCGGGCTGGCGGTGTGCAAGGAGGGACGCGTCAGCGAGTCGTTGCCGCTGGCGATCGCCGGGCTGATGTCGGAGTTGCCTTTGGACGAAGTGGATCGGCGACTGACGCGGCTGGAGCAAGCGGTACGGCGTATGGGCTGCACGCTCGATCATCCGTTCATGCTGCTGGCTTTCATGCCGCTCTCGGTCGTACCGGCGCTGAAAATCACCGACCGCGGGTTGGTCGACGTGACGGCATTCAAGTTCGTTGCGGTTCAGGAGTAAGACGACCATCACGCAAAACAACATTCGCAATCTGTACGGAGATGTCGCGGCCTTTGGCGTCATCAATGGCATCGCCGGGACATTCCTGTCGGTGTTTGCTTTGCGCATGGGCGCGACCAACCAGGACATCGGGCTGCTCACAGCGTTGCCGGCGCTGATCTATGTCCTGTGGTTTGTCCCGGCCGGGCGGCTGGTGGAGAGTCGCCGTAGCATCAAGGCTGTCGGTCTCGTCGGCGTCTTCCTCACTCGCCTGCAATTCGCGCTCATTGCCCTCATCCCATTTCTGCCTGCGGCCTACCGTGTCCCTGTCTTGTTGCTCATCATAACGATGGCTGCGTTTCCTCTCTGTGTCGCCAATGTCGCATTGACCAATGTTCTTGCTGACGTCGTGCCCCCCGCTAACCGTCCGCGCGTGATGAGCGTGCGCGCCATCCTTGTATCTCTGACCAGTGCTGTGGCCGCGGCCGGGGCGGGCAAGCTGCTCGATATGCTGCCCATGCCGGGCAACTACCAGGTCCTGTTCGCGATTGCTTTCGTCTTCGGCTTGCTCAGCACCTACTATCTGAGCCAACTCGTTGTGGCGCAGACGCACACGGTTAGTTCATTTTCTCTCCAGCCACATTTGTTCATCCAGCAAATCCGCGAGATTGTCGCTATTGCCTGGGGCGCGCCCGCCTTTCTGCGTTTCACGCTGGCAGCGTTTGTGATGCATTGGGCGCTGGTCTTTGCCTGGCCGCTCTTTGCGCTGTGGTGGGTGAGGGGGCTGCAGGCGACCGAGGGGTTGCTTGGCATCGTCGCCACCATCAACCTGACGATGACGGTGCTGATCAGCCCGTTCTGGGCGCGCGTGGCCGAGCGCCGCGGTAACCACTTCGTGTTGATGGCTGGTTTCGCCGGTGTGGCGATCATCCCGCTCATGAACTACTTTCTGCCCAGCCCTGAGTACATTATGCTGACCGAAGCGTTCGGCGGGCTGGTGTTGCCGGCCATGAGCCTGGGCCTGTTCAATTCGATGCTCGATGTCGCGCCGGTCGATCGCCGCCCCGCCTACATCGCCTTCTACTCGGCTGCCGTCAACGTGCCCATGTTTCTTGCCCCACTTCTCGCAACCAGCATCGCTGTGCCTCTCTTTGGTGTGCGGCTGGCGCTGGGCCTGTCGACCGGGCTGCGCATCGTGGCCTGGCTCATCATGTTTGCCCTGTTGCGCAAGAAGTCGTAGTATCTATCATGGTGGCAGGTATGGAAACCTGCCCTACCGTCGCCGCTGCGCATCGTGGCCTGGCTCATCATGTTTGCCCTGTTGCGTAAGAAGTCGTAGTATCTATCATGGTGGCAGGTATGGAAACCTGCCCTACCGTCGC
>CAYOEZ010000091.1:0-12334 GCA_964402955.1 uncultured Ktedonobacterales bacterium | reverse complement strand
AAGAAGTCGTAGTATCTATCATGGTGGCAGGTATGGAAACCTGCCCTACCGTCGCCGCTGTCACCGGATGTAGGACTCGCCCGGCCATAGGAATAGTCTCACGGCAGGTTGGGGCGGCCGGGTGATGGCGGATACCAGTAGGTCCACTCGTGCCCCCCGTCTGTGGTCTTACTGAATGAGCGATCGGCCCATGTTGCCCAGTAGCGATATTCCTCGAGCAGCGCCCCGTTCCTGTAGAGCAAGCGCACCACATCCTTCGTGTTGGCCAGATTGATGCCCGTCTGCGCGCCGAAGAGCAGCAGAAAGCCGTGCGGCGGGATGACCGTGCCCGCGGGCAGGAAGTAGAGTGGGCTGCCGGCGTCTGCCTCGTCGTCGAGCGCCCAGCCGCTCACGTCCATGGGCAACGGCGCGGCGTTGTACAACTCCACCCACTCGTCCCCGCTGTCGATCTCGCCGTCCCCATTCCAGTCTATCGCATCAGGCTTGGGTAGAAACTCGTTGATCGTGACTAGGCGCGCATTGGGCGTGGCGCTGTGTGTGGGAGTTGGCGGCGGCTCGCGTACCAGGATCGGCAGAAACAATGTGTACGTGCGGGCCGTGGACGTTGGCGAGTGCGTCGCGGTCACTGTTGCTGTGGTAGTGGCCGTTGGCGGCGGCGCTGTGGTTGCAGTTGCCGTTGGAGATGGGCTTGCGCTGCTTGTCGCTGATGGCGGCGCAATGGCAAGCGCGGTCACTGTTGGCGTTGCCGTTGGCTCTGGAGTAGCAGGCGGCGTTTCCATCGGCGAAAGCGTGGCCGTGCCTGTTGGCGTTGCCGTGATGGTCTCTGCTGCTGTGGCTGTCGGCGATGGGGTCGCTGTGTCGGCTGCTGTTGCTGTCTGCGACGGAGTCGCCGTGTCTGTTGCAGTTTGTGTTGGCGATGGCGTCGCTGTCTCTGGCGGGGTCGCTGTCGCGCTGTTTGTCGCCGTGGGTGTGCTGCTTGCGGTTGGCGGCGCGGGCGGTGCGGTAACCGTCGCCGTTGCCGTTGGATCTGCCTCGTGCCACGCCCGGCCGGGCGATGGCTGGTCGTGCGTCTGGAAGTCGCCGGCGCTGTCGGTGTCCTGCCCCGCGGGCCGGCGCTCGAGCGAAGAGCCTTTGCTGGTTACGGTGGGAACAGCGGGAGAAAACACTGTGACGTCGGCGCCATAGGAGAGGGCGTCAACGATCTGCCCGCTTCTGTCTCGCAGGATGAGCCGGTCACCCGTATTCGCCAGACCGTTGCCGATTGCTTGGCCGAGCTCGACGAGTGCAGCGCTGTAGCCCGGGTAGTTCTCCAGGAAGCCGGCGCGGCGCGCGGCGACAACGACGAACTGGCCCGGGCCGAGGACGAGGTCGGGAATCTTATCCGATGACACATTGTCGCTGATCGTCCAGCCGGATAGTGTGGCTGTGATGCCGGATGCGTTGTGAAGCTCCAGCCACTCGTAGTAGGCTTCGAGGTCGGTGCGGTGGGGGTGGTACTCAACCTCATTGATGAGGATGCGGGCAGGTGGCGCTGGCATGGTCGTGGCTGTGGAGGATGCCGTCCGCGTTGGCGTCTGCACCGGGGCGCGTGTCATGGTGTGTGTCGGCGGCGCCACCGTGCTGGCGTGGCTTGGGGTACGTGTTCTGGTGCTGGTGGGTGTGGAGGTAGATGCGGGCCGGGTAGGGCTGGCGGCGCTGGTGCTGGTCGCGGTTGGGGTAGACGCGGGCAGGGTGGGGCTGGCGGTGCCGGTGCTGGTGGCGGTGGGGGTCTCGGTCGGCGGCGCAATGGTTGGGCTTGGTGTGTCTGTTGTGGTGGCGGCGTCTGTCGGCGAGGACGTCGCAGTCGCCGTTGGCGGCGGCGCTGTCTCGGTAAAACTGGCGTCGTCAACGTATGCCACCGCGTTGACATTTCCGACATACACCCTAACCTTAATGAGAGCAGAGGAGGCATTAGCCGGCGCTTGCACGGACACAGAGTTCGCGCACCAGACCCCCGGAGTAGAGCATGACGCCAGGGCAACCACCTCCGCACCTGTCACACCAGGCCAGGCAATGACCATTTTCCCATCTCGCACACCTGTCGCATCAAGGTAGAACCAGCCGCTGGCGCTGTAGCTGGCAAGAGGAGTGACCGGCACGGTCTGGCAAACGGCAGCCTCGCCTATGCCTGTGGACTTGCTGAGCTCGACGGAGGCGCCGCCCTCGTGGAAGCGGGCAGTGGACGGCGCAGCCTGGCCGTTGCAGATGCTCCACTGGGAGAGGCCGTTCTCAAAACCCGGATTGGCGAGCAGGTTGTCTCCTGCAATGCGCGGCGGCTGCGCATGCGCAGTGACGACCAGCAACAGGCCAACCACTAACGGCGCGAAGATAGCCGGATGTGAGCCACGCCAACAGGGAGACACAAGATTGCTCTCCTGGCAGTCAGTAAGGGTTGATCTGTGCTCGTGGAAGCAGATCACTCCGCCGGTCGATTAATGCCAACAATCGGCCCGGCGTCTGTCAGCAGTCGATCCGCTCACGATAGGCAATAATCAAGGTCTGACGAATCGACTAATGAGCGAGAATGTGGGCACATGATAGGTACTGCAAGATGGAACAGGTCTCGGCTGAAATAGCATCTACAAGGTCTCGAGAGGGCCGTTTCTGGCCCCGTCAGATGCGCTGCTATCCCGCAGTCTCCCTGGGCTTGGCAGAGTCTAGTATGCAGAAACTTCATGCAGTGCCATCGCCTCAGGGGGAAGCATCGCTCATGCTTGCTCAAGGTCTTTCGGAACCAGATACCAAGCGCCCTTCTTTTTGGGAACTCGGCGCTGTATCACAAGTCCCTTGATATCGTCGACGTGGAATTCGCCCGGGCTAGGTGAGATGCTTGGTGACTGTCGCATTCGCTCAATCTTCTCTTTGATATCCTGGAGCTTAGGTCGCTCATTGTCGTGAGCGCTTGCTTCCTTTTCTTCCCGCCACCGAGGTAGATGGTGATCCCAAAGCTGCGATACTAACGTCTGGATTTTTTGGGGCGGAGTAGGAGCGAACGCGTTGAGCCCTCGCTCTTTCTCGTTCTCAGGATACTGCGAATAGTAGATGTTCAGCTCCTGAAGGGATGACTTCAGGTCGGGTCCCCAGACGAACTGCTGATCGTCTCGGAGGAAGTATGGCGCAATCGTTCTGTGTAACTTGTCGGAGGACACAAACAACATGCAGAAAGGCAAGTAGAACAAATAGGCTACGTCCATGAGACTCCAATGCTGGCGTGGCGGGATCAAGCCGGACTGGACAGACATATGATAAAAGATGATGACTGAGACCTGGAACGCAGCATAGGGAGCAAAGTGAGAGATGGTAGGATAGCGGAGTTTCGCCCACCTTGCGTGAACCTGAGGGGTAGCTCGCTGAGGAATCTGCAACAAGCTAAGACAAATCTCCAACCTCAAGTATGAAGGTTTTCTCGATGAGACAAACGCCCTTGCTGCGGCGTAGGCTTCCTCAAGTGATGCACAGCGCCGTTGAAAGGGTTTCCATCTTTTGAACAATGGAGGAGATTGCGAGAGGTCGACCTGTGACAGTTGATTCCGCCAAGCTGCCGCGACGCTTCGTTCTATAGACTCGAAATCGCTTCGTTGCCACCGTTCGAATGCTTGAGCTACCGGGGAACCTTCCGAGATGACATGAGGAGCACCATCCACAGACACCAAACGCGCACTCTGCAAGGGGATCTGTCCCCTCATGGGAATCTCGTCACCGAGGAGATTCAATAAGCTGAGATCAGCATGATGGGGACAAGGTGCGCTGCCCGTGACCGGGAACTTGTCAGCGATGATGCGGACCTCGTCCTGTTGGGTCCGGCCTTTAGGTGGATGCTTCGCTAGATCGCCAAGTGTCTCTACGTAGAAGAGTGGGCAGACATTGGTGATGAAGAAGTGGTCGAACCAGACAGATTCGTCCAGGGAGAGTGATTGGATGAATGACTTATCGAACAGGGTTGTCGGTCCCAAGTGTTTATCCTTGTAGCGGCCAGTTGCTGTGTTTATCCCCATCGCTCAATCGCGCCAGCTCATCCTCGATCTCGTCCAGCTCAACCAGCATGGCCGTGGGCGGCGTGTGCCTGGGCAGGCGGGCGCGCAACTCGGCGCGGCGCTGTTCCAGTCCCTTGATGCGTGCAACCCACTCGCCATTTGTCACCTGATCTGCCTCACGGTGCTGATGCAACGCCTCCAGGCTATTGTCCCGCGTTACGTTGCTGCAACAATTATAGCATATGCAGAAGAGAATAGGTATCGTACGCCAACCGCGCAGTGTCCAATGACTTATGAGCATCGACCATTGCAACAACGCGCGGGCGCGAGTTTCGTCTTCATCTTATGAAAGACCATTCTTGGTGTCAAGCATGGAAAGGATGAGAGCAGTATGATGTTGGTTACACGTGTTGGAGTAGGCCAGCGGCGGCAGATTACGCTGCCGGCTGAGGTGTGCGAACGGTTGGGCGTGCGCGCCGGCGACGAGCTGGATCTGGTGCTTGACGGCGAATCGATCGTTCTGCGCCGGGAGACGACAACGACGCAACGTGCGTTGGGTGTGCTCAAGCGAGCATTTGGCGCAACGGGCGCACACGAGGACGCGCCACACATGTCCGTACGCGTGGCGCGCTCGCGCATTGTGGCGAAAAAACGCAAGCGCTAGCCTGCCCGGCCTACTTCATGCGAATCTCCCCGATCTGCGCCTGCCCCACCATTCGCCCGCTCACGTCCCTGACCTCGATCGCGATGCGGTATTGCCCCGCTGGCATGCCGTTCAGAGGTATGCGATGTTGGTCGCGCACCACTTCAGCCGCCACCCATGTGTTCGTCGGATAGTCTCCGTCAGCAGGACGGCTGCCGGCCTGGAGCGCTATCTTGCCGCGCCCATCGAGCGCCTGGACCGATATGATCAGGTCGCCGGTCGGCTGTGACGGCGACTGCCAGAACAGGGTCAGGTGCAGGATATCGCCGCCTGCGAACTCCGTCGCCCCCGCGTCCTGTCCCAGCTTGCCCAGATTGTAGCCCAGCAGACGCAGCCCCCCGAGCATAGCAGTCGATGTGTGCTGCATGCCCAGGGTGGCCAGCGCGGGCGGTGTGGCCGGGCGGGCGATCACGAGCGGGCCGACCAGGACGCGGTCGCCCAGCGCTACGCCGCTGCTGTCGGTGATCTGCAGGCGCTGGCCGCTGTCGGGCCGGTACATGCCGATCTCGATCTGGTAGGAGCCGGGCGGCGTACCCGGCAAGACTGGGATGCCATAGTTGTCCGGCACGGTTTCACCCACGCGCCAGGTTGTCGTCGGTTGCAGTCCGCCGCCTGGCTCGCTATCGTGCTGGCCCCACAGGGCATTGTGAGTGTCGATAATGTGGGCGAACACAGTGTAGCGCTCAGCCAGGGCGCTGCTTGTCTGCCAGAAGAGGGTGAGCGGCACGATGTCGCCGGCAGTCGCCGCTGCGGTCTCCAGCCGGTAGCCGAGCAGCCGGATGGCCGGGCCGAAGTTGTCGTTGACCGGCTGCATTCCTCCCGCGCTGGCCTGTGGTATGGCATAGAGCACAAGGCGGACGTTGCCGAACCAGCGATCGCTGGCCTTGAAGGTATTTTTTTCCAGCCATGATGCGATCACGCGGGTTGGGTCGGCTTGCTGGTCGCCGTAGTAGACGACCCACAAGCGGCTGTGTTTGGCAGCGATGTCCGCTAGCTCTGCCAGGGTGGCCTTTTCCTCAAGTGGGCGCTGGCGCGGCAGGAGGTAAACGGGCAGGACGCCTTTGTAGTAGTAGCCGAAGATGTCGGTCTGCCCGGGGGCATGCAGGATGATCGCGTCGCCGCTGCGTTCACCTGCCTGGATCGTCTGTACAACCGTGCGATAGTCGTCACGCGCATAGCGCGCATCGAGATAGTAGGATCGCAGTGCCTGCCACGAGCTGCCGGCGATGACAAGAAAGGCGATGAGAGCGAGGGCCGGCCCCACCATCTGCCATCTCACACTGGTCTTCTTCAGCGTGCTGGCGATCGCATAGACGGAGCTCAGTCCGCGCGCCAGAAGGAAGCAGAATGCGGGCGCGGCCACAAGCAGAAACTTGGGGTTGTAGAGCGGCCGGCGCAGCGAGAGGGCAAACATCGCCAGAACCGGTACGACCAAGCAGAAGAAGGGCAACAGATGGTTTTCGACGTGCAGCAGCCAGTAGAGCCGGCTGCGCCAGGTGGGGCGCTCGTCTGTCAGCGTAGAGGTGAACGGCTGGGGCCACACGCCCGCCAGAAGAACTGCAGCAAAGACGAGCAAGGGCAGCATCAGGCGGGCGGCGTCGCTCGCCAGGCCAAGGCTAAAGATGGGAAAGAGGTGGGCTACGAGCGACACCAGGTTGTAGAACTCACTGATGGCCGGCCACTGGCTGAATTGTTCCGCCATGACCGGCAGCCAGGGGGCATAGAACAGCGCGACAGCCGCCTGAGCGACGAGCAGCGGCAGCAGGTCACGGCGCGCCATGCTTCTCCAACTCTCCGCACGCCCGCGCGTGGCCAAGTGCACGACGAGATACGCAGCAACGGACATATCCTGCGCCAGAATGATGGTGGCGGCGAAGTAGTGGCTATAGAGTGCAGCGGTGGTTGCCGCCACATAGGCAATCCAGATGGCGGCGCGTTTGCGGGATTCACTTGCTTGCGGTATGGCCAGTGACAGCGGCGTGGGGATGTACAAAACGAGCCAGGTCGATAGCGCCCCGAGCAGGGTCGCCAGCATGTACATGCGCGCTTCTTGCGAGTAGTAGACGAGAAAGGGCGACAGTGCGGCGAAGAATGCTGCCCACAACCCGATGGTGCTTCCTTGCAACCTGCGCCCGATCAGGTAGACGAGCCAGACGACGCCCACGCCCGCCAGCGCCGAAAGCAAGCGCACTGCGAATTCGCTGACGCCAAAGAGGCGCACCCAGTAGTGGAGTACGATGTAGTAGAGCGGGGGATGAATGTCCAACGCTGCGCTGTGGATGATGGTCGCGATGCTGTGCTGCGCCAGGGCGACGCTGGTTCCTTCATCGTACCACAGGCTCTGCCCGTCCAGCCGGTAGAGGCGCAGAGATAGGGCGAGGATGGTAACAAGAACTAAACTGATCGACGTCCCGTCTATCGTGACGAGAGGCTTACCGGGCAAACGTAAGGTTTTCATCGTCGCCGCCACAGAACTGCCCAGAATGCGATATAAATAGCCGCGGCCCACAGCAAGGCAGCCGGGAAGCGCTCATGCCTGTCGACGATGATGCTTGAGATTGTCATCTGCCCGTTGCCCATGGTGATGGTTGCGGGATGCAACCCGTCAGGCAGGCCGCGCACAAGCTCGATCTGTGTTTGTCCGGCGGGGATGTCGACATAGGCGCGACCCTGGCTATCGCGTGCCAGCCGGCTGCCAGTCACATCCACATATAGCCGCGCCGGGCCACTGGCGACGATAGACAGATCGCTGCCGGCGAAGGTGAAGCTCAGCGCCGCACCAATCTCCTCAGCCTGTAGGCCGGGCAGAGCCTGCCCCGCTCTATCGGGCAGAGCCTGCCCCGCTCCATCGGGCATTGTGCCCGGCGTCTCTGCCCACTCGCCAGTACGCGTCACGGCAAAGCTTGTGGGCGCGTGCCAGCCGCGGCGCACGACGTTGAGCAATGGCGCGGCCTGGCGGATCGCATCGTACACCGGCAGCGTCGTGAAGTCGGGCTCAACCAGGCGGAAATAGTAGAACTGCTGGCTCTTTTCGCTGTCGGTGGGGCGACGGAAAAACCAGATAAACGATGGCCCTGCCCAGGTCCACTCGTCGCGCATGCGCAGCAGCCCGCGCACGGTGTAGCGCGCCTGCTGGTCTTCGCTGACGCGTCCGTAGAGCGGCTGGTCAGTGAAGGAATCGGGTAGTGCGTTCCAGGCTAGCTCGGAGAACCAGATTGGCCTGGCAGCATCACCGTTTTCGACCATGATCTGGCGCAGTAGTTGCGAGCGCGAGAAATTGACCTGCCAGAATGGATCAACGCGCCGGTCGTCTGGCCCGGAGAGCAATCCGTAGGCCATTGTGGACATAACATCGAAGTAGTCTTTGGCGCCTGCCTGGTACATCTCGCGCAGGAAGAGCGTATCGTTGCGATTGGCCGGCCCGCGGTCGATCGTGGGGGCCAGAGCCGGGGCGATGACGACTGCCTGAGGATCGGCGGCCTTGGCTGCGCCGTAGCCTGCCTTGAGCAGGGGAACAAACGCCGATGCGGAGACGTGCTGATTGCCCCACTCGAAGCTCAGGTTAGGCTCGTTCCAAAGCTGGTAGTAGCCCACTTTGCCGCGGTAGCGCGTCGCCAGGGTGCGCACGAAGTCGCCGTAGTCCTGCACATTGCCGGGTGGGTAGGTGAACGTGGAGCCGGCGGGTCGCGCCCACTCGGGCACCGTGTCGATGCGCACCATCACGCGTAGCCCGTATTCGCTGGCCAGGTTGATGATGCGATCGTATTTCTCCCAGCTTGAGCGGCCGGTGGCGCTATCGACGTATTGGCCCTTGGCCGGTCTCTCGATCTCGTACCAGGCGAATTGCTGGCGCATCCACTGAAAACCGGCGGCGCGGATCATCTCCATGCTGCGGCGCACGGTAGCCTCGTCAACTTCCTGCTCGAAGAAGGTGTTGACGCCCAGCGGAGGGACGTCGACGTTGGCGATCGGGCGCATGTCGTCGCCGGGGAGGGGGCGGGAGGTCAGGCCGGACAGGATGGCACGCACACGGTGTTTGATCTCGTTTGGTTGGCGCAGCGTCTTGACATCCCAGGGCATGCCCAGCCGCTGCGCCTGGGGTATCGCGAGTGCGCCGCCCAGGAGCGCCACGCCCACGAGCACGGCCAGAATAAGAGTGAAGGCGGGGCGTAGAGTGGCCCGTGCGCCTACATGCTGAGCATGGCCTGCGTGTAGACTTTTTCCAGGGACGGAACGACGGTTATCCAGTCGTATTTCTCCTCAACCAGGCGACGGGCATTGTTTGCCAGTCGTTGCTGCTCGGTAGCATTGTCCAGCAAGTCCATGACGTGCTGAGCAAAGTCGGCAGGGCTATCTCCCAGCAGGAGGTGACGGCCAGGTGTGACGTCGATGCCCTCGGCGCCCACACTGGTGGACACGACCGGAATCTTCATGGCCATCGCTTCCATCACCTTGAGCTTGGTGCCACTGCCGATGCGCATGGGCACGACGTAGACCTGGCTGTTGGCAATATAGGGACGGATGTCACTCACATAGCCTGTCACGGTGACTGCCGGGCTGCCCAGAGCGCGCACAGCAGCCGTCGGTGCGTTGCCCACGATGTAGAAGTGTACGTGGAAGAAATGCTTCTTGATCAGGGGCAGGATGTCCTGGCAGAACCAGAGCACGGCGTCGGCGTTGGGCCGGAAGTCCATTGTGCCGGTGAAGACAATCGAGGCCAAGTGCCTGATCTTGTTTGGCTCTGCATAGTCAGCCGGGCGAGCGTTGGCTGAAAAGAAGGTACAGTCAACGCCATTGGGCACGACGGTAACATCGATGCCGCTGTGCATATCGCGCAGGACTGAGGCGTCTGTTTCTGAAACGGCCAGCACGCGGTCGACCGCTCCGCAGACACGCGACTCGTAGCCACGTAGCCGCTGCCACTGTACCCAGGAATAGAAGGCCTGGAGCCATTTGCGCGGCAACTGGCGATCAATCTCAAAGGCGCGTTTTTGCAGCACAAACTCTGCGTTCAGGTCGTCAAAGACCACGATCGGTTTCTTCGCCCCGCCTGCTCGCTGTTGCACGGCCTGCAGCGCATACTGCGCAACTTCGATACTCTCGACCTGGACAATGTCGAAACTCTCTGCTGCCAGGAGTTTGCTGAGAGTTGCGGCAAATTCCTTTGACGGCAGGCGCCAGGCCATGTCGGGCAGGGTCGAGAACAGGAATGAGCGCAGTCGCGCCAGGGTTGAGCGCTGCGGAATCACGACCGTGGTGATGCCTGTCACGTACGGGCGCATTTGCGGCAGCCAGTCCAGGTCGCTTTCCGCGTAGATGAAGGACAGCAGATGAATCCGGTGTCCACGCTGCGCCAGCCCTTTGATCATGGCGAACGAGCGAATGGTCGCACCCTTGTCGGGGGGGTAGGGGAGCTGTGGTGTGACAAACAGTATCTTCATTTCATTTCTTCGGTGTGTTTATTTTACTAGCTTGAGAAAACGTCTGTGAAGTGCGACGAATCCCTTCGTCGCTACGACGACAGGAGTGCCCGATACAGCGGGGCAGGCTCTCGTCGTACTCCACAGAGCCGGACGTTTTCATGCCCGGTTGTGCCCACGAGGGTATGATCACGCTGCGGCCTGGTTCGCGTCGCGCTCAACGGAGCGTCTTGTGAGGAGAATGCGCCGTTCTCTACACCTTGCTCGCTGCTCGATAGACGGCCAGCGTCTCGCGTGCAGCACGCTGCCACGAGAAGCGCGCTGCCTGGGCGGCGCCGCGTGCGCTCATCTGCACGCGCAGGCCCTCATCCAGAGACAGACGTTGCATGGCGGCAGCCAGCCCGTAGAGGTCTTGTGGGGAGACCAGAATGGCGGCGTCGCCGGCGACTTCGGGCAGGCTGGATGTGTTGCTGGTAATGACAGGCGCGCCGCAGCTCATCGCCTCGAGCACGGGCAGCCCGAATCCTTCGTAGAGTGACGGGAGGACAAAGGCCCGCGCTCCGCTGTAGAGGGCCGGCAAATCCTCGACAGCAACTCCGCCTGTACACAGGACGGCGTCGCCCAGGTGTAGCTCGTCGAGTACAGCAAAGATGCTCTCATAGAGCCAACCCTTGCGCCCAGCCAGCACCAGGCGCGGCGGCTCGCTGCCCTGCGGCCACGTCTCGCGCATGCGGGCGTACGCCTGTAGCAGGAAGGGGATGTTTTTGCGCGGCTCGATGGTGCTGACAAACAGCAAATAGTCGCCTGTCAAGCCGTAGCGTTGCCTGACAGCAGCGACAGCCGCGGCAGGGGCCGGGCGGAACAGCGGACCGGCGGCTTCATAGACGCACGTGATCTTACGCTCGTCGGCGCCGACGAGGCTGACCAGGTCGCGCTTGGTGCTCTCCGACACGGCAATAATATGATTGGCGCTGCGTACGGCGTGGTTGATCTGGCCGTAGTAGTTCTGGCTTTCTCGCGTCATCAGCCCTGGAAAGCGCAGGAATGCCAGATCGTGCACGGTGATAACGGAGCGGCACGGGCACCGGAAGGGTGGGATGAAATCTGGAGAGTGTAAGAGATCGAGGCCAAGCGCGTGCAATTCCAGCGGCAGCGTCCATTGCTCGAAGCGGTGGTGGGGTGGTGTGAGCATGCTGCGATGGCGCACGACAGCGCTGTCCACCAGAGGAGTTGTATCTTTGCGACTCTGGAGGATCACATAGGTGTTTTCTGTGTCTATCGCTGCCAGCGCCTCGGCCAGGCGCACAGTGTACTGGCCGATGCCGGCGGGCTGATAGTGAACGAGACGGGCGTCAATGCCGATCTTCATAATGAGAGTATATAAGACCCGCCATTATATGTCAAGTGTGGTTCATCTCAGAGCGGTGCAGTGCCAACAGGTTCAAGAGGCCCATCTGCTTGACGTCGCGCACAAAACGAGCGCAACGCTCGGCGCGAATGATCGCGGCCACATTGATCACCGCTGCTTCAAGATCGTCATTCACAAGGGCATAGCGGAAGTTGCCGGCGTGCTCCATTTCCATGACCGCACGCTTGTCGCGCTCAATTTCCTGGGCGGGCGTCTCGTCGGAGCGTTTTTCGCGGCGACGGCGTGCCTCTGCGAGTGATGGGGGCGAGATGAAAATCGTCGCCACGTCGTCAGGGTACATGCTCTGCAGTTTTCCCGCGCCGAGGACTTCGAGCGAGGTGATCCTGTCAAAGTCGCCGTTGATGGCCGCGCTGATGCTGTCGTAGGTTGAGCCATAGAGGTTCTCGAAGTGCGGATTCCACTCCACCAGCTTGCCTTCGCTGCGCATGCGCTCAAACTCGGCCTGGGAGACAAAATGGTAATCGACGCCGTCGACCTCTTCAGAGCGGGGCGGGCGTGTTGTATACGTGACGTGTTTGCGCAGATCAGGGTAGTCCTGGAGCATGCGTTGGATGAGAGTCGTCTTGCCGGTGCCTGATGGACCGACGAGAATGAAAATGAGCCTGCGAGCCATGGGCTTATCGCTCCCTGTTGATGTGGTGGCGGCAGTATAGCATATCGCAGGGGCGACTGCAATTCGAGAGTGAGCATGTGAGCATCATCTTTTCTGAAGGTAGCGCCTGCCTTCCCAATCTGTGTAGTAAGGCGCTCCCTTGCGCCGTCCAGGCGG
>CAYOEZ010000090.1:0-17228 GCA_964402955.1 uncultured Ktedonobacterales bacterium | reverse complement strand
CCAGGCCGCCCCAGCCGCAGCCGATCTCCAGCACCCGCTCGCCGCCGTGCTGCTGGAGCAAAGCAATGGCGCGATCGATCTTGGCGCTCTGCGCCTCGTCGAGCGACTGGTCCGGATGCGAATACAGCGCGGACGAATAGATCATCTCGCGGTCGAGCCAGCGCGCGTAGAATTCATTGCCGAGATCGTAGTGCGCGAGGATGTTGCGCTTGGCGCCGCGCCTGGTGTTGTCGCGCCGGCGATGCATCAGCCGGTTCCACACCCGCAGCGGAGCAGCCGGCGCACAGACACGCTGCAAGCTCTGCCAGTTGGCGATGCCGAGATCGAGCACGGCGGTGATGTCAGGGCTCGACCAGTCGCCGGCGATGTAACCTTCCGCGAAGCCAAGCTCGCCGCCCGCGATGCAGCGCCACAGGCTGCGCCAGCGATGCAGTACGATGGTCGCATGCGGACCGGGGTTCGGCGCGGCAATGCGGTATTTCCCGCGGTCTTCGGCCACGGCATAGCTCATGCGATCTTCTTCCTGCATCGGAATGCGGACCTCATGGCACTCGGCGGTGGCAATCCAGCCCTGCTTTTCCAGGTCTTTCCACGGCACATCATACTTCTTGGGCCCGATCAGCGAAAACACATCCGTCTCCCGCCCATCTTCGCGTACCAGCGTGGCTGTCAGCCCCAGCCGTCGCCGCGCCTGGATGTCGGCGGTGATGCGGAAGACGGGCGCAGGCAGTAGATGGACCTCGTCGTACACGATCAATCCCCAGTCGCGCTGCTCGAAAAGCGCCAGATGGGGGAATTCCCCCACCTCGCCTGTCTCCTTGTTGACGCGCTGTGGGCGATACGTGAGCACCTGATAGGTCGTAATCGTGATCGGTCTGATCTCTTTGCGGTCGCCGCTGTACTCGCCGATATCGTCCGGGCTGATCGTGGTCTTGTCGCACAATTCCTCAATCCACTGGCGCACGGCGATAGTGGAGGGCGTGAGGATCAGCGTTGCGCACTGTAGCCGGGCAATGATGCCCATGCCCACCATGGTCTTGCCGGCGCCACAGGGCAGCACAATGACGCCGCTGCCGCCGCGTGCCTCACCCGCGGCGTGGAAAACGTCCACAGCCTCAACCTGATAGTGGCGCAAGTTGAAATCGCTCCCGCCCCTCGTCACGCCCAGCAAGCCGATGGGGAGGGGCGTGCCTTCGACGTATCCCGCAAGGTCCTCAGCAGGATAGCCGAAGTTGACCAGCGCCTGCTTGACGCGCCCCCGGTCAGCAGCATTGACGAGCAGGGTGTGCGTATCGATCTGACTGAGCACAAAAGGCTGCAAGCGCTTGTTGTGCGTGATTTCCGTAATCAGGATGGCGTCGTCTGACCCCAGCACCAGATTGCCGTTGCTCTTGTAGAGCTTGATCCGGCCATAGCGAGAAACGTAATCTTGTACGTCGACGCGCACGTTAGCGGGCAGATCATACTTGCCGTAGTCTTGCAGGGTCTTGATGACGTAGTCCGCGCCAACACCCGCGGCCGCTGCATTCCACAGCGAGAGGGGAGTAATGCGGTAGGTATGAATGTGTTCGGGCGACTTGACCAGCTCGGCGAAGCGCGACAGCGCATCGCGTGCTTCTTCGTAGCGCTTGTTGTCCACTTCGAGAAGAACGGTCTTGTCGCCCTGCACGATCATGGGCCTGTCGATGCCTGGAAGCATAAAATGTCAATTCCCGGGGTACTTTATTCTTTGCGGGTAAGCGTCACGACGCTCTCGATGTGCCAGGTGTGCGGGAACATGTCGACTGGCTGCACATGGCCGAAGTTGTACATGTCGGCCAGCGCCTTGAGGTCGCGCGCCAGCGCCGCCGGGTTGCAGGAGATATAGAGCAGGCGGCGTGTCTTCATCTCACGCAGCGATTCCATGAGCCGCGCGTGCAGGCCGGCACGCGGCGGGTCGAGAATCACGATGTCGGGGCTGATCACCTCTAGCGTGAGCGAGCTCAGCGCTTCCACCTGGGCGCACTGGAACTCGGCGTTGCTGACGCCGTTGGCGATGGCATTGCGCTCGGCGTAGGTGATTGCCTCGGGCGCGCTTTCGATGCCGGCAACCTGGCGGGCCTGCCGGGCAAGATAGAGGCCGATGGAGCCGACGCCGCAATACATATCGAGCACGGCTTCATCGCCGATCAGCGCGGCCTGGCGGTCGATCTCACCGTAGAGAACTTCCACCATCTCGCTGTTCGTTTGCAGGAAGCTAAACGGGCCGACGTAGAGCGTGAGGTGACCGACGCGCTCGGTGATCTCGCCGGGACCCGACAGGACGTGAATGGTGTCGCCGCGCACGACGGCCCCCCACGTGTCGGTGTGTGACCAGAGCACGGTGGTCGGCGTGACACTGCTCACCGCCTCCACCAACTCCGGCATGGGAGCGGTCGCGGACGTTGTCACCAGGTTGAGCATGAGATCGCCCGTGCGCATACCTTCACGCACGACCAGGTGGCGCAGGGTGCCGCTGCGCGTGCGCGGATCAAAGGCATGCAGGTCGTGCTGGCGCACAAACGACTCGACCAGACGCACTGCTTGCATGGCGCGTGGCGTGGCCAGATGGCATACGTTGATGGGAACGACCTGGTCAAAGGCGCCGCGCTTCATAAGGCCGAGGTAGACCTGTCCGGCGGCCTCGCCGAAGGCGAACTCCATCTTGTTGCGATAATGCCACGGCTCGGTCATACCGCGCGCTGGTCGTACCTCGAGATCAAGCCCCCCGATATGCTGGAGGTTCTCTTTGACCTGCTGGGTTTTGAAATCGAGCTGCTTCTGGTACGTCAGGTCCTGGCTGATGCAGCCGCCGCAGACGCCGAAGTGCTCGCAGCGCGCCTGCACGCGCCATGGCGAGGGTGTGACGATCTTGATCGCCTCAGCTTCGGCGAAGTTCTTCTTCGCTTTGGTGAGACGAATTCGTGCGACGTCTCCGGGCAGGGCCCCGCGCACAAACACCGCCATGCCCTGCAAACGGGCGACTCCTTGCCCCTCAAAGGTCAAGGAGGTGATCTCAATATCTGCAACATCATCTCGAAGCCATTTCTTGTTTTCCATAGGGATGTAGCTTACACCAGCCAGCGCTGCATGTCAAGCGAACGCGCACGTCACCAGACAATTCAAGATAGTCGCAGCCTGACGACCACGGAACACACAGAACACACGGAAAGGCCCTGGGCGGGCTCGCCGGGGCAATTCGGCGCAGACTAGACCCTAATGCGCTCAACCGCAGCTTTTTTCTGTGTGTTTCGTGTGTTCTGTGGTTCACATAACGTTATCTTGAGTTGTCTGGCACGTCACAACCACCCGTGCGTGGGGTTGCGCGATCGGCCCAGGCACGATGCCCGGTCTACCCAACCGTCTTGGACGGGGCATGATCGGCTCCAGGCACGATGCTCGGTCTACCGAACTTGCATGTGTCTGAATGTCAAGGGTTGTACACTTGACAAAGAGCATGGCAGATGTTAGAGTAACCCCGTTGTACTCTGCCTGCGGGCAGTCACTAACCAGAGAGGAAAGGAGAGAATGGCCACTCTTATCGACTTCATCATCCACATCGACGTTCACCTGGTGCAGATTATCGACACGTTTGGGGTCTTGTCGTATCTCGTCATCTTCGCCATCATTTTCGCCGAAACAGGTTTCGTGTTCACCCCGTTCTTGCCCGGAGATTCGCTCCTGTTTGCAGTGGGCGCCCTTGCCGCCCTCGGTTCTTTCAACGTTGCGGTCATGCTGCTCATTCTTATCGTTGCCGCCTTCCTGGGGGACACGACGAACTACTGGATTGGCCATTTCTTTGGCGACCGCATCATCGAGAACCGCAGGATACCGATCAAGAGAGAACATATCGATCAGACACACCGGTTTTTCCAGAAGCATGGAGGCAAGACGATTGTCCTGGCCCGGTTCGTGCCGATCGTACGCACCTTTGCGCCCTTCGTCGCCGGCATTGGCAAGATGAGCTATGGACGCTTCCTTTCCTTCAACATTGTGGGTGGTGTGCTGTGGGTCGCCCTTTTTGTATTGGCCGGATACTTTTTCGGGAATATTCCGGCCGTGAAGCACAACTTTTCCCTGGTCATTCTTGGCATCATCGTCGTATCGGTGCTACCAATGGTGGTCGCGTCTCTTCGTGAAAGAAATAAGACGTCTGCCGCCTGATCTGCTCTTGACTGCTTGCTGTGGCGCATCCGGACTTCCGAAGCCTGAGCAACTTCGGAAGTCTTTTTCTTGAGGTGTGTGTATGAGGATATTGCCTGTGTGCACGGCGATAGTCTGAATGGGTGAGCGGGCGCGCTCGCTTGTTCCCGCTATCGATGAAACGTTCGGCGGGCAACGTGTCCACCAGATCACGGGCAAGCCACTCTCCGGCAATCTCACCCTTCACCAAGCTGCTTTGGCTCAAGCAAAACGAGCCAGACGTCGCCAACCACATCGTGTACACGCGCCTGTATGATGACGTCTATCGGCATTTGTACCCGGCTTTGCAGGCGTATCTGAAGAGGCTGACAGAATTGACGAAAGGAACCGTATAGAGAGGGGAGGATTCGCTATGCGAGCTGTTGTCTTCACAACACCTGAGGAAATGGAGATCAAGAACGTCCCAGACCCCGTGTGCGGCAGCCGCGACGTGATCGTGAAGGTGGCGGCGGCCGGCATTTGTGGCACCGATGTGCACATTTACCATAACGAGTACTACTCTGCTTTCCCGATCGTCGCCGGCCACGAGTTCTGCGGTGTAATAACCGAGGTGGGCAAAGAAGTCACGGACTACCGGGTCGGCGAGCGCGTGGCAGTCGATCCGAACCTCTATTGCGGCGAATGCGACTTCTGCCGTCGCCAGCAGAATAACCAGTGCCTCAACCTGCAAGCAGTTGGGGTGACGCGTGACGGAGCCTTCGCCGAGTACGTGGCCGTTCCGGCGCGTGCGTGCTACCGCCTGCCGGACACGTTGAGCGACAGCCAGGGGGCGTTTGTCGAGCCTCTGTCGTGCGTCATCCAGGCGCTCACGCGACTGCGCGTGTGGCCGGGGGATTCCGTTGTGATCTTCGGCGCCGGGCCAATGGGCCTGCTGCTGACGCAGGCGCTGCGCCATAGCGGCGCCTCACAGGTGGCTGTGGTCGAAAAGCAGGCCGAGCGGCTGGCGCTGGCCAGGCAGCTTGGCGCAACGAGCGTTGTCGCGGCCGGGCCGGATGCAGCCGGGGAGCTACGTGAGCTGGCCCCACATGGCTTTGGCATCGTGATCGACGCCACCGGCGTGCCGAAGGTTATCGAGCAGGCGTTCAGCTACCTGAAGCCACGCGGCCAGTACCTGCAGTTTGGCGTGGCGCCAAACGGAGCAACGATCAGCCTGCGGCCGTATGACATGTTCAAGAATGATTGGACGATCATCGGCAGCTTCGCGCTCTGCTACACGTTTGACCCGGCCATTGCCTGGCTGGCGCACGGGGTCGTCGACGTCAAGCCTCTCGTCAGCCACACCCTGCCGCTGTCCCAATTCGCCACGGGTTTCGAGAGCTTCATGGCAGGAAAGACACTCAAGGTGCAAGTCCTGCCCGGGAAATAGAGGCGAACGACCTGTTTTGACGGAACGCGGATGAACGCGGAAAGAGCAGAAGGTACGCGGATAGTTTCTTGATCGCCCGTCGATCTATCTGCGTCCTTACTCTGCTCTTTCCGCGTTCATCCGCGTCCTATTCTAACACCATCCTACCAGTTAGTGACGATGGGCAGGTCGCGCATGGTAACGAGGCCGGGCGCGGCGGCGTGGACACTCTTGATGGCATTAACGGTGATGGCAACAGTGGCCAGGTCGCCATTGGTGCCCTTGAGCGTAACCTCGAGGTTGGGCTTGCAGGTGATTGTCACCGTGTCTGCCTCGGGCTCGTTGTCCAGAGCAGCGATGAAGGTGAGCGTCAGGAATTCGCCCTCCGCAGCATAGGCGTGCGCGACTTGTTTCAGCCCGCAGACATAGCCTGGCTGGACGTCAAAGAAGGGCGTCTTGATTCGTTTCTCAGCCACAACCGGCTCGACGGACGACTCGTAGCGGACAAGCTTCTTGCCAAGTGTATCGAAGATCATTGCGGTTGATTCGGGCAGGCCGACATGTCCCATACGCCCGCTGGCCATCTTCGCCTCGAACTCCGCCATCGTCAGACCCGATCCGATCTTGGCCTGGAAAGGCCCGCGCCGTAGACTGGCGTTTTGCACGCGGGCGACGGCGATGTGATCAACCCGCTGGCAGATGGCCGTCAGGTTGAGGGGCAGTGAGTCCATCAGAAAGCCGGGGTTGACGCCGGTCGCCAACACGGTCTTGCCGGCCTTCCTGGCGGCGTCGTCGATGGTCCTGGCTTCCTGCGCGTGCGCGAGCCAGGGGAATGACAGCTCCTCGGCTGTTGACACGATGTCCAGCCCCGCGCCCAGGATCTCGATGATCTGAGGCTCGAACCGTTCGAAGTATGAACTCGTGCAATGGGTCACGACATCCGCCTGCGTTCGCTCAAGTGTTTTTGCCAGCGTATCGGTTACGGCGAATCCGAGAGGGCGGCCTAGACCAATCACATCGCCCATGTCGTGGCCTGGTTTGGCCGGATCGACATCGACGCCGCCAACGAGTTCCAGGCCGGCGCGCTCGCTGAGATGGCGGGCGACGGCGCTGCCTATAGGCCCCAGCCCGTATTGAATGACACGAATGGGTGTTGACATAAATACTCCTAACATGGATTAGTCTGGGCAGGCGCCGGAGACTGGTAAGCTTGCCTACATGTAGGGCTTGAAACGCCGCGCCACGAGCGCGCAGGCCTCGGCAAGGACTGCCAGTTCTTTCTTGGTATGGGCTTTGCTGACGGCGCCCAAACCATGGACGACGTGGACGTCCTCACACAACAAGGCGAGTTGGAACACCTTCTCACGTAAGGCGACGTCGCAGAGCGTCGGATCGTTGACATCGTCGGGGGAGATCAGAGCATGGTCGGGATCGAGCACGAAATGTGGCATCGCCATCGAGCTACCCGGCACAACTGCATTGGGGTAACCGGTGCAGCGTACGGGTATACCCTCGCTGGCGAAAACTGCTTCCACCGTATGGCGCACCTTGTCGCCAAGGGCAGCGATGTAGGGATATATCTCGCTCTCGTGAGCGACCAAGAACTCGAGCATCGTCTTAGCGCCCAACATCGATAGGGCATGGCCCGAGTAGGTGCCGCCAGACACGCGCACTTTTCCGCCTTCCCTGGCGCAGCCGTTCATGATGTCGGCGCGCCCGCCGATAGCTGCCACCGGCATGCCGCCGCCCATAATCTTGGCAAAGGTCGCCAGGTCCGGCTTGAGGCCGTACATGCTCCCCAGGTCGCCGGCGCGGAAACGGAAGCCGCTAATGACCTCATCGAAAATCAGGACAGCGCCATACTGGTCGCAGAGTTGGCGGGCCGCCCGCAAGTACTCAGGGTCGGCAAGGATGTAACCTCCCGATCCGATAAAGGGCTCGAGGATGAAACACGCCAGACGGTCGCCATAGGTTGTGAAGTGGTCACGGAGCATCTGGGTGTCGTTGTAGCGCGTCACGATGACCTCGCCCGCTGCGCTACGCGGCAGCCCCTGGCTTTCGACCCGCCAGTGCTCGCCGCCGCCTTCCGCGAAGTAGACGCCCTTCAGCGCCCAGGGCTGCCCACCGTGCCAGCCGCCGCCGACCTTCAGCACGAGGTCGCGACCGTTGAAACCTCGCGCCAGAATGGTCGCATACATGGTGGCCAGAGCGCCGCTGGTGGTGAAGCGCACGCGCTCAGCCCCCGTCCGCTGGCAGAGAAGCTCAGCAACCTCGACTTGCAGGCGATCGGTAAAACCGGTCTGCAGGCCATGTCCATGTTCGAGCAGGCGTGCCAGGGGCGCGGTGATCTCTGGCGGATTGTGACCCAGGATGTTGGCGAAATGACCCTGCCAGAAATCGAGGATGTGATGGCCATCGTCGTCGGTTATCCAGGCGCCATTGGCGCTTGAAAGTCGCGGCGGGAACGGCTTGATGAGCCGCAGCCCATGCGAGCCGCCATCGACCATCACGCGCTGAGCTCTCTCACTCAGTGCCGCCGAGACCGGGGAGCGCCGCGCATACTCCGCTGATAATTCGCCGACGAGCCGGCTGTAGTCTCTCTTTGTTGTGCTCATGTGGGGCACCTCTCTCATATCTCACAGATTGGCGAGGAACGTACACTGTTCCTTTCATAAGTAAAGACGAGCATGCATGAGCTGGCGTGTCGCAGAAAAACGGACATGCTGCGCAGGAGCCAGGCGCAGCATGGGGTGTCGATCGCGGGTGGCGCCGTGCGAGCCTATGGTCGCCAGAGCAGATCCTGGAACTGCTCGTCAACAACGCGCTTGAACTGGGCGACAGCGTCGTCGCTGACTGGCAGATAGGGACGGCGAGTACGGGTGGAGCCGAGCAGGAATGGCGAGGTCACGCCCATTGCCTTATTGATGATGCCGTGCAGGTTGCCAGAACCTGCCAGCACCGACTTGGCGCGGCTGAACGCATGCACGCGTTGTTGGCGGGCCGTCGCCCGCGCCCATCGCCCTCGCATGATGTCGTCGTACCAGTCGAGCACGTAGCGCGCATTGAAGCTCGTCAACCACGAGTAAATGCCACGCGCTCCGAGCATCATGTAGGGGGTAAAGGCGTGCTCGCCAGTGAAATGGCTGAGCTGTCGAGCGTCAGCCACCAGCGTCAGAAACTCGGGTACATCGCTGCCGACGTGCTTTGTGCCGATGAGGTTGGGCACGTCAAGCGCCAGGATGGCGTAATCCGGGCCGCGCTGGTAGTTGTGGACGCGTGGCGTGTTGTAATGGACCAAAGCAAACGACTCAGGCACAGCGCCGCGCACGTCTTGCCAGAAGCTGCGGTACGACTCCGGCGTCATGGGCATGAAGAACGGGTGCCCCACGTGCGCGCCAAGAATGCCACAGGACGCAGCAAAACGCAGGCGGTCGAGCATTCCCTGCGTGTTGCACCAGGTTACGCCCACCTGCGCGGGGAAGCCCAGCCGCTGTGTTTCGTCTGCGAAAACGCGCACGATCTGCTTGAACTCATCGAACTCGACAGCGTAAAACTCGCCGTCGCTGTCGGTGGTGTAGATGCCGTGCACGCCGGCGGCATGCAGACGACGAACACTCTCGCGCAGAACGTCTTCGTCGAAACGGTCATTCTCGTCGAAAGGCGTCACAATCGCCGCCCACACACCATGCAGGTTGGCGCGTGTCAGCCCGTTGCGCATGTCCAAACCCGGCAGCTCGCTCACGTCCTGCTTACTCCCTTCAATGTTAGCTCACGAGCCCGGTGGCAACTGACGAAATGCCCCGCTTCGATCTCTTCTTGAACGGGTGTTGTCGTGCGGCAGACCTCACCCGCATACCGGCAGCGCGGGTGGAAATAGCAGCCAGAGGGCGGATTAGCCGGATCGGCAACTTCGCCTTCGAGCAACATGCGCGTGCCCTTGCGCCGCGGATCAGGCTTGGGCACGGCTGCCAGCAATGCCTCCGTGTACGGATGGCGCGGTGCGGCAAAGAGATCGACGGTCGTCGCTGTCTCTACGATGCGCCCGACATACATGACGGCGATACGCTCGCTGATGTGTTTGACGACGCTGAGATCGTGCGCGACGAAGATTGTCGTCAAGCCCAGTTGCGCCTGCAAGTCCAGAATCAGGTTGAGGATCTGCGCCTGAACTGAGACGTCGAGAGCAGATACGGGTTCATCGGCCACGACCAGGCTTGGATTCAAGGCCAGGGCGCGGGCGATGCCGATACGCTGGCGCTCGCCGCCGCTGAAGGCGTGCGGGAAGCGGCGCATATATTCGGGGCGCAGCCCGACCAATTTGAGCATAGCTGCGACGCGATCCATGCGTTCCTGCCGACTCTTAACGCCGTTGACGAGTAGCGGCTCGCCCACGATGTCAAACAGCGTCATGCGTGGGTTCAGAGACGAGTAGGGATCCTGAAAGATCATCTGCATCTGGTGGCGCAGAGGTTTGAGCTTGCTCTTGGGCAAAGGGGCGATGTCCATGACCCCGCCGCCGCTATCGCTGTTGCGAAAGAGTATCTCGCCCCCCGTCGGCTTGATGGCGCGCACCACGCAGCGGGCCGTTGTTGTCTTTCCGCAGCCGCTCTCACCGACGAGCGACAGGGTTTCACCCTTCTTGACATAAAACGTAACATCGTCAACAGCACGCACGTGGCCCACAGTGCGGCGCAGGAATCCCTTTTGGATGGGGAAGAACTTGCGCAGGCGCCTGACGTCCAACAGAATCTCGTTGCTTGTGTCGTTCACGTTTCACTTGCCCTGTCAACGATGTAGGGCGGGTTTCATACCCGCCAACGGATTTGTTCATTTAGCGGCAGGTAAGAAACCTGCCCTACGCGGCATGCTACTTGGCCGGCGCGCCGGGTGTAGCCGGCTTATGGTACAAGAAACAACTGACATCATGGTTCTCAGCGATCGACAGCAGGGAAGGAACCTCAACATCGCACAGACCGGCCATTACTTGAGGGCAGCGCGTGTTGAAAGGGCAGCCTTTGGGCCGGTTGTAGGGATGCGGGATGCTTCCGCTGACTGTCGGCAGCTTGACACGCGGCGCCGAATCGATACTGGGAATGGAACGCAGCAGCGCCTGTGTGTAGGGGTGTTTGGCCTCGTGGAAGATGTCATCGACGGGGCCCTTTTCAACGACCCGCCCTAGATACATGACAACCACGTCGTCGCACATTTCTGCCACGACGCCCAGGTTGTGGGTGATGAGCATGATGGCCATCTCTCGCTCGCTCTGCAGCCGCTCCAGCAGGGCCAGAATCTGCGCCTGCGTCGTCACGTCGAGGGCTGTGGTCGGCTCATCGGCGATCAAGATGTCCGGGTTGCAGGAGAGGGCCATGGCAATCATGGCGCGCTGGCGCAAGCCGCCGCTGAGTTGGAACGAATACTCGTCAATACGCCGCTCCGGCTTGGGAATGCCAACTAGCCGCAGCATCTCAATTGCGTGCTGCCGCGCCGCGCGCTGCCCCAGCTTGAGATGCAGCCGGATGACTTCAGTTATCTGATTGCCGATCGTGTAATAGGCGCTGAACGACGTCATCGGCTCCTGAAAGATCAGACCAATGTCCTTGCCGCGGACAGAGCGCATGACCTTGCCATCAGGGCCGAGCTTTGTCAGGTCAAGCTCTTCGGCGTGATTGCTGCCGGCTCTGCGCCGCAGCATGATCTCGCCTTCGACAATGCGCCCGGGACGCTCAACAATGCGCAGTACGGAGCGGGCGGTGACGCTCTTGCCACAGCCGCTTTCGCCCACAATGCCAAGCGTTCTGCCCTTGTATAGATCAAAGCTGGCGCCGTCAACGGCGTGAACGGTGCCTTCATCCTGGAAGAAATACGTTTTCAGGTTACGAACCGACAGGATGGGCTTCTGCCCATTTTCCATAGCATGCTCCAAAGACATAGCGATCAAGACTCTACGTGCGGACTTTGACGTGGAACGCTCGCGCTGCTCGATTTATCCGTACGGGTCAGCGGCGTCACGCAGACCGTCGCCGAGGAAATTCAAGGCCAGGATCACGATGATGACCGGCACGGTCGGAAAGACAAGCCAGGGCGAGATCGCCAGAGACTGAACATTCTGTGCGTCCTGCAGCAGAACGCCCCAACTGACGGCCGGCGGGCGCAGCCCCAGGCCCAGGAAGCTCAGCGAGGTCTCGCTGATGATCATCGCCGGAATTGCCAGGGTGGTGGCGGCAATAATATGGCTCAGGAACGACGGCACCATGTGGCGGAAAATGATGCGCATCTGACTGCAGCCAGCCAGCTCGGCTGCCGTCACAAAGTCTTCTTCACGCAAAGAGAGAAAGCGCCCGCGCACAACGCGCGCCAACTCCGTCCAGCCGACAAGTGAAATGATGATCGTGATGGCAAAGTAGACCTGCCGCACGTTCCATTCGCGCGGGAGAGCAGCCGCCAAGCCCATCCACAGGGGGATGGTCGGAATCGAGCGGATGATCTCGATCAAACGCTGTATCAGTGTGTCTATCGAGCCTCCATAGAAACCGGAGACGCCGCCTAAGAGGATGCCCAGGAAGAGGCTGAGCGTGACTCCCACAAGGCCGATTGTCATCGAGGTGCGGGTGGCATACATCAGGCGAGAGAAAAGGTCGCGTCCGAGCGAGTCGGTGCCGAGGAGGAAGAGCACTTCCTCGGCCTTGGCCCCCTCGACGGCAATGAGGTGGCGATCCACGCTCTTGCCCAGGATCTTCCACTCAAAACCTTTGCCGAAGAAGCGAATGGGGTACTTGGCGTTCGGGTCAGTCACGTACACGCGCTTGAACGTCTTGGGGTCGCGCGTTCCCGACAGGCCGTAGGCGAACGGCGCAAACTTGCCGTTGTCCATCCACTGGATGCCATGCGGCGACAGGAGAGAACGCTGCGCCTCGACGAACTGCGGGTCGGAATAGGCAAGGAAGTCGGCAAAGAGCGCTACAAGGTAGAAGAAGATAACAACAAGCGCTCCCACCTTGGCCAGAGTGTGTTTACGGAAGCGCCACCACATGAGCTGCCATTGCGTGGCAACAGAAATGCGTTCTTCGGCGTCTGGTGTTGTGGGCAGTGTGGCCATTCTTGCCTATCCCTCCATGCGGATGCGGGGATCGATCCACATCAATACCAGGTCAGAAACGAAAGTGCCGATCACGGTCATGACACCCAGCATGAGCACGATGGTGCCAGCCAGAAACATGTCCTGGGCAAGCAGGGAGCTCAACAGCAGCGGTCCAACGGTGGGTAAACTGAGCACCAGCGACACAATGATACTGCCCGACACGACATAGGGGAAATAGTAGCCAAGCGTGCTGGCAAAAGGATTGAGGGCCGCCCGCACCGGATACTTGAGGATGACGCGCGTCTCCGAAAGACCCTTGGCTCGCGCTGTCACGACATAGGGCCTGCGCAGCTCGTCCAGCAGGTTGGCGCGCATGATGCGGATGAGCTGAGCCGTCCCGGCCAAACCGAGGATCAGCGATGGAAGGACGAGATGCTTAAGCAGATCAAACAGCTTCGGCCAACTCCAGGGCGCCTGTTCGTACTGGGCAGAGAAGAGGCCGCCAATGTTCATGTTGAAGTATTTGAACCCCAGGTACATCAGGATCAGGGCCAGCATGAAGTTGGGTACGGCGATACCGATGAAGCCGATCAGAGTGAAGATGTAGTCGCCAATCGAATACTGCCGCACCGCTGAGTAGATGCCGATGGGCAAAGCCACAATCCAGGTGAGCATGATGGCAAACACCGACAAGACCATCGTCATTGCCAGCCGGTCGCCGATGACGTCTTTGACTGGCTTGTTCCAGTTCATGGCCATGCCGAAGTTGCCCTGGGTCATCAATCCGACCCACTTGATGTATTGCACGTAGATGGGCTGGTCAAGGCCGTATTGGGCACGCAGAATCTCGGCCTCGTTAGCAGATACTACACTTCCTGATGCTTGGAGCTGGGCAATGTAGGCCGTCGCGAAGTCGCCAGGCGGCAATTGGATGATAACAAAGGAGAGAATGCTGATGGCCACCACGGTGAAGACTGCCATGACTAATCGGCGTAGAATGTATGATAGCAAAGATTCCTACCTCATGTGGCGTGGGCCGATTGACACCGGCCCACGCCAGAGCAGAGAGTCGTCGAGCACGCTGCGACAGCGCGGGACGCCCCAACGCGTCGGGGCGTCCCGCTGGAGCAACACACATGGTTATGACTTGAAGAATATGGTGGTCGGGCGTGAGCCGGTGGGGTTGCGCATGTGCTGAGCGTTGACGTGGCGCGCCGGAATATTGCCCAGCTTGTTGCTGGTAATGCGGACGCCCAGGAAGGCCGGCGACACACCAACCACACCGATACCCAGTACGGCGTCTACGTAGATCTTCCAGATTTCCTGGGCGATCTTGTTGCGCTCCTCGAGCTTCTTCGTCTGGGCCTCAGTGAACAGATCCATGGCCTTCTTCAGGTCGGGGTCTTTCGGCGCGATGCCCTGCTTGCCGCCCGTTGCATACCACGTGCCGATGGGAACGCTGTAGAAGTTCCCCGTCTGCACTGGCAGGGCGTGTGCGGGATAGAGGTAGATGAGCTCCGTGCCGCCGTTCGACCACAGGGAGATCTGCTGCGTGTTATTGTCTCGGTTGGCGGTGAACAGGTTGCGCTCAAACTCCTTGGCGTCGCCCTGGATGCCGATCTTCTTCCATTGCTGGACGATCATCTCAGCATGCTTGATGTAGGGCAGGAAGGCGCCAGCCGAAGCCTGGAGCTCGATGCGCAGGCGGCCCTTGCCGTCGGTGCGCAGGCGATAGCCTTCAGCATCCTTCTTGTCCAGGCCGATCTTGTCCAGTATTTGATTGGCCTGGGTGATGTCGAGGACATGCCACTTCTTGCGCCACTCGGGGCCGGGATTCTCGGGCATGCTTTCATCGGGTACGGGAGAGCCAGGCGTGCCCAGGCCCAGGAAGAGCGCCTCGTTAACCTGGTCGCGATCAATGCCCATAGAGAGGGCACGGCGGAACTCCTTGTTATGCAGCCACTTGGCGATCTCAGGATCTCCATCAAAGGTATGGTTGATGAAGAGGAGGGTGTCGGAGCCATACACACCCGGATCGAGGTGCACGGTGTAGTTGCCCTTCTGCTGGTTCTCGATGAACACCGGCAGCTTCTGGATGTCTATGTGGCGCTCCTGCTGATCATATTCGCCAGCGATGGCCCGCAGGTTCAGCACCTCAACGTTCTCGGCCAGGGTAAACTGGACCTTGTCAATGTAGGGCAACTGGTTGCCCGCCGTGTCAACTTCCCAGAAGTATGGGTTGCGCTCGATGACCCACTGGGGCTTGGTGATGTCGGTGACGACCTTCCAGGGTTGCACACCTGGCAGGTCCACGTTGCGCTCCCAGTCCTTGAGCACCATGAACCGGCTCTTCCAGTTATCGAAGCCTGCTGCTTTGGCCGCGGCATCGAGTTCCGCCTGCGGCTTGTACTTGGGCAAGAACTGGGAGAGATAGTGCTTGGGTGCATAGCCGCCCCCCGTGAGGGTTATGAACTGGCCGACAGCCTGGCCGCGCCCGGGCCCCATGTCGCCAGCCAGCACCAGCTCGAACAGGTAGTAGGTGGCCTCGAACTGGAACTCGATGGTGAGGTCGTCCTTCTTGACCATCTTGCCTGGCTTGCCAGCGACAGACATCTCGGGGAGCGGGACGGGCGTCAGATCTTTGTCCGAGTACATGTCCTCGAACCAGAACATGCAGTCGTCAGCGCTGTAGGGCTTGCCGTCGGACCACTTGGTGCCCTTGCGCAGGATAATGGTCGTCGTCTTGCCGTCGTCCGAGACCTTCCAGGCCTTGGCCAGGCTGGGGATGACCTTGGTGCCTGTGTAGTCCCAGAAAATCCACTTGTCCACCGCTACCATACGGTTGCCGTTTTCGCCGTCGCCCGGACCGGTAAAGCCACGCCGCCAGGTTCCGCCGTACTTGCCGATTTCCTTGAGCGGCTTGGTGACGCACGGCTCATCGGGGATGCGCTGCTCAGCGGGCGGCAGCTTGCCAGCCTTGACCAGGTCGGCCAGCATGGGCGCTTCTCCCACCTTGGCCGGCTTGGCCACGCTAGCCTGAACCTCGTAGCCTTCGAGCTTGCCGATGTACTGAGCGCCGGCGCTCGGCGCCTTGGTCGGGACAGCAGCAGGAGCGGCCGTTGCTGTGGCCGGCGCGGCGGTCGGGGCCGCTGGTGCAGCGGTGGGCGCAACCGGGGCCTTGGTCGCGGTGGGCGCGACCGGTGCAGCGGTTGGCGGTACGGGCGCCTTGGTGGCCGTTGGAACGGGCGTGGGTGTGGGTGTTGCGCCGCAGGCAGCCACGATGGCTGTGCCGGACGCTACTGCCGCCAGTGTGAAGAATTCACGCCTGGTTACCTTTGTCCTGGACATGGGAAAACCTCCTTGTTTGGCATTGACACACGAGATTGTGTGTCACACGACATTGAAACGAGAGGTCAGGTGGAGAGACAGGAGCCGCCCCAGTGTATGGACTGTACGGAGCATGTGGGTCAACCCGGGTCTGCCTTCGCTTCAGGCTGCTAATAGGGGACGAGGAGCAAGAAAACAAGTACGCCCTGGGGTTACCACCACACGTCATGTACTCTGCTATCATATCATACTTGGGCGTTCACCGTCAAGTGCTTCCACAAGCAGAGTGTTGAACAAGGCACCGAAACGCGTAGCATAGGCTGTTTGCCTGCCCCCGGCACTCAGGGGGTGGCCGTCGAATTGGCCGTATCGGGGCTTTCGACGCCCACGAGGGGCTATGCTACGCACCAAAACGCCATTGTTCAACACCCTCTCCGCGGACTGAATGCTAGCCCGCTGCTGGACAACGAGCTTATCGGCGGCAAGGACAGGGCTTACCAGAGCAGTAGACTGCACCGCTCGGTGTCCCCGTTTGCGTTCAGCCTGCCATCTCCTCGTCAGCGGCAGCAGACAGCGCCGAATCAGGGGCAAGCAGAGCTTGCCACGACGCTCGTTCGCAGAGATCCCTCTGCGTGCGCAGCGCGGTTAGCACGTCTGCGCGGGTTTCGTCGCCGTCCGTCAGATTGTTTCGCTCAAAGAAGTGGATAAGCTTGTCGAATTCATGCAGACAATGCGTTTGTGCAGACAGCCCGACCGCCTCTATCTTTCGCTCGCTCTTTCCTGCCTGGCGCATGGCCGCGCTGCGCTTGCGATAGGAGAGTAGCCAGGCGTCGGGAATGCGCTCATGGTTGACAATGCTCTCACCGGCGCTCAGGTAGCCAGTCAACTCCTTCGTGAACAGGGCGCTGGCCCAGCGCGATGCCAGGTACAACGCGAGTGTCACAGCGGCAGCAAAGACGACCAGAAAAAGGATGATCTGCATGTTCAGGGCCTCAAGAGGATCGTGTGTGGAGAGAGAGCGATGGTCATGTACCGGGGTCAGGCTTCTCTCATCTTGCCGATCCGGTTTCGCCATCAAAGGCGACGCCCAGCAGGGTTCGCCAGTTCGCAACGGCCCACTGATCGCGTTGCTCGCGCAGCGCCTCCAGGAGAATCTGCCGAGTTTGCTCACTATCGAACGTCCCGCTGCGTTCGAAGTAGACGATGAGCGAATCGAGCTCTCGCAGGAAGTGTGATCGCGCCTTCTGCCCCAAGCAC